>DASSBV010000177.1:0-11988 GCA_035698545.1 Gaiella sp. | reverse complement strand
ATCGAGGTGCCGACCGCCGTGCCCGGCGTCGACACCAAGCTCCTCGACCCCCGGGGTACGTGGGCCGATCCGGCCGCCTACGACGCGAAGGCGCAGGAGCTCGCCGCGATGTTCCGCGCCAACTTCGAGAAGCGCTTCGCGACAGACGCCGACCCTGCGGTCGCCGCAGCCGGCCCGGTCGGCTGATCCACAGAGTTCGTCGGCCCGCTCCGCACGGGCCGATAGAGAACCGCACCCGCGGCGTTGTGTGCGTGCGGTCACACGATCCCGTTAGCGAATCGTGAGCCGGTCATTGCCGGACAATTGGCGGCGCCTCCAACCGTGGCCTCGACACGAGGTCACGGAGGGAGGTGTGAGAGATGCCGCACGGCGATGGTGGCGGTGGGCGGGCGTAGCTCTTCCACCTGGCAACAGATGCGAGAGGCCCGGCCAGGGCCTCTCGTCATGTGAGCGCCGACGTCCCGGCCGCGTGGATCGCCCGAATCGCTCGAACGTTGCCCTTGGCCTGCAAGAGGCGGACCGCCTCGTCGAGCGCAGGCTCGAAGCTCTCGCCGAGCAGCTCCAGCACACGCGCTCGCCCCAGTTCCACCCTTGCGCGGTCGGCGAGCGCGTCCGACGTCACGAGAATCGTCGTGGCGTTCCCGACCCGCGCCGTGGCTTCCCGTGCGTCGCCTTCCGCGGCGGCTGCCTTCGCCGCAACCGTGTGAATGAGCGCCTGCACGAGCCGGTCGTCCGCCGAGGCGCGCTTGGCCGCCTCGTCGACGAGCGCCCTGGCACGGCGTGGGGAGGTCTCGACGACCAGATCTGCCAGCTCGACCAGCGCCGTCGACAGGTACGCGTCGTCGCCGGCTGCGGTCAACCGCCGACGCCACTCGGCGAGGAGGGAGTGGACGAGCTCCGGATCGCCCTGCAGCCTGGCAACCGAGAGCCGATTCGGCATCCAGCTCTTCCTGATGCGCAGCTGATCGTCGAAGAGCGTCAGGATCTCGAGCGAACGCGCGAGCAACTCCTGGGCAGGTTCCAGCTCGTCGCTCATCGCGTGAAGCACCGCGGCAGGGCTCGCGACGGCCGCCCAGCCGTGGCGCGCGTCGCGACACTCCTCCATCAGCGCGCGTACCTCGCGGAGCGCCCGAGGCGCCGGCTTCGGGCCGTGCACGAGCGCTTGGGCGATCTCGCTCATCGCGTTGAACGGAAGCCAGCCCGCCCGTCGGGCGTGCTCCGCCATGCGGCGCGCCGCGTGCTCGAGCGCAGCCATCTGCACGTCGTAGAGGTGCGTGGTGCCGAGGAACTGCCAGGCGCGCATCAACCCGCGATCGTCACCGGCGGCTTCGATGATCGGCAGGCGCTCAACGATCAGGTCCTCGAGCGAGCGCATCGGTCGCTGGGTCCGGAACGCCGCTTCGTCCCAGGCGATCTCGACCTGCGCGCGGGCCGCGAGCACATCCGCGCCATGGGCGGTCGACAGGCCCAGGGCCTCGTCGAACGCGCCGGTCGCAGCGGCGTGATCGCCGGTGCTGCGGAGCCACGGCCCGAGCTCGAGGAGCACGGCGGCGCGACGCGGGTCGGCCGGCAGCAGCCTGGCCGCACGTCGCAGAAGCGGGATCGCGGCGACGTCGACGGCCTGGGTGGCTCGGATCCCCGCCCTGGCGAGCCGGCTGCCTGCGGCCTCCGCGAGCAGCGCCAGCTCCGGATCCTCGGGGTGCAGCTCGGAGCGATAGTCGTACGCCTGCTCGAGATGCCACCCGACGAGCTCGTCGGGGCCCGAGCCGCCCCTGTCGAGCCACGCCGCCGCACGCTCGTGCAGCACGGCGCGGATGCCCTTCGGCAGCGAGCCGTACGCGACGTCCCGCAGAAGCGCGTGGTGGAACCGGTAGGCGTCGTCCGGGCCCTCCCTGTGCTCCGGGTGGAGCAGGCCACGACGCGTGAGCTCGAGCAGCGCCGCGTCGACCGGCGCGCCAGGCTCGGACAGCTCGACGACGATGCCGCGCGTCGGGTCGGGGCCCGTTACCGCGGCACGTTGCAGGGTCTCGCGAGCGTCGGGGGAGAGCAGGTCGATGCGGCTGCGGAGGATCGCTTCCACCGTCGGCGGCAGCTCTGCGAAGGAGGGGTCGCCGCCCTCGTCCGCCACGAACGCGTAGAGCTGTTCCAGGTGCAGTGGATTGCCCCCGGCACGCTCCACGAGCCGCCACCGCTCACGCTCCTCCATCCGGTCGCGGTCGAGACGGTCGAGCAGTGCCCGCGCCTCCTCGAGCGCCAACGGTCCAAGTTGCATCGCCTTGACCGCCGACGCTGCGCCCGCCCAGCCGGGCCGAGCGTCGAGGAGCTCGGGCCGCGCCAGACAGACGAGCACCACGGGCGCCACGACCCGTTCGGCGAGGTACTCGACGAGGTCGAGCAGCGCCGGTTCGGCCCAGTGCACGTCGTCGAAGACGACGACGAGCGGGTCGTCTCCGGCGAGCGCCTCGAGCAGCACGCGCACGGCCCAGAACGCCTCGCCGCGCGGCACCGTCTCCGCCCGATCGTGGAGAGCCGCAACCTGCTGTGCTACGAGCCGGCCGTCGTCGTCGTCGGGAAGCAGCCGTGCCACGGCGTCCTCCGTCACGTCGCCGGCGGCTCGACGAACGAGGTCGAGCAGCGGCAGAAAGGTCACACCTTCGCCGTACGGGGCACAGTGGCCCGCGAGCACACGGCCGCGCACGAGCGTCGCGGCGAGCTCTTCCACGAGGCGCGTCTTGCCAATCCCGGCGTCTCCGAGCACCGTGACCGTGACGCAGCGGCGGTCCTCGGTCGCGCCGGCGAGCGCGTCTCTGAGCGTCTCGAGCTCGTCGGTCCGGCCGACGAACGGTGTGTCGAGGCGGCGGGCGCGGCCCTTCGCTCCCTGTACTGCCTCGAGCGATCGTGCCGCGAGGTTCCGGGCGCCGACCGTGATCGGCTCCCCGGCGGCCACCGCATCGCGCACGAGCGAGTGCGTCGCCTCGGCCGCGAGGATCCGCCCGCGAGGCGCGGCGTCGCGCAAGACGGCGGCGACGGCGACCACGTCGCCCACGACGGGCGTGTCGGCCGTGCTCGCGAGCACCTCGCCCGTCGCCAGCCCGACGCGCACGGCGTCCCCCTCGACAGCGAGCGCCTCTCGCAGCTCGACTGCCGCCCGGGCGGCTCGCAGTGCGTCGTCCTCGTGTGCAACCGGCACGCCGAAGACCGCCACCGCGTCGGAGCCGAGGAAGCGGTCGAGCGTGCCGCCGTGCCTGCCCGTCGCATCGCTCACCGCCTCGAGAAATCGATCGATGCGATCGCGCAGAGGCTCGGGGTCGAGCTCGGACACGTCGTCCAGCGCCGCGGCGAGCACGGTGACGGTCTTGCGCGTCGGCACGGCGCCCGCGACGGGCGCCGTTGCACGCACACTCGGCTCGGTTGCCAGCAACGACGGGTCCTGCCGAAGCACGCGCCTCTCGAGCTCTTGGAGCGCGGGAGACGGATCGATGCCGAGGCCGTCCACGAGCGCCCGCCGGGCGTCCTGATACGCCTCGAGCGCCTCGGCCTGGCGACCCGAGCGGTAGAGCGCGAGCATGAGCAGGCCACGCAGGCGCTCGCGGAGCGGATTCGCGGCGACCTGGGCCTCGAGCTCCGCCACCAGGTCGGCACCGCGGCCGAGCTCGAGGTCGGCTGCGATGCGCTCCTCGGTCGCAGCGAGCCGTAGCTCGTCGAGACGCGTCGCCTCGTGCGCCGCGAAGGGCTCGTCGGCGAGGTCGGCGAGGGCCGGCCCGCGCCAGAGCGCGAGCGCGGCTGAGAGCGATTCCGCACGCTCGGCCGGTTCCATGCTCGCGGCGCGCGTCACCGCGCGCTCGAACCGTACGGCGTCGATCGCCTCCGGATCGATCACGAGCGCGTAGCCGGGTGAACGCGTGATCACGACGTCGTGCCCGAGCGCTTTGCGCAGCTCCGAGACGGCGTTCTGGAGCGAGCCGACGGCGGTGCGCGGCGGCGTCTCTCCCCAGATCGCGTCCGCGAGCCGGTCGGTGGAGACGACCTCGCCGGGCCGCAGAAGCAGTGCGGCCAGGAGGGCACGCTCGCGACGACGTGGGAGCACCGTGACTCCGTCGCCGTCGCGGACCTCGAGCGGTCCGAGGATCCGATACTCCACCCGCCGTTTGTAACAGGACGCACGTCCCGATACCACCGTGGAAACGGGGTATGAGCGTGCGATGAGAGCGGCGTGAGAACGTGCCCCGACGCTGGGACACCGTCCCGCGAGAGGAGGCGCCGAGATGCCGGTCAGCCGTCGAGCCACGCCCGAGAACGGACCTCGGGACTCCGTGGCCGGAGTGGTGATCACCGAGCGGCTCGTGGCGACGTCTCCCGGCTCGGCAAGCGGAACCTTCGAGGCGTTGGGAGCGATCACCGGCACCGGTACGGTCACCGGCGCCTGGGCATGGCGTGCGTGCCGCGGCACGACCCAGCCCCACGTCGTCGAGGGGTCGCAGAGGCTCGTCACCGCCGGAGGACAGCTGCGGATCGACGTGCGCCTCAGCCTCCGTCGCATTTCCGGCACAGGTGTGCTCACGGGCGGCGGCTCGTGGAACCTTCGCGCTGCGGACGGAGAGTTCGACGGCATCAGAGCGGCCGGCACCCTCACAGTCTCCGCGACGGTCGAGGAGCACGGTGCTTCGACGATGGAGCTGATGCTCACCGGCTGCGTGCCCGCATCGGCCGGTCCTGGGCCGTCGACCGGTTGGCGCGCGGCGTAAATCGGGACCCCATCGCCGGCTCACGTCGGCGATGAGTGCGGCGTGAGCGCCCCGTGAGTCGGCCCCGAGACCCTGCCCGTATGGCAGCGACCAGCCACGCGCTCAGGTGCCGAAGCGCGACGACGCCGGCGCGGGAGATCCCCCGCTCGTTGGCCGCGATCGGGATCCACGACATGGCCGCAGCCGGGCTGGCGGCCCTCCTCGTTCTCTCGGTCGGGCTCACGGATGGTGGCTACTACGGACGCTCCGCCACGCCGCTGACCGTCGCATTCGTGGCGATCGTTGGCCTCGCCGGGCTCACGAGGGGGGTGTCACACCTCTCCCGAGCGGGGCTCGCCACGCTCGGGCTCCTCGCCGCGTTCGCCGCGTGGACAGCCCTCTCGTTCATCTGGGCGGTTCCGGGCGCCCTCGTCGAGCAGGACGCGCGCCGCGCCGTTCTCTACGTCTGCGCGCTGGGGGCCGTGCTTTCGGTCGCGGATGAACGCGGTCGCGCGGCCCTGCTCCGCGGGCTGCTCGGCGGGATCGCGGTGATCGCGGTCACGGCGATCGGGATCCAAGCGGGCTCGGGTGACGTCGTAGACCCGTTCTTCGGATCGCTCGTCGAGGAGCCCGTCGGCTATCCGAACGCGCTCGGCGCCTTGATGGCGATCGGCGTCGTGTTGACGACGGGGCTCGATCTCCGCAAGGCCGCGTCGAGGCGGGCCACGCGGGGGCTGGCCGCCGTGCTCGTCCTCGTCCTCGGCCTGAGCGGAAGCCGGGGCGCGGCGGTCGCGCTCGCCGTCGGGCTCTGCACGCTGGTGTGTCTCCGCCCGGCCGGCGACCGCGCCCTGGGCGCGCTTCGCGCTGTCGTCCCCGTGCTCATCGGAGGTCTCGGTTGGACGATCGTCGCCTCGACTGGTGCGGCAGGGGGCCGCCTGGCCGTCGACGCGATCGCGATCTTCGCCGTCGCAGCAATCCTTCCGAGCCTCGATCGGGTCTGGCCCAGACGGATGCTCGTCGCTCTGGCGTGCGGTGCGCTCGTCGTTGGCATCGCGCTCGCGGCGACGCGACCCATCTCGACGACCTCCAGCTATCGCACTGCGTACTGGGCCGTCGCACTCGAGGGGGCACGGGCGCATCCCGTGCTCGGCACGGGCGCCGGCAGCTTCCATCTCACCTGGGTCGAGCACGGGCCGAACGGGCTCTTCGTCCGGGATGCGCACAGCCTGTACGTCGAGGCGCTTAGCGAACTCGGGCCGGTGGGGCTGCTCCTGGCCGTTTCCATCGCCACGGTCCCTTTGATCGCCGCCGCCCGCTGGCGCGGTGACCCAATTTCTGCGCTCTCCGGCGCCGCGTTCGCGGTGTTCGTCGTCCACGCGGGGCTGGACTGGGACTGGGAGATGCCGGTGGTGACGCTCACCGCGCTCGGGTGTGCGGGGGTGGCGCTCGGACGTCCGTCGAATGCAACGGAGGAGGCAACAGCATGAAAGCCGCAGATGAGTTTCGCGTCCCTCGATCGCCGTGGCGGACCGCCGCCGTGTGGCTGCTCACGGCCGTGCTCGCGGTGGCAGCGGGTTCGCTCGTGCTCGACGGCGGACCGCCGGCTATGGCCGCAGGAGACTGCCAGTACGGGCCGTATGGGCCGTACGGCCCGTGCGATCGTGTGACCCCGACGCTCACCATCGAGCAGCATCCGAATGAGACAGCGATCGGGTTCCCGGTGTTGGCCGCTACCGCGACACTCGAAGGAGCCGACCCCACGGGAACCCTCGTGTTTCGGCTCTCCGGGCCATGGGACCCGACCTGCGAGTCGACGACGTACGAGGGCCCGGTTGCCGTCTCCGGGAGCCGCACCTATTACAGCTTCGACTCCCTCGCGCGGGCGCCGATCCCTGACGTGGTCGGCACGTGGCGCTGGACCGTCGAGTACTCGGGAGACGCCAGGAACGAGCCCGTGAGAAGCGGATGCAACGACGCGCCCGTGACCGTCTCTCGGGCGGCAATGTCCGGCTTCATCTTGGTCTCTCCCTTCACCTCGCAGTTTCCGATCGGCTCGATTCCAGAGGCCCGCATGTTCATCCAGGGGTACCAGCCCAGCGGTGCCGCGACGGTCAGCCTGTTCGGTCCCGCCGACGCGGCATGCGGCGGGACGCCGACGTTCTCCACGAGCATCCCATTCGACGGCCAGTCGGCGCTCAACCAGCTCGTCACTCTGGGCGTAGTAGAGGCTCTGGGCACGTGGCGATGGCAACTCGCGTATCCGGGGGACGTCCGCAACCTGCCCCTTACGACAGCCTGTGACCAGGCGCAGATGACCGTGGTCAAAGCGACACCCACCGTCACGGCAGGCGTTGCCGAGTCGCCTGTTGTAGTCGGGAGCGCCGTCCTCACGGAGGGCCTCGTCTCGAACGGCTATCAACCTGGCGGGACGATCCAGTTGAGCCTGTTCGCGCCCGACGACCCGGGTTGCACGACGGCCGCCGACACCGAGACCCGAGACCTGAACGTCAACGGCAGGGCCGAAGCGCTGCTCACGCCGACCAGCGTCGGCACGTGGCGAGTGAGGGCCTCGTACCCGGGCGACCAGTGGAACGACCCGGCTTCGACGGGTTGCGACGAGACGCTCCTGGTGGTGGCGAAAGCGTCGCCGACGCTTGCGCCGGTCTCGATCCCGACAATCGCCCGCAAGGGAGACGTTCTCCGGGCCCGCGTCGCTTTGCGGGACGGCTACCGCCCCGGAGGGCGGGTGCAGTTCAGGCTCTTCGCGCCGGAGGACCCGAGCTGCGCCGGGGTTCCGGTTTACATCGAGGAGGCTGAGGTCAACGACTCGACCGCGACGACTGCGACCGGCTTCGTCGTGCCCAAGCAACGCGAGGGGACGTGGAACTGGACTAGCTCGTACCTCGGTGACGAGAACAACGACTTCAACGCGTCGGGCTGCGGTGAGGCGTCCGTCGAGGTCGTCAAGAAGATCACGAAGTGACACCGCCTGGATAGAGCCAAATCGGTCTTGGGGGGCTCGTGCACCGCCTCCCAAGACCGGTCCAGGCCCTCTTCACCGGGACCGGAAAGACGCCCTTTCGATAGGTTCCAAGCGATGGACTCGCCTTTCGACGTGCTCGTCGTCGGCGCCGGCTGCGCCGGCATGCGCGCCGCGATCGAGGCCCATGACGCAGGCGCCCGCGTGGCGGTCGTCTCGAAGCTCCATCCGACTCGCAGCCACTCCGGGGCTGCAGAAGGCGGGATCAACGCGGCGCTCGGCAACAAGGCCGAGGACAGCCCCGAGATCCACGCGTTCGACACCGTCAAGGGGTCTGACTACATCGGCGACCAGGACGCGATCGAGGTCTTCTGCCAGGAGGCGCCGGCCGACATCTACCAGCTCGAGCACTGGGGTTGCGTGTTCTCCCGGAACGCCGAGGGGAAGCTCGACCAGCGGCCGTTCGGTGCTGCCGGCTCGCCGCGCACCGTCTTCTCGGCCGACATCACCGGGCACGTACTGATCCAGGTGCTGTACGAGCAGCTCAGCAAGCGCATCGAGCAGGGACTCGTGGTGTTCGAGGAGTACTTCGCGTTCCGGCTCGTCGAGGACGGCGGCCGCTGCGTCGGCGTGGTCTGCTGGGACCTCCTGCACGGCGGCGTGAAGCTCGTCACCGGCTCCGCGACGATCCTCGCCACCGGCGGCGCCGGGCGGCTGTACCGCGCGACCACGAACGCATACGCGTGCACGGGCGACGGGATGGCGATGGCGCTCAGAGCGGGCCTGCCGCTCAAGGACATGGAGTTCATGCAGTTCCACCCGACGACGATGTACCCGTCGGGGATCCTGATCACCGAGGGTTGCCGCGGCGAAGGCGGCTATCTCCTCAACAAGGAGGGAGAGCGCTTTATGAAGCGCTACGCGCCGAACGCGCTCGAGCTCGCCTCGCGCGATGTCGTATCTCGCTCCGAGACCACGGAAATCGAGGCGGGCCGGGGCGTGAACGGCTCGGTGATGCTCGACCTCAGGCATCTCGGCCCCGAAAAGATCCTCTCGAAGCTCCCCGGTTCCCGCGAGCTCGCGATGACGTACGCAGGGGTCGACCCGATCCTCGAGCCGATCCCGGTGCGGCCGGGCGCGCACTACCACATGGGCGGCGTGGAGACCGACGAGTGGGGCCGGACCGCGCTCGAGGGGCTCTACGCCGCAGGTGAGGTCGCATGCGTCTCCGTTCACGGGGCGAACCGGCTCGGCGGCAACTCGCTGATGGAGACGATCACGTTCGGGCGCCGGTCGGGCCGTCATGCCGCCGGGTACGCACTCGATCGTGTCGCTGCGACGACCAACGGCGCAGGAGACGCTGCCCGGAGCGACGCAGAGGCGTGGGTGAAGGGGCTTCTCGACGTCGGGAGCGGCGAGCGTCCCTGGCAGATCCGCGACGAGCTCGGCCAGACGATGCTCGACAACTTCGGCGTGTTCCGGTACCCGGACCGGATGCAGGCGCAGATCGGCATCATCGACGACCTCCGTCGTCGCTACGCCCGCGGGGTGGTCGTGGAGGACAAAGGCACGATCTTCAACAACGACCTGACGCAGGCGATCGAGCTCGGGTACCTGCTCGACCTTGCCGCGTGCATGCTGCAGGCGGGGCTCGCCCGCCAGGAGTCCCGCGGTGCACACTCGCGCCCGACCGACTTCCCGGAGCGCGACGACGAGAACTTCATGAAGCATTCGATCAGCGAATGGGTGGACGGTGCGCCGCGGCTCTCCTACCGCGACGTCCGCGTAACGAAGTGGGAGCCCACGGTGAGGACGTACTGATGGCGCAGAGTTGGCACAGAGTTGAACCGGTTTCGTTGCTTTCTTCGGCAACGACGTCGATAGAATTGACAGTGGGTGGTGGGTTGGGGTGCCCCGACGGAGCCGCCCCTGACAACAGCCGGAACGGAGCAGCGTGAAGGTCGAGCTGAAGATCTGGCGCTACGACGCGACGACGGGCGAGCGCGCGCTGCGGCCGTACGAGGTCGACGTCTCCGACGAGGCGACGCTGCTCGACACGCTCGACGTCGTCAAGGACCGGGTCGACGGCACGCTCGCCTACCGCAAGAGCTGCCGCATGATGATCTGCGGCTCGTGCGGGATGCGGGTCGACGGGGGCGCCGTGCTCGCCTGCAAGACCCGCATCGCGGACATCGCGGCAGACGGCCATGTCCCCGTGATCTCGGCGATGGGGAACCTGCCGATCCTCAAGGATCTCGTCGTCGACATGGATCCGTTCTGGCAGAAGATGCAGGCGATCCAGCCGTACCTCGAGCCGCGCCTCGACCGCGCCACCGACGGCGAGAACGTCGTCTCGCAGGAGCGGATGGACGTGATCCACAAGGAGTCGCTCTGCATCAACTGCGGCTGTTGTGTCTCCGAGTGCAACTCCATGGAGTCCGACCCGGACTTCCTCGGCCCGGCAGCGCTCGCCAAGGGCTTTCGCTTCGTGGGCGACGCCCGCGACGGTAGGACGATCGAGCGGCTCGAGCGATACAGCGAAGAGCATGGGATCTGGGACTGCACCCGCTGCTATTTCTGCAATGAGCGCTGCCCGAAGAACGTGGATCCCCGCGACGCGATCGCGAAGCTCGGCGCGGAGGCGCTGAAGGCCGGCATCGATCGCGACATGGGCGCGAAGCATGCGAAGTGGTTCGTCACCTCCGCGAAGACGACCGGGTGGCTCCGCGAGACCGAGCTCGTACCGAAGACGCAGGGCGTCGTGAAGGCGATCAAGGAGATCAAGTTCGCGATGTCGCTCCTGCCGCGCGGCAAGGTGCCGCCCCCGTTCCCACCGCACGTCGCGGCGGACGTGGGCGAGTCGCGCGGCCTCTACGACCTCGTACAGGTGCAAGGGCGCACGGGCGCCGCCGGGATCGTCCAGGGCGAGAAGGCGCTCCGGCAGCTCGACCACGAGAGCGACGCCGTCGAAGGCCCGAGCCACCCGTACGACGACCCCCGGTCCTTCCCGAAGCCGTATCTCCCCGACGACGAGGAGCCCGCCGCGTGAAGCAGATCGCCTACTACAAGGGCTGCCTCGCCAGCCTCTCCGCCAAGGAGCTCGACACCTCGACCCGCGCGCTCGCGCCGAAGGTCGGCTACGAGCTGATCGAGCTCGAGTCCGTCACGTGCTGCGGCGCAGGCGACATCCACGAGGCGGAGCCCGACTACTACCTGCATCTCAATGCGCGGATCCTCTCGTATGCCGCCGCGACCGGCTCGGACAGGTTGATGACCGTCTGCAACGTGTGCACGCTCAACCTCCGACAGGCGAACTACCAGCTCCTCAACGACCCGGCGCTGCGAGAGCGCGTGAACGACAACCTGGAGCGGGTCGGTGCGCCGCGCTACGAGCGCGACGTCGACTGCGTCCACTTCCTCTGGCTCGTCGCCGGCGAGAGCTTCGCCAGCCTGCAGGACGTCGCGCACAAGGGGCTCCGCGGGCTCAAGATCGCGCCGTTCTACGGCTGCCAGATCCTCCGGCCGTCGAAGCTGATGGGGTTCGACGATCCGGACAAGCCCGACTCGCTCGAGCGCATCATCACCGCCTGCGGCGGCGACCCGATCGACTACCCGGCGAAGATCAAGTGCTGCGGCTTCCCGATCATCCAGGCGCGCGAGGACACCGCGCTTGGCGAGCTGATCCAGCCGATCGAGCAGGCCAAGGAGGCCGGCGCGGACGCGATCGTGACCCCGTGCCCGCTCTGCCACCTCTCACTCGACGCGTGGCAGTCGAAGCTCAAGAAACAGACCGGCAAGGACTTCCAGATGCCGATCCTCCACCTCTCCCAGCTGATCGGAGTCGCAGCGGGCCTGACGGACTCCGAGCTCCGCTTCAAGCGGCATGTCGTCTCGGTGGAGCCGGTGCTCGAGAAGCTCGCGTTGTAGAGACGGTCACGAGCGCGCGGCGTCGGCGGAGAGCTTCGTCCCAAAGCGCGAGCGCCACGAGCGACCAGCCGAGGAGCTCGAGGCCCTCCTTAGCGACGATCTGGTACTCCGCGACCGCGTCGCCCCGTTCTCGCTCGAACCAGTGATCCACCCGATCGAGGCCGATCACGAGAAACGAGCCCGCGAGGCAGCAGAAGGCTGCGGCGAGCGTCCAGCGGACGCGTCTGCCCGCGCCGTGTCCGAGAACCGCGAGCAGGGCGATCGTCGAGAGGATGAGCCAGATCACGAGCGGACCGGAACTGTGGTGTGGGTGAGCGCCGTCGTGGAACAGGTCGGCGAGCGTAAGGCCTGTGAGCA
>DASSBV010000176.1:0-10072 GCA_035698545.1 Gaiella sp. | reverse complement strand
CGTCGGCGAGCACCGTGTCGGTGTGAGCCATCAGCAGCAGGCTCGCGCCGTCGCCGATCACACGCGCGACGACGCGGTAGTGGCGCACGCGCCACTGCTGGCACCACTCGTCGAGCTCGATCAGCGATTCGGCCAGGCGGTAGAGCGCCTCGTGGTCGCGTCGCTGCACGTACAGCTCCTCGACGGAGAGGCCCGCCTCGCGGCGACGAGCGTGGAACGCCTGCCCGAGGCGCGGCAGCGCGGCCCGCAGCGTCTTCCACCCCGGCGAGTCGAAGCCGCTCCCGTGACCGAGCACCTTGCGGATCTCCTGGTACTCCCACGGGGAGAGCTCCTCCAGCATGTCGAGCTGGTCGGTGACGAAGCGCATGCAGCGGAGCGGCCGCCGAAGCACACGGGCCGCCTCCGCGACCTCACCCTGCTCCGTGAGCAGCACCGCCTCCTCGACCTCGCTCGTCGCGAGCTTCAGCCAGAGCTCCGACGACTGGTGGACGACCTGGAACAGCAGCTCGTCGCGGTGGACGCGCTCGTCCGGTGTCTTCTGGAGCTCGAGCAGCTCGACCGTGTTGAGGTAGCGCTCGTAGTCCGACGGGGCCCCGCCGGGGAGGATCGGCGTGTCGTAGTCCTCACTCGCCTGTGACATGACTCGGAGCATACTGGCGCTCATGGGAGACCTGTTCGGCGACGCCGCGGCCGAGCAGGCCGCACGCACGGGCCCGCTTGCCCACCGCGTGCGGCCGCGCACGCTCGACGAGCTGGTCGGCCAGAAGGCCGTCGTCGGGCCGGGAACCGCCCTCGGCCGGGCAATCTCGGAGGGCCGTGCGCCGTCGATGATCCTCCACGGACCACCTGGTGTCGGCAAGACGACGATCGCACGGATCGTCGCGGAAAGCTCGTCCGCCACGTTCGAGGAGCTCTCCGCCGTCTCCGCTCGCATCGACGACGTGCGCGCTGTGATCGCCCGTGCACGCGACCGTCTCGGCGGCAACGGCGTGCGGACGCTCCTCTTCATCGACGAGATCCATCGCTTCGACAAGCGCCAGCAGGACTCCGTGCTCCACGCGGTCGAGGATGGCCTCGTCACGCTGATCGGGGCGACGACCGAAAACCCGTACTTCGAGGTGAACCAGGCGCTCCTCTCCCGGTGCACGGTGATCGAGCTCGAGCCGCTCGCGCTCGCCGATCTCGAGCGGGTGATCGAGCGCGGCGCGGAGGCGCTCGGAGCCGACGTCTCGGAGGTCGTCGCGGACGAGATCGCCCGACGCGCCGGAGGAGACGCGCGGACGGCTCTCCAGACGCTCGAGCTCGCATGGGATACCGCCTCGACCGCCGGCCAGCCACTCGCGGTGGGGCACGTCGAGGATGCGGCGCGAAAGCGCCCCCTTCGGTACGACCGCGACGGCGACCGGCACTACGACCTCACATCCGCGTTCATCAAGTCGATGCGCGGCAGCGATCCCGACGCCGCCGTCTACTACCTCGCCGCAATGCTCGAGGGCGGCGAGGACCCACGCTTTCTGGCGCGGCGAATGGTGATCGCAGCCAGCGAGGACGTCGGCGACGCCGACCCTTCTTCCCTGCTCGTCGCGGTTGCAGCGGCGCACGCTGTCGAGCACGTCGGATTGCCGGAGGCGCAGCTGAATCTCGCCCAGGCGGCGATCCACCTCGCGCGAGCGCCCAAGTCGAATGCGGTCGCGCGGGCGATCTGGCAGGCCCGAGAGGACGTACGTCGCGAGGGCATCCAGCCGCCGCCGCCTTCCTTGCGCGACGCGCATTACAAGGCGGCCGCGGCGCGCGGGCACGGTGTCGGCTACGTCTCCCCGCACGACGATCCTGCGGCTGCGCCGATGGATCACCTCCCCGAAGGGATACAGGGACGGACCTACTATCGTGCGTCCTCCACGAGCGAGGATTCGGAGGAGGCGAGGCGTGACGATCGGGACGGGTGACAGGGCGCCCGAGTTCGACCTGGACGAGGCTCACGACCGTCCGCGCGTGCGGCTCTCCGACTACCTCGGCCGGGCGAACGTCCTCCTCGTCTTCCATCCGTTCGCGTTCACCGAGGTGTGCGCCGAGGAGGCGATGGACCTCCAGGAGAACCTCGACTCATTTCGCAACGCGAACACCGAGATCGTGTTCGTCTCGTGCGACGCGCCGGCGGCTCGGCAGGCCTGGAAGCAGGAGCTGGGCGCCGAGTACACCTTCGCCTCCGACTTCTGGAGTCACGGCACCGCGGCCAAGAGCTACGGCGTGTTCAACGAGGAGAGCGGCGCGCCGATCCGCGGGACCTTCCTCATCGACCGCGACGGGCTCGTGATCTGGTCGCTGGTCAAGGACGCGAGCACGAGGCGGACCGAGATGGTGCCGGGCTCGCTCGAGAGCCTCGACGAGACGGCCTGAGCGACGTCGCAAGGCGCCGGTCCGGACGCGCGCGAGTCGGCACGAAGTGAGCACACGGCCGTTACAGGCTCCGGGGTACGGTGACTCCAGGGGGCCTGGCGCCCCCCGGAGGGGGTGCGGACCGGAGCGCACGAGGCGCGCGCAGCCTGCCGCCAGGGGCAGCGGCGGGTGAGCGGGCTCCACGTCAGGTCGTTCGGTGACGAGAGCGCTCCGGCGATCGTCTGTCTCCATGGCGTCACGTCGTGGGGTGGCCACTTCGAGCAGCTCGCCTCCCGCCTCGCGCCGGGATATCGCGTCGTCGCGCCCGATCTGCACGGCCATGGCGACTCGGGCCGCGAGCCGCCGTGGCGGATCGATGACCACCTCGGGCACCTCGCGACGGCTGTTGGCGACGGCGCCCGCGTGTGGCTCGGGCATTCGTTTGGCGGCCGGCTCGCGTTCGAGTGGGCAGCCGCGCACCCCGGGGGCGTCGACCGGCTTGTTCTACTCGATCCGGCGATCCTCGTCCCGCCGCCGGTCGCCCTCTGGGCAGCTGAGAACGCCCGGCCCGAACGCCGCTACGCGAGCTTCGACGAGGCGATCGACCGCCGCTACGAGGAGAGCCAGCTTCATCGCGCGCCGCGGGCGCTCGTCGAGAACGAGCTCCGCCACCATCTCGTGGAGAAGGAAGACGGCTGGCGGTACCGCTACACCCAGGCCGCCGTCGTCGCGGCGTACGGCGAGATGGCCAGCGCACCGCCGCCGTTCGCCGCAGCGCGGCTCCCGACGCTGCTCGTGCTCGGCGAGCAGTCGTACCTCCCCTACGACCACCTGCTCGACGCGCACCGCGACGGGCTCGGCGACCTCCTCGAGGTCGTCACGGTGCCCGGCGGGCACACGGTGCTGTGGGACGCGCTCGACGAGACGGCGGCCGCCGTCGCCGCGTTCCTCGACCGCACGGCCTGACCGGGCTAGCCCTCGTAGTGCTCGTCCGCGAGCGCGAGCACGTCGTCGAGGATCGCGACGCCCTCCTCGGCCTCCTCGGGCGTGATCGTCAGCGGAGGCACGACCATCACCACGTTCCAGTGCGTCATCAGGTAGAGACCGCGCTCGAGCGCCGCCCTCGCGAGACGCGCCACCGGCGCTGCTGCCTCGCCGGAAGCGTTGTAGGGGACGAGCATCTCGCGCGTCTCCCGGTTCTTCACGAGCTCGACGCCCCAGAAGCAGCCGAGCCCGCGCACGTCGCCGATCGACGGGTGCCGGTCGGCGAGGCCTCGGAGCTCCTTGCCGAACCAATCGCCCATCGCGGCGGCGTTCTCGACCACGCGCTCCTCGCGGAACGCCTCGATCGACGCGACCGCTGAGGCGCACGCGAGCGGATGGCCGGCGTACGTCAGCCCGCCGGGGAAGAATTGGTCTCGGATCCCGTCGATGATCTCTCCGCGCGCGATCATCGCGCCGAGCGGGACGTAGCCGGAGTTGATCCCCTTCGCGACCGTGAGGATGTCCGGCACCACGTCCCAGTGGTCACAGGCGAACCAGCGGCCGGTGCGCCCGAAGCCGGCCATCACCTCGTCGAGGATCAGCAGGATGCCGTGGCGGTCACAGACCTCGCGGATCGCGCGCAGGTAGCCGTCGGGGGGCGGGATCACGCCGTTCGTGCCCGTGACGGTCTCGAGGATCACCGCCGCGACCGTGTGCGCGCCCTCGTAGGAGAGGATCTCCTCGAGGTGCGGCGCGCCCGTGCAGACAGGGCACGGGTCGGGGTGACCCGCGGGGCAGCGGTACGTGTACGGGTCGAACATCCGCACGACGCCCGGCATCCCCGGTTCGACCGCCCAGCGGCGCGGGTCGCCCGTGAGCGTCACCGCGCCGTTCGTCGCGCCGTGGTAGGAGCGGTAGCGCGCGATGATCTTGTGGCGACCGGTGACGAGGCGGGCGAGCTTCACCGCGTTCTCGTTGGCCTCCGCCCCGCCGTTGGTGAAGAACGAGACCGACAGGTCACCCGGCGTGACCTCCGCGAGCATCCGTCCGAGCGTCGAGCGGGACTCGCTCGCGAGCGGAGGCCCGATCGTGCAGAGCTGGTCGGCCTGGTCCTTGATCGCCTGGATGATCTTCGGGTGCTGGTGGCCGATCGAGACGTTGACGAGCTGCGAGGCGAAGTCGAGGTAGCGCTTCCCGTCGTAGTCCCAGAAATGCCGCCCCTCCGCGCCCGCAACCGGGATGGGGTTGATCTGGCTCTGCACCGACCACGAGTAGAGGACGTGCTCCTTCGCGTCCTGGACGATCTGGGCTCCGAGGTTCGGGTCTGCCTCGACGAGGGCCATCTCCACGCTCCTTCCTTCGCTCTCTCCGCCGATCGTAGCCCGCGAGGGGAACGCGCCTTGCTCCGATGGCCGAAGAGATGCACGATGCACGCGTGAGCACGATCAGCCGTGTGGGGGCGCCGGTGGGCGGGCTGCTCGAGCGCGAGGACGCCCTCGCCGCGCTCCACGGCGCCTACTCGGAGGCACGTGCCGGTGTCGGCAGGCTCGCGTTGGTGGCGGGGGAGGCGGGGGTGGGGAAGACGTCGCTCGTCCGGGCGCTGTGCGACGAGCTCCGATCGGCACGCATCCTCCGCGGCGCCTGCGATCCGCTCTTCACCCCGCGGCCCCGAGGACCGTTCGAGCAGCTCGCAACGCAGACGGGTGGCGAGCTCGCCCGGGCAGTCGCCGGCGGGACGGTGCACGAGCTGACAGAGTGCCTCGCCGCCGAGCTTCGGTCCGAGTCGACGATCCTCGTCCTCGAGGACGTCCACTGGGCCGACGAGGCGTCGCTCGACGTCCTGCGCATGCTCGCTCGGAGGGGCGACCGCACGGGCGCCCTGGTGATGGTCACGTACCGCGACGACGAGCTCGACCGCACGCACTCCCTCCGCGTGCTCCTCGGCACTCTCGCGACGGTGAGCGACGTCACCCGAATCCGGCTCGAGCGCCTGTCGCGGGCTGCCGTCGCGACGCTCGCCGACGGGTACGCCGTCGACGTCGACCGGCTGTACCGCACCACCTCTGGCAACCCCTTCCACGTGATGCAGGTGTTGGAGTCGGGCGGCGCCGACATCCCGCCCACCCTGCGGGATGCGACACTCGCCCGGGCGGCCCTGCTCGACGGAGACGCCGCCGCGTTGCTCGAGCTCGTCTCGATCGTGCCGCCGCACGCCGATCCCTGGCTCGTCGAGGCGATCCAAGGTGGGGGCGATGCCGTGGACGCCTGTATCGCCACCGGTCTCATCACCGGGATTCCCGCAGGCCTGGCGTTTCGCCATGAGCTCGCACGAATGGCGGTCGCGGAGTCGATCCAGCCCGTGCGTCGCCTGGCCTTGCATCGGCAGGCCCTGGAGGCGCTCAGGCGGCCACCGTCGGGACAGCTCGATCTCGTGCGTCTCGCGCACCACGCAGAAGCCGCGGGCTCGGCCGAGGCGGTGCTGCGCTTCGCGCCCGCGGCCGCCGAGCAGGCGAGTGCGCGCGGAGCGCATCGTGAGGCCGCCGCGCAGTACCGCCGAGCGCTCCGCTTCGCGGACCAGCTCACGGACGGCGAGCGTGCCGGGTTGCTCGAGCGCTGCTCCGAAGCCCTTTACCAGACGGACGACCAGCACGAGTCGGTCGACGTCCTCGAGCAGGCGATCGTCCACCGACAACGCGCCGGCGACGTGGCCGGTGAGGCAGCCGCGACCAGCACGCTCGTCTCGCGGCTGATCTGCACCGCGTCGTTCGACGAGGCGGAGCAGGCGGCCCAACGGGCGATCTTGCTGCTCGAGGGGATCGAGCCCGGGCCGCAGCTCGCAGCCGCGCTTGCCTCGCTGGCGTCGCTCCACCTCAACATGGCCCAGCCGGACAACGCGATCGCCGCCGGTACGCGTGCCGCCGAGCTCGCACGGGAGCTCGGCGAGGATCACATCCTGATCGACGCGCTCACCACGATCGGCACCGCAGGGGTCCAGCGCGACGGTCTGCAGGCGCGCTCGACGCTGGACGAGGCGTACGAGCTCGCGGTCGCGCACGACGTCGGCGTCGCTCGCATTCTCAGCAACTTCGCCTCCGGAGCGCTCGCTCACCGGGACTATGTCGTCGCGGACGATTACACCGCGCGCGGGCTCGCGTACTGCGCCGAGCGCCAGCTCGACATGTGGCGGCTCAACATTCTCATGATCGCGCTGCAGTCCAGGCTGGAACAAGGTCGTTGGGACGCGGCGCTCGAGATCGCCGACGCGCTGCAACACGATCCGAAGGAGTCCTCCGGGCCACGACTCGTGGCACTGCAGACCTTCGCGCTCGTGCGGGCACGACGCGGCGACCCGGACGCGCACGCCCCCCTCGCAGAGGCCGCGCGCACCCCGCTTCCGGACGTCCTCGACTGGGTCTGCATGCACGCGGTGGTGACCGCCGAGATCGCGTGGCTGGAGGGTCGGTCGGCCGAGATCTCGCGGCTCACCGATCGCGCGCTCGAGCACGCGCGTGCGGCGCGGAGCCGCGAGTGGCTCGGCCCGGTCCTCTACTGGCGCTGGAAGGCGGGCCTGCAGGACAGGATCGACGACCTGGACGCCGAGCCGCACCGTCTCCAGCTGACCGGCGACCCCGTCGGCGCGGCGGCCGCGTGGGAGCGCCTCGGGAATCCCTACGAAGCGGCGCTGGCCCTCTCCGAGGCGGTAGACGAGCGCTCGCTGCTCCGCGGTCACGAGATCGCAACGGGTCTCGGCGCCAAGCCGCTCGTCAAGCGGATCCAGAAGCGGCTCCGTGAGTCGGGCGCGGGCACCGTGCCACGCGGCCCGCGATCGAGCACGCGGGCCAATCCGGCTGGTCTCACGGCACGGGAGCTCGAGGTGCTGGCGCTGATCGGGACCGGGCTGCGAAACGCCGATATCGCCGAGCGCCTCGTCGTCTCGCGGCGGACGGTCGACCACCACGTCTCGTCGATCCTCCGCAAGCTCGGGGCTCGGTCGCGCGGCGAGGCGGTCGCCGCGGCCACGCGTCTCGCTCTCTTCGAAGACCGGTAACGCGCTGCCGAAAGGTAGGCAATTCCGCCGATTCGGCCGGCGCCGAGCCGCCCTAGCGTCTTCCGGGTCATCGACCGGAGGAGAGAGATGGAGACCTACGTGATCCTGCGCCGGGGCGGCTGGCGCACCGCAGACGACCTGCGCGAGGCCGCCGAGCGCTCGACGGCCGAAGGCGAGCGGATGCCCGACGACGTCCGCTGGATCCGCAGCTACGTCACCGCGGAGACCGACGGTCGGGTCGGCACCGTCTGCATCTACCAGGCGTCCAGCCCAGAGGCGATCCGGCGCCACGCCTCCGCCGCCGACCTGCCGGTCGACGAGATCGTGAAGGTCGCCGACACCGTTCTCGTCAGACCCGACCCTGCACCAGTCGCAGCCTGAAACGGAGGAGACACATGCGAAAGACACTGTTGATCGCGCTCGCCGCAGCGATTCCCCTGCTGGCCGTGGCCGGCTACGCGGCCGCGGGAGGCCAGTCCGAGCTCGCGGACGTGCGTGATGCCACGGCAGCGTTCCACGACCTCGACACCGCCAAGGACGCCGGGTACACCCTCGAGCTGCCCGACACCTCCGGCAACACGTGCATCGCCAACCTCGACGACCCGGGCGCGGGCGCGATGGGCGTCCACATGGTGAACGTCGGCCTGCTCGACGATCCGTCGACCGCCACCCCGTTCGACGACACGACGCTCGACCCGACCAGGCCCGAGGCGCTCGTGTACGAGAAGCGGAACAACGACACGCTGAAGCTCGTCGCGGTCGAGTACGTCGTCTTCCAGGCGGCGTGGGAGGCCGAGCACGGCGCGGGCGCGAAGCCGAGCCTCTTCGGGCAGCAGTTCGACCCGAACCCGGGGACGCGCTTCGGCCTGCCGCCGTTCTACGCGCTGCACGCGTGGGTGTGGAAGCCCAATCCGACCCCGCTGAGCGGCATTTTCGCCGCGTGGAATCCGCGGGTCACCTGCTGACGAGGAGGAGACGGACGATGCGCAGACCGACGATCCTCGCACTCACCCTCGTGGCGGCGGCGACCTCCGTCGCGCTCGCGACGGCCGCCCCGCCGGCGCACCGGCACGACATGGCGACGATGGGCGACACCACCTCGCAGGCCCTCGCCGCGAAGCTCGCGGACGCGCGCCTGGCGACGGCGAAGTACGCCACGAACCTCGCCCTCGCGAAGAAGCAGGGCTACGGCGTCATCACCCAGATGATCCCGGACATGGGCTGGCACTTCCTCAACCCGAAGATCACGGGGTTCGACGTCGAGAAGCCGGCGATCCTCGTCTACGGGAAGCGCGGCGCCAAATGGCAGCTCGTCGCGTTCGAGTGGGTGTTCCCGAAGAAGCCGGCGAAGCCGCCGCTGCCGGGCGCGACGTACGGATCGTTCGGGGCGGCGTGCCACTACAAGGACGGGACGTTCGTGTTCCAGGCGGACCAGAACGCGTGCGCGGCGAAGAGCCCGCAGAGCGGCGCTGCATTCAACTTCTGGCACCCGGACCTCGTGACGCTCCACGTCTGGGCGTGGTACCCGAACCCGGACGGTGTGTTTTCGGGCATGAACCCGCTGATGCACCCTTTTAACAAGGGCTAGAGGACGTGGGGGAACCATGGTTCCCCCACGAGCCCTCTTCTTTGGGTTTGCGGCAACGCCGGTCGGGTTTGGCGTCCCGGCCGGCAGGGCCGGCCTCCGACCGTGACGGTGAGCTTCTCCATCTAGGCTCTTTTGCATGAGGGCTGCGCTGATTCGCGAGCTCGGTTCGGCTCCCGAGCTGGGTGAGATCGACGAGCCGCGAGGAGACGCCATCGTGGAGGTGCTCGCGGCGCCGCTCAACCCGGTCGACCTCGCGGTCGCCTCGGGCGCGTACGTCGCAGGGCATCCCCCTCTCCCGTACGTCCCGGGGTGCGAGGCGGTCGGTCGGACGGAGGACGCGCGCACGGTCTGGGTCTTCGGCGGCGGCTTCGGCCTCCTGCGGGACGGCGGGATGGCAGAGCGGGCCGCTGTTGGGAACGCCGTGGCCGTCGAGGTGCCCGACGGCGCGGACCCGGCACTCGCCGCGGGTCTGGGGATCGCCGGGCTCGCGGGCTGGCTTCCGTTCGCCTGGCGTGCGCCACTCCGCGGCGGCGAGACGGTGCTCGTGCTCGGCGCCACAGGTTCCGTGGGACTCGTGGCCGTGCAGGCGGCGAAGCTCCTCGGCGCCTCGCGGGTCGTCGCGGCCGGGCGCGACGCCGAGCGGCTCGAGAAGACGGCCGCGCTCGGGGCGGACGCAACGGTGCAGCTCGGCGCCGTCGACGATCTCGTCACCGCGTTCCGCGAGGCGTCGGGCGGCCAGGGCCCGAATTACGTCTTCGACGGGCTCTGGAGCGAGCCCCTCGCGGCGGCCCTGCAGGCGGCCGCACCCGGGGCGACGGTCGTCAACCTCGGGCAGTCGGCGGGCCCGACTGCCGAGCTTGCCTCGGGCGCCGTGCGCGGCAAGAACCTCAACATCCACGGGCACTTCGCCTTCGGCGTCCCGGACGAGGTGTTCGCGGAGCACTACCCGCGGCTCGTCCGGCACGCGCTCGCGGGCGAGATCCAACTCGACGTGGAGCGTGTTCCGCTTACCGACGTCGCCGACGCATGGCGCCGCCAGGCCGCCGGGGAGGCGACGAAGCTCGTGCTCGTTCCCT
>DASSBV010000175.1:0-3896 GCA_035698545.1 Gaiella sp. | reverse complement strand
AGCGCGCGCTCGACTACATGGACCTGCGGCCCGGCCAGCGGATCGAGGACATCCCGGTCGATCGCGTGTTCATCGGCTCGTGCACGAACGCAAGGGTCGAGGACCTGCGTGCCGCCGCCGCGGTCGTCGCAGGGCGCACCGTCGATCCTCGAGTGAAGGCTCTCGTCGTCCCGGGGTCCGCCTCCGTGCGACGGCAGGCGGAGGAAGAAGGGCTCGACCGGATCTTTCTCGACGCGGGGTTCGAGTGGCGTCTCGCCGGCTGCTCGATGTGCCTCGGGATGAACCCCGACATCCTCCAGCCCGGCGAACGATGCGCCTCGACCTCGAACCGGAACTTCGAGGGACGGCAGGGCCGCGGCGGGCGCACGCACCTCGTCAGCCCGCAGATGGCCGCCGCCGCAGCGCTCCACGGGCACTTCGTCGACGTCCGCACCCTCGACCCGGAGCCGGTGGCGGCGTGAACCCGGTACGAGTTGTCAGCGGGCGGGTCGCCGTGCTCGACCGGCCCGACGTCGACACCGACCAGATCATCCCCAAGCAGTTCCTGAAGAGGATCGACCGCACGGGCTACGGGCAGTTCGCCTTCTTCGACTGGCGCTACGACGACGAGGGCGCGGAGCAACCCGAGTTCGAGCTCAACCGCCCGCAGTTCAGCGGAGCCTCGGTCTTGCTCGCGGGTCGTAACTTCGGCTGTGGCTCGTCGCGCGAACACGCCGCGTGGGCGCTGTCGGACTACGGCTTCGGCGCGATCGTCGCCCCGTCGTTCGGCGACATCTTCCGCACGAACGCGGGGATGAACGGCCTGCTCACGATCGTGCTGCCCGCCGATGAGGTCGACCGGTTGATGGAGTCGGTGAACCTCGACACCGGCTCCGAGATGACCGTCGACCTCGAGCGACTCGTGGTCGTGGCACCCGATGGGCGAGAGATTCACTTCGACTTCGACGAGGCGACACGCCACCGACTGCTGAACGGCCTCGACGACATCGCGTTGACGCTTCGCCACGAGGACGCGATCGCGGCGTACGAGACCGCGCACGGCCTCGCGTGACCGTCGCCGTCCTGCCGGGCGACGGGATCGGGCCGGAGGTCGCGGCCGAGGCGACGCGGGTGCTCGACGCGCTCGGGATCGACCACACCGAGCATCCTTTCGGCGGCGGGGCGATCCTCGAGCAGGGCACGCCGCTCCCGGAGGAAACCCTCGCGGCCTGCCGTGAGAGCGACGCGGTGCTGCTCGCCGCCGTCGGCCTGCCCGAGCTCGAGGGGCAGCCGGTGCGTCCGGAACAGGGGCTGCTCGGCCTGCGGAAGGAGCTCGGGGTCTATGCGAACCTGCGCCCCGCCCGCGCCGAGGGCATCGACCTCGTCGTCGTTCGCGAGCTCGTCGGCGGGCTCTACTTCGGCGCCAAGGGCACGCGCGAGGACGGCACGTGGTTCGACACGTGCGAGTACACGCGACCCGAGGTCGAGCGGATCGCGCGGACCGCCTTCACCCTCGCGCGCGAGCGGGGCGGGCGCATCACGTCGGTCGACAAGGTGAACGTGATGCACACCTCGCGGCTGTGGCGTGACGTCGTCACCGAGCTCGGCGCGATGGAGTATCCCGACGTCCCGCTCGACCACGCGCTCGTCGACTCGTTCGCGATGACGGTCGTCAACGCGCCGGAGACGATCGACGTCGTCCTCACGGAGAACACCTTCGGCGACATCCTCTCCGACGTTGCCGCCGCGGTGACGGGGGGGCTCGGCCTGGCCGCCTCGGCCTCGCTCGGCGAGGACGGGCCCGGGCTCTTCGAGCCGGTGCACGGCTCGGCCCCGCAGATCGCGGGCCAGGGTGTCGCGAACCCTGCCGCGATGCTTCGCTCGACCGCCCTCCTGCTCCGGCATGGTCTCGGGCGCGACGACGAGGCACTCGCGCTCGAGGGCGCTGTCGACGCCGCCCTCCGGGAGGCCCCCACCGCCGACCTCGGCGGCTCGGCGAGCACCCGCGAGGTCGGCGATGCAGTGTTGGGGCGGCTCACCAGCTGACCCGGAAGGCCGAACCGTGAGCTCGAACGACATCACCGTCGCGTACCCCGGACGCGAGGGCGCCCACAGCGCCGCGGCCTGCGACCGCCTGTTCCCCGCCGCGCGGATCGTCGCGCAGCCGTCCTTCACGGACGTGGTGGCAGCGGTCACGGCCGGGACGTGCACTTACGGGGTGCTTCCGATCGAGAGCTCGCTGGTCGGCCCCGTCAACGAGACGCACGACCTTCTCTACGACTCGGCGCTCTCTATCGTCGCCGAGGCGATCCTGGCGATCCGCCACTGCCTCGTCGCCCCTGCCGCCGTCCCCCTCGAGGAGGTGCGCGAGATCCGCTCTCACCCCGTCGCGCTCGACCAGTGCCGTAGCCTGCTCGCATCGATGCCGTGGGCGACCGCGGTCGTCTCCGCGACGACCGGCGACGCAGCGGCGGCTGTCGCAGAGCTGGGCGACCCCTCCGTCGCGGCTATCGCGAGCTCGCGCGCGGCGCGTATGCACGGGCTCGTCGCGCTCGCGGACGACGTCGGCGACCACGACGCCTACACGCGGTTTGCGGCGCTCGCACCGTACACCCGCCTCGACCGGCGGGACGGCGAGTGGCGCACGGCGCTGACCTTCGAGACCCACCACCGGCCCGGTGCGCTTCACCGGGCGATCGAGCCACTCGCCCGGCGCGGAATCGACATGGTGCAGCTCGTCTCCCGGCCGATCCCGAGCAGGCCGTTCGACTACCGCTTCGACTGCGTCCTCGGAGGGCACCCGCTCGACGACGACGTCGCGGCCGCGCTCGTCGAGCTCCGCGAAGAGACTGCTCGACTCCGCGTGTTCGGCTCCTACCGCGCCGACCGCGAGGAGGGCTGGGAGACCGTCGCTGCCTAACGTGGGGGAAACCATGTTTCCCCGACGAGCCCCTTCTTCCGCGCCGTTCACGGGCGACTGTAGGGCTGGCCTCCCAGCCGGCAAAGCCGGCCTCCGGCCGGGATGGTCACCGCACGGACAGCCGGAAGTGCGCTTGCGCCGCTCGCTGCTACATTCGCCCGGATGCAGCACGTCTTGGTCCTCAATGCCAGTTACGAGCCGTTGAACGTGTGCTCGACGCGGCGTGCGCACGTGCTGGTCTGGAAGGGCAAGGCGGAGGTCGTGGAGCGCCTCGACGAGCCACTCCGCACGGCCACGAACACCTACGTCCGCCCTCACGTGATCCGGCTCGTGAGCTACGTCCGCGTCCCGCAATCGGTGAAGCGGCGGATCTCGCGGCGCGCGCTGTTCGCCCGCGACGGCTGGCGTTGCGCTTACTGCGGCGACAGCTCCTCACGGCTCACGCTCGACCACGTCGTGCCACGCTCGCGCGGCGGCGACTCGGTGTGGGAGAACGTCGTCACCGCCTGCGCCGCCTGCAACCTGCGCAAGGCTGACCGCCTCCTGGAGGAGACGCACATGCGCCTGCTCCGGCCGCCGCGTCCCCCCGCGCCCGTGCTGTTCATCAGCCTCGCGCTGCACGCCGTGCCCGACACCTGGCGCCAGTACCTCCCCGGGCTCGACGACACCGCAAGCGCGACCGCAGCGGCATAGGCGTGCGGCCGAACTTGGCGGTCGTCCAGCCGGCCAAGCTGTGCACCACGGGTCGCGGCCGGAGCCGGCTTTGCCGGCCGGGCGGCCAGCCCTACAGTCGCCCGTGAACGGCGCGGAAGAAGGGGGCTCGTCGGGGAAACATGGTTTCCCCCACGTTCATCGGGCCATCGCGCGTTCCACTGCCTCCGCCTCCTCCGGCGAAAGCGCAAGCGACGGCCGGCCGCGCTCGAGCTCCTTCACGTAGACGCGCGCGTAGTCGCGGCCCTGGATCGCCGTGACGACCGTGCCGGTGCGGTGCGCGTCG
>DASSBV010000174.1:0-11037 GCA_035698545.1 Gaiella sp. | reverse complement strand
GGTCGAGACGGGAATCGCGCTCGAGCGTCGGATCGAGGCTTCGCGCTGGCTCGAAGACAGGCTCGGCCGGGAGCTCGAGGGGCAGGTGTACAAGGCGGGCACCTTCGCGCCGGTCGCGGGCTGACTAGGATCGCCCTCCGTGAGGATCCGCGCCGCCGTGCTCGAGGAATTCGGGCAGCCGCTCGTCGTGCAGGAGGTCGAGCTCGCCGAGCCACGCGCCGGCGAGGTGCTCGTGCGGCTTCGCGCCTGCGGTATCTGCCACACCGACCTGTACACGGCCTCCGGCGCCGATCCGACGGGCTACGCGCCGTGCGTCCTCGGCCACGAGGGAGCAGGGGTGGTCGAACGAGTGGGGGAGGGGGTCACCCTCGTCCAGCCCGGTGACCATGTGATCACGCTGTTCGCGCCCGAGTGCGGCACGTGCGTGCACTGCCGCAGCGACCGGACGAACCGGTGCGTCGCGATCCGCGAGGAGCAGGGGCGCGGCTACCTTCCGGACGGCACGACGCGGCTCTCTCGCGACGGGGCGGAGCTACGCCACTTCATGGGCACGTCGACGTTCGCGGAGCACACCGTGATGCCGGAGATCGCGCTTGCGAAGGTGAATCCCGACGCGCCGCTCGAGGGCTGCGCGCCGTTCGCCTGCGGTCTCTCGACGGGTATCGGGGCGGCGCTCTACACCGCGCGGGTCGAGCCGGGATCGACGTGCGTCGTGTTCGGCTGCGGCCTCGTCGGCCTCGGGGCGGTGATCGGCGCGAGGCTCGCCGGCGCGGAGCGGATCGTCGCGGTCGACCTCTCGGAGGAGCGACTCGCGCAGGCGAGGCATCACGGCGCGACCGACACGCGCATCGCCGGGGACGACACGATCGAGTGGATCAGGGAGGAGACGGGCGGCTTCGGCGCCGACTACACGTTCGAGGCGACCGGCAACGTCGAGGTCATGCGGCAGGCGGTCGAGGCGGCCCGCGAGGCGTGGGGGCTCGCGACGATGTGCGGCGTCGCGGGCAAGGGGGAGACGCTCGACATCGTCCCCCGTTTCCTCATCACCGGCAGGCGGGTCACGGGCACGTCGTTCGGCGGCGTCAAGGGCCGGACGCAGGTGCCGCAGCTCGTCGAGCGCTGGCTCGCCGGCGAGATCGACGTCGAGTCGCTTCTCTCCCATCGGCTTCGGCTGGACGAGGTGAATCACGGCTTCGAGCTGCTGGAAGCCCAGGACGGCATCCGCAGCGTGATCACGTTCGACTGAGGGCGCTCGCGGCGGCGCCAGGGGCCGAGCGGCAGCTCGGCGCGATCAGGGCCGACCGGCCGGCGCTCGGGCCCTTCGCTCGAGCGGGTCCCGGCGACCGCCTCGCCCCGCGAGTCGAACCGCCGGATGATCTCGGTGCTGCGTGGCTCGGACATCGCGTGCTCCTCTCTACATCGAGTATCTTTGTAGCGAGTAACTTCATGACAAGCTACTACACCACATAGCTTGACGTCAAGACTCTTTCGATGGAGGATCTTCGCGTGACCACCAGATCCACTGCCAAGCCGGACGCCGTTGACGTGAACCTCGAGATCTGGTCGCGCGAGCTTCCGGGGCTCGATCTCGAGACGGAGGGCATCGTCGAGCGAATCCACAAGCTCGAACGCCTCGTGGACCGGGCGATGCAGGAGACCCTCGACGCTTTCGACATGTCGCACGGCGAGTGGAAGGTGCTCGCCCACCTCCGGCGCGCCGGCCCGCCGTATCGCGGGAAGCCGGGCAAGCTCGCCAAGCGTCTCGATCTCTCGAGCGGCGCGATGACGAACCGGCTCGACAACATGGAAGCGCGTGGGCTGATCCGGCGCCTCGACGACCCAGCCGACCGGCGTGGGGTGATCGTCGAGCTGACGGACGCGGGGAGACAGCTCTGGGACACCAGCGTCGCGGCCCAGGCCGAGAAAGAATCGCTCGTCGACTCGGTGCTCGGCGAGCGCGAGAAGCGCCAGCTGAACGACCTCCTGCGGCGCCTGATGCATGCCTTCGAGGACGTGCACGGGCCCGTGCACCCACCACACGACTGAGCCGCGGTTCGGGGGACAGTGCCCCGGCCCGGGCGAATGACGGCTGTCAGCGTCACCGTCCGCCGAGAGGCGTACACTCCGGCGGCGCCGTCGGGGGGCTGCGGCGCGCGGCAAACAGCAGCAGTAGGACCATGTCCTCGAAAGGGGGGTACAGCACCGATGAAGCACCTCTTGATCGCGTGCGTCGCGGTGGCGGCGCTCGCGGTACCGGGCGCCGCGATGACGGCGCACTCGAAGAGCTCGGCGACCACGTACACCGTGTTCCTGGGCGAGCAGGGGCCGCCGCCCGCGGCTATCCAGAAGCTCAAGCTGTTCGGGGCGATCAACCAGTTCATGCCGTCGAAGCTCGTGATCGCCGCCGGCGACAGCGTCACGTTCTCGAGCGGCTCGTTCCACACGGTGACGTACGCGCCGAAGCCCTTCCCGCTCCTCCTGCCGGATCCCGCCAAGGGCACGTACGCGGGCCTTCAGGACGCCGCGGGCGAGCCGTTCTACTTCGACACGCTCGGGAAGTTCATCTACAACGGGCAGGCGTTCGCGCCGTTCGGACCGAAGACGATCTCGGGCAAGACTCCCGTCTCGAGCGGCGGCCTCTCCCCACGCGGGCCGAAGGCTCCGCCCGCGACCGCGACGTACTCGTTCCCGAAGGCGGGAACGTTCCACCTCTTCTGCACGCTGCACCCCGGCATGAAGGCGACCGTGGTCGTGAAGCCCGCCGGCTCGTCGGTGCCGAAGACGCCCGATCAGGTCAAGGCGCAGGCGCTCCTCCAGATGTCGAAGGGGTTCGAGCAGGGAATCGCGCTCGCGAAGTCGACGAAGCCGGGCGCGTCCAACACCGTCGTGATGGGCGTCGGCGGCAAGGTCAGCCTGTTCGCCTACTACCCGAAGGTGCTCAAGGTCAAGGCCGGGAGCACGGTGAACTTCGTCAACAAGTCGCCGAGCGAAGTGCACAACATCGTGTTCGGGCCGAAGAAGTACCTCCAGCAATGGGGGAAGAAGACCGACCTGATGCCGCAGGGGCCGAACTCGCCGAACCAGGTCACGCCGATTCTCCCGTACGGCACCGACCCGAAGCCGGAGGCATATGACGGCGCCTCGACCCACGGGAACGGCTTCTTCGCGACATCGCTCACGGCGGGAGCGCCGATCGGCCTCCCGCGCTCGTCGAAGGTGAAGTTCACGACGCCGGGCACGTACCACTACTTCTGCTGGATCCACGGTCCCGACATGAGCGGGACGATCGTCGTCACCCCGTGAAGCCGCGTCGGGTAGGGCCGCGGGCGCTCGCGCTCGCGGCCCTCGCCGGCGCCGTCGCGACGGTCGCCGGCACGGCGATGGCCACATCGCTCGCCCCGGCGGCTCCTGCGCCGAAGGCGGCCCACGTCCGCGAGTACTGGGTCGCGGCGGTCCCGGTCACGTGGAACGTCGTCCCCAACGAACGGAACGCAATCGAGGGCGACACCTTCACGCGTCCGCAGACGGTGTTCCGGACCGTCGTGTACCGCCAGTACACAAAGGACTTCGCCCGACGCATGCGCAATGCACCAGGAGACGAAGGCATCCAGGGGCCGCTCCTCACCGCGGACGTCGGCGACGAGGTGATCGTCCACTTCCGGAACCTCGACACCTTGACGAACAGCCCGCACTCCATGCACTTCCACGGGGTGCGGTACCAGTTCGGGTCCGACGGGTCGTACATCCCCGGGTTCTCGGGGCCGGGCGCGAACGTGAAGCCCGGCGAGACGTTCACGTACCACCTCGTCGCGGAGCGAAGCTCGGCCGGGGTCTGGCCGTATCACGATCATTCGCCGTCGATGATGGCCTCGATCGAAGGCGGCCTCTATGGCGCGCTCTCGATCCGCGCACCCGATGAGCCCCGACCCGACCGGGAGTTCGTCGTCTACCTCTCCTCGCACCTTGGGTTCATGACGATCAACGGGCGGGCCTTCGTCGGGAACACGCCGGTGTTCCATTCCCGCGTGGGCGATCTCGTGCAGTGGGACGTCCTCGCTATGGGCGACGACTTCCACACCTTCCACGTCCACGGCCACCGCTGGCTGGAGCCGGACGGGACGCCGCGGGACACCCAGGTGGTCGGTCCCGCCGAGAGCTTCAAGCTCCGCTGGCGCGAGGACACGCCGGGAACGTGGCTCTACCACTGCCACGTGGAGAGCCACATGATGAACGGGATGATCGGGATCTACCGGGTGGCGCGTCGATGAGGCGCGTCATGCCGCTCGCGATCGCGCTCGGGCTGACGGCCCTCGCGTCGTCAGGCGCGTTCGGCTCGACCACGGAGGCGCCGACCCGTGCCGTGAGCATGCCCGGCAAGGCGTACGACCCTGCGCACCTCGACGTGCTCGTCGGCACCACGGTGACGTGGAAGAACGACGACTCGATCAACCACACCGTGACGGCGGACGGCGACGCGTTCTCGTCCGGGTACGTGCCGCCCGGCGGCTCGTTCTCGTTCGCGTTCGCGAAACAGGGCCGCTATGCGTTCCACTGCACGATCCACACGTTCATGCGCGGCGAGGTCGACGTCTTCGGCCTCGTCCTCACTGGGCCTGAAGGCCCGGTCTCGGCCGGGCGCCGCGTCGTCTTCGCAGGCCTCGCGCCTGCGGGCACCGCCAGCGTCGCCCTTCGCGGGCCGAGCGGACAGATCGTCGTGCACCCCCGCCCGGACGGGAGCTTCGCCGTGCGGACCACCGTCGCCGTGCCCGCGAGCTATCGCGCGGTCGCCGGCTCGCTGGTGAGCCCGGCGGTGCACGTCCAGGTTCGCCCCCTCGTCCGAGCCACCTCGGCGGGCGACCGGGTTCGGGCGACGGTGTCCCCGCGGCGGGCCGGCGCGACGGCGGTTCTCCAGGCGTACGACCGCGAGCACTTCGCATGGAAGAACGTCGCGCACGAAAAGCTCGACGCCGCCTCGCGTGTCGCGCTTCGTGTTCCGCACGGGGTCGTGCGGGCACGGGTGCTCGTGGTTGGCACCCATGGGTGGGCGGCCGGGGTCTCGCAGCCGCTCGTGCTGCGCCACGGCGGCGAATAGGCGCGTCCCGAGGCGACGGGGAGGTCGGTCGGCGCCGACTATCCTGGCCCGACGATGAACGTCACGCTTCCCGACGGCTCGGCGCTCGAGTTGCCCGAGGGCGCGACCGCGCTCGACGCCGCCCGCGCGATCGGGCCGAAGCTCGCTGAGCAGGCCATCCTCGCGCGGGTGAACGGAGAGCCGCGCGACCTCCGGCTGCCACTTCCCGAGGGAGCATCGCTCCAGCTGCTGACGACGCGAGACCGCGACGACCCCGACGCCCTGTACGTGCTCCGCCACTCGGCGGCCCACCTCCTCGCCGAGGCGGTCCGGCGTCTGCATCCCGGCGTGAAGGTCGCGATCGGCCCGCCGATCGAGAACGGCTTCTACTACGACTTCGAGTTCCCGCAGCCGATCCGCGAGGAGGATCTCGCCGCGATCGAGGCGGAGGTCGCCCGCGAGATCGCGGAGGGCCGTACCTGGGAGCGGGCGGAGATCGACCGCGAGGAGGCGCGCGCCCGCTTCGAGGCGGAGGGCGAGCCGTACAAGGTCGAGCTGGTCGACACCGCCGACGGCGCGATCTCGCTGTACACGCAAGGCGACTTCACCGACCTCTGCCGTGGCCCGCACCTCCAAGACGCGAGCCCGATCAAGGCGTTGAAGCTGACCGGTCTCGCCGGCGCGTACTGGCGCGGAGACGAGAAGAACACGCAGCTGACGCGGATCTACGGTACGGCGTTCTTCACGCAGGAGGACCTCGACGCGTACCTCGAGCGCCTCGAGGACGCCCGCGCGCGCGACCACCGGCGGATCGGCCCGCAGCTCGACCTGTTCCATCTCCAGGACGCCTCGCCCGGCTCGCCGTTCTGGCACCCGAAGGGCATGGTGGTCTGGAACCAGCTGGAGGATCTTCGTCGCCGCGAGAACCTCCGGCGCGGCTACCGCGAGGTCAAGACGCCCCTGATCTACGACAAGTCCGTCTGGGAGACCTCGGGGCACTGGGAGAAGTTCCGCGGCGAGATGTTCCTGGTCGCGGGGGAGGGAGAGGAGCCGCACGCGGGGCTGAAGCCGATGAACTGCCCCGGGCACCTGCTCCTGTTCGCGAGCCAGCTGCGGAGCTACCGCGATCTACCGCTCCGCTACGCGGAGTCGTCGACCCTCCACCGCAACGAGCCGACGGGGACGCTGCACGGCCTGCTCCGGGTGCGCCACGTGACGCAGGACGACGCGCACATCTTTTGTACGCGCGAGGAGATCGAGGCGGAGATCTTCGGCTGCCTCGACTACGCCGCCTACCTCTACGACCTGTTCGGGATGGAGGCCCGGTTCGAGCTGTCGACGCGCCCGCCGAACCGGCTTGGGACGGACGAGGAGTGGGACTTCACCGAGGCAGCACTGCGCACGGCGCTCGAGCGGCGCGGGATCGAGTTCGTCGTGAACGAAGGAGACGGCGCGTTCTACGGCCCGAAGATCGACCTGCACATGCTCGACGTGCTCGGTCGCTCCTGGCAGATGGGCACGATCCAGCTCGACGCGCTCATGCCCAAGCAGTTCGGGCTCACGTATATGGGCGCCGACAACGTCGAGCACACGCCGTACGTCGTGCACCGCGCCCTGCTCGGCTCGCTCGAGCGGTTCATGGGGATCCTGATCGAGCACTACGGCGGTGCCTTCCCGACATGGCTGGCACCGGTGCAGGTGCGTGTGCTGCCCGTCGCGGACACGCATCGCGCGGCCGCCGCCGACCTCGTCGCCGCGCTGGGAGACGGATCGGTACGAGCCGACGCCGACGAGCGCGACGAGACGCTCGGCAAGCGGATCCGCGATGCCGAGCTCGCGAAGATCCCGTACGTCGTCGTCTGGGGCGACCGAGAGACGCGCGAGGCGATGGCAGTTCGCGCGCGTGGCGGTGAGGGCGTCTCCGCGATGTCGTTCGACGCGCTGGTCGCTGATATCGCCGAGCAGACACCCTCTTGATACTCTGCTGGTCTGCAAAGCAGGAGCGGCATCGCCCCTCACCCCGCCGGCCGTGAGCCGCGCGAGGTTCAACCGAGTCGAATCGGACGAGGGAATGCCGCCGCTGCATGCAGTGGCGTTTCAACGAAAGAGGAGGATCGACTCGACTTGGTGACAGCCCTTTGAGACCGCGGCGCCGTCCCGAAGACAGGACGCGTCCCGTCGTCCAGCAGGATCGGACCAACGAGCAGATCCGCGCGCCGCGGGTCAGGCTGGTCGGGCCGGACGGGGAACAGATCGGGATCAAGGACACGAAGGAGGCGCTCGAGTTCGCGTACTCGAGGAACCTCGATCTCGTGGAGGTCGCGAAGGACGCGGACCCCCCGGTTGCCAAGGTCATGGACTACGGCAAGTGGCGGTACGAGCAGGAACAGCGCGCGAAGCTGGCCCGCAAGCACCAGTCGACGATCAACATCAAGGAGATCAAGTTCAGGCCGAAGATCGGAGACCACGACTACGAGACCAAGAAGGGCCACGTCGTCCGCTTCTTGAACCAGCGGGCGAAGGTCAAGGTCACGATCATGTTCCGGGGGCGGGAGAACCTCCATCCGGAGCGGGGTCGGATGCTCCTGGAGCGCCTCGCCGAGGACGTGAAGGAGCTCGGTCAAGTCGAGCAGCAGCCCACACTCGACGGCCGGAACATGGTGATGGTGCTCGGGCCGACGAAGAACGCAGGAGTGAGACGAGATGCCGAAGGTGAAGACAGGGAGCGGGGCGAAGAAGCGGTTCAAGGTGACCGGGGCGGGAAAGCTCCAGCGCCGGCGGCGCCACCGGACGGCGCCCCCCGGCCAGGTGATCAAGAGCCGTCCGGGGAAGCGGAAGCGCGCGAGGGAGAACGCGTCGGTCGCGTCTAGCGACCAGAAGTCCGTCAAGAAGCTGCTGGGGAGGGGCTGACATGGCTCGCGTCAAGCGATCGGTCGCCGCGCGCAAGAAGCGCCGCAAGGTTCTCGAGCAGGCCAAGGGGTACTACGGCCGCAAGAGCACGCACTACCGCTACGCGAAGGAGCAGGTCGAGCACTCGCTCGTCTACGCATACCGCGACCGCCGGAACAAGAAGCGGACGCTCCGCTCGCTGTGGATCGTCCGCATCAACGCGGCAGCGCGCGCGAACGACCTCTCCTACAACCAGTTCATGAACGGCCTCCGCAAGGCCGGGATCGACCTCGACCGGAAGTCGCTCGCCGACCTCGCGGTCGCCGACCCCGCCGCCTTCGCGGTCGTTGCCGAGCAGGCGAAGTCCGCGCTCGGCTCGGACGCGAAGGCCGCGTAACGCCGAACAGAACGCCGCAAGTTACAAGTTGTAACTTGCGACCCCGGTGATCACCTCGCGCGACAACGCGACGCTGACGCTCGTCCGCAAGCTGCTTCGTGGGCGGAAGCACCGTGATGAGACGGGATTGTTCGCCGCGGAGGGCGAGGATCTCGTCGGCGCCGCGCGCGATGCAGGGATCGAGCCGGTGCATCTGCTCGTGGCCGGCGAGACCGTCGACGAGGCGCTCATCGCGCGCGTCTCGACGCTTCCGCATCCGGCGCGCGCGATCGGCGTCTACCGGAGGGCACACCTGCCGGCCGGGACGCGGGAGACGTGCCTTGCGCTCTGGCGGCTCGCCGACCCGGGGAACGTCGGCACGCTGCTGCGCACGGCCGACGCCTTTGACGCCGCCGTCGCGCTCTCCGACGGATGCGCGGACCCGCTCTCGCCGAAGGCGCTCAGAGCCTCCGCCGGCGCGATCTTCCGCGTGCCGCTCGTCGCCTGGGAGAAGCGGCCGAGTAGGTGCGTCGCGCTCCTGGCGCACGGGGGCTCACCGCTTCACGAGCTGGACCTGGCACCGCCGGTCACGTTCCTGCTCGGCTCCGAGCGCGAGGGGCTGCCCGACGACCTTGCAACAGACTGTCACAAGGCGACGATCCCGTTGCCCGGCGCGGCCGAGTCGCTGAACGTCGGAGCCGCCGGCACGATCGCGCTCTACGAGGCCTCGCGCCGCATGAGCGAGGACGCGGCGCCGTGAAGCCCTGGACGACCCGCTCGCGGCGGACACTCCTCGACCTCAGCCCCTGGCTCTCGGTCGAGGAACGGGTGGTCGAGCTCCCCGACGGGCGTGTCATCGAGGACTGGCCGTGGGTCGAGTCGCGCGAGTTCGCCAATGTCGTCGCCGTCACCGAGGAAGGGCTCTTCCTCCTCTTCCGGCAGACGAAGTACGCGGTCGAGGGTACGACTCTGGGGCCGGTCGGCGGCTATCTCGACCCGGGCGAAGATCCGCTCGATGCTGCGCGCCGTGAGCTGCTCGAGGAGACGGGCTACGAGGCGACGGAGTGGACGTCGCTCGGGCGATACGTCGTCGACGGAAACCGCGGCTGCGGTGTAGGGCACCTCTATCTCGCGCGGGGCGCGCGGAAGGTCGCCGAGCCGAACGCGGACGACCTCGAGGACCAGGAGCTCCTCCTGCTGACGCGCCAGGCGGTGGAGGACGCGCTCGTCGCGGGCGGGCTCGACGTGCTGTCATGGGCTGCAGCGCTGGCGCTCGCGCTCTTGGCGCTCGAGCGCGCCTAACGGGCCGGTCCTACCAGGCGCCCCCGCCGCCGCCCCCGCCGCCACCTCCGCCGCCGCCCGAGAAGCCCCCGCCGAAGCCGCTCGAGCCCGAGGAGGGCGGCGCGAGCGCGGAGCCGAACCCGGAGGCGAGGTCGCCGATTGCGAGTGACGTCGGGCCCGAGCCGAGGTTGCCCCCGCCCGAGATCCAGTAGATCGACGACGTCTGGGCCATCGCCTCGGGCATCGCCATGTGCGCGGCCTGGAGCACGCGCTCCGCGATCCCGAACGCGATCCCGTAGACGAGCAGCCGCTCCCAGAGCGCGAGCGTCGCCGGCGGCGCCTCCTGGAGCCGCGGGAAGTCCGTGAGGTACCGGCGGAACGCCTCCCAGCGTTCGGCCTCCTGCTCGCCCGCGAGGGAGCGCCGGCGCCACAGCCGGCGCTGCGTCAGCGCCCCGAACACGACCGCCGCGTTGATGAACGCGGCGACTCCCAGGCCGAGCAGCACGATGTCGCTCCAGCGTGGGTACACCGAGCGCCACCCCGAAATCGCGAGGTAGAAGAGCAGCGCGCCGATCGCCGCGAACGCGACGAGCGCGAGCCCCAGCGGGAGCGCGCCGAGCGAGAGGAACCACCGCCGGTTCCCGACCGCCGTCGAGACGTTCGCCTTGAACGCCGTGAAGTGCTCGCTCATCGCCTCGCGGTCGTCCTCGATGTCCTCCCGGAACTTGGAAAGCCGCTGGGGGCCGTCGGCGATCACCCCGTCGACGACGTCGGCGACGGCGTTCTCCCACGTGGTCAGCTCGTCGCGCGTCCCCGCGCCGACCTCCAGGTCGGCGACCTGCTCGTGCCGAAGGCCGCCCCACGTCGATCGCTCCGTCGTGACCTGCTTCGCCGTGTAGACGCCACGGCGGATCAGGTCGAACAGCGTGGCGGTGAACTCGTACGACCCCGCGTCGCCACCCTGGCGGAGGAGCGTGGGGACGAGGGCGGGCTCCGTGTCGGTCGGCGGCTCCTGCTCGTACTCGCGGTCGTAGCTCGTGCGCCGCTCGCGCCCGTAGATCCAGAACACGACCGCGACGACGGCCAGGCTCGGCAGCACCCCGAGGAGCAGGACGTAGAGCGCGTACCGCCAGGGGTGCGCCTTGGCGTTCTCGATCTTGTCGTGGTCGCGCTCGAACGACGCAGCATCCGCCTGCTCCTCGGCGACGATCTTCTCGAGACCGTTGCCCGACCGGACCTTCATGCCGGTCGTCGAGGTGAATGCCCCACGCGGGATCAACGTCCGCAGCTCGACGAACTGGTGCGCGGGCACGTCGAGCCCCCGCAGGACCGCGGTCGAGCCGGAGAGCTGGACGTCGCCGCGGACGTACACGGGGTGGCCCCAGCCGCGGAGGATCTTCCCCGGCGCCTTCTCGGTTGC
>DASSBV010000173.1:0-2206 GCA_035698545.1 Gaiella sp. | reverse complement strand
TTCGCGGCGAGCTCGAGCTTCGCGGGTACTCCGCATACCTGCATCCGCTCGGCGGCGGCCTGCTGCTCGGCGTGGGGCAGGACGCCACGACCGAGGGGAGGACGCTCGGCACGCTGGCCTCGCTGTTCGACGTCTCCGATCCTGCCCACCCCAAGCGGTTGGACGCCTTCACGCTCACGAAGGCCCGCTCCGACGTCGAGTACGACCAGCACGCATTCCTCTGGTGGCCGCGCGCCCAGCTCGCGGTGCTCCCCGTGCAGGAATACCTCGACCGGCCGTTCCTGGGCGCCGTCGGACTGCGGGTCCAACGGGCTGGTATCACCGAGGTCGGTCGGGTCGTCCACCCCGCCGAGCCGGGGGCCGAGCGGGTCGGCTCGCCCGGGGCGCCGATCAGTCGCGCCCTGGTCGTCGGGGACACGCTCTACACGATCTCATCGGCGGGCGTGAAGGGCTCGTCGCTCGCGACGTTCGCCGATCGCGGGTTCGTGCGCCTCTCCGATGACCTGGGCGGACCGCTCCCTCCGCCGAAGCTCCCTCCGATCCCGCCGACCCCGCCGAGCACGCGCTAGCCGAGCAGGCGCGCGAGTGTCGGGTCGCCTGCTTCGAGTGGAGGCCGTAGCTCGCGCCAGGTGCACTGCGCCGGATCTTTGTCCGGACGAAGCCGGATGAGCTTCGTCCCGTGTCGGAAGCGGCGGCCCTGCACCTTGTCGTAGCGAACCTCGACGACGAGCTCAGGCCTGACGGCGGTCTCCTCGAGCTCACCGCCGCCCCAGCGGTTCGGCTCCGAGAACCGCCGTTCGGGCGCGTTCTTCAGAAGCGGCAGCACCGCCGCGGCAACCTCGTCGTGCCGCGCGGGCGCGACGACCGCCGAGCCGACGTAGTCGAGCCCGCCGTCGTTGTCGAACAACCCGAGCAGGAGGGTCGCGATGCGGCGCTCGCCGTCCTTCTTCCAGCGCAGCCCGGCCACGACGCAGTCCGCCGTCTTCTCGGGCTTCACCTTCGCGACGGCCTCGCGGGATCCGGCCGCATACGGCTTGTCACGCCGCTTCGCGATCACGCCGTCGAGCCCGATCGCCTCGAACGACTCGAGCCACGAGAGCGCCTCGTTGTGGTCGAGGGTCAAGGGCGAGAGCGTCAACTCGGTTCCCACCTTCTCGAGTGTTGCCCTGCGCTCCGCGAGCGGCCTCCTCCAGTGCTCGACCCCGTCCCAGACGAGCACGTCGAAGGCGATGAAGCGAGCCGGGATCTCGGCCGACAGCCTGCGCACCCTGCTCTCGGCCGGATGCAGTCGCGTTTGCATCGCGTCGAAGTCGAGGACGCCGTCGCGGACGATCACGATCTCGCCGTCGATCGCAGAGCTGGCGGGCAGCGCGTCACCGACCGACGCGAGCTCCGGGAAGTAGCGCAGGAGCGGTCTGGCGTTCCGCGACCAGAGCCGAAGGTCGCCCGAGGCGTTTTCGAGAAGTCCACGGAAGCCATCCCACTTCGGCTCGTACTGCCATTCGTCGCCCGCCGGCAGCTCGCGGACGAGCTCCGCCTCCATCGGGGGGAACGGGATCGCGGGGTCGAGGTCCGCGGGCCGCTCGACCGGCTCGGCGGAACTGCGTCGAGAGCGCGGCACGGGCCAACCGTACCGCGCTAGTTGCAACTTGTAACTTGCGCACGCGCACTTCCCGGCCCGGCCCCGCGGACATAGGGTGAGTGCACACGACGAGCGGGCACCCCGGAGTCCCTCGCGCGCCAATCGCCCGTCACAGAGCCCGGCGTGCTGCCCGTCGTCGTGTCCAGCCGGCCGGCCAGTAGGCTCCTGCGCTATGCGAAGGGTCGCGATCACTGGTCTCGGCGCGGTCACGCCGCTCGGCCTCGACGTGCCTGCGACCTGGGACTCTGCGGTCTCCGGCCGGAGCGGCGTCGGCTGGATCGAGGCGTTTGACCCGTCCGACTACCCGGTGCGCATCGCAGCAGAGGTCCGTGGGTTCGATTCCGGTGACCTGGTCCCTGCGAAGGAGGCACGACGGATGGACCGGAACGTCCTCTTCGCCGTCGCCGCGGCGCAGCAGGCCTGGGACGACGCGGGTCTCGACGGCGACGTCGACCGCTCGCGGATCGGAATCGTCGTCGGCTCCGCGATCGGAGGGATCGCGACCATCGCCGAACAGCAGCAGGTGTTCGCCGAGCGCGGCCACGACCGCGTCTCGCCGTTCTT
>DASSBV010000172.1:0-3428 GCA_035698545.1 Gaiella sp. | reverse complement strand
GTCGATCACGCGCGGGCCGCTCAGGTAGTCGCCGAACTCGGCCGTGTCCGAGATCGACCAGCGCATGTGCTGGAGGCCGCCCTCCCAGATCAGGTCGACGATCAGCTTGAGCTCGTGGAGGCACTCGTAATAGGCGACCTCGGGCTGGTACCCGGCGCCGACGAGCGTGTCGAAGCCGGCCTGGATCAGCTCGGTCACACCGCCGCAGAGGACGGCCTGCTCGCCGAAGAGGTCGGTTTCGGTCTCCTCGCGGAACGTCGTCTCGAGGATTCCGGCCCGGCCCGCGCCGATCCCGACCGCGTACGCCAAAGCGACGTCGCGGGCCCGGCCTGACGCGTCCTGCTCGACCGCGATCAGTGCCGGCGTGCCGAGCCCCTCGGTGAACAGGCGCCGGACGACGTGCCCCGGCCCCTTCGGCGCGACCATCACGACGTCGTGCCCGGCGGCAGGCGCGATGCGCTCGTAGAGCACGTTGAAGCCGTGCGCGAACAGGATCACGGCGTCCGGCTCGAGGTTCGGCTCGACGAGCTCGGAGAAGACCTGCGGCTGGAACTGGTCGGGCAGGAGCAGCGAGACGAGCTGCGCGCCGCGTGCGGCCTCCGGGATCGTCCTCACCTCGAGCCCTGCCTCCTCTGCATCGCTCCAGGAGGAGGAGCCCTCGCGCAGGCCGACGACTACACGGACGCCGGAGTCGTGCAGGTTGAGCGCGTGCGCGTGACCCTGGCTGCCGTAGCCGATCACCGCCACCGTGCCGTCGAGGAGAGAGAGGTCGCCGTCTCGGAGGATCGTCGCCATCGGAAGTCCTTTCGGTTCGGGGGAACGGCCAGTCCGGGTCTAGTTGATCGCGGCGAGCCGCCGGGGCGCGCGCCGCCGCGCGGAGGCCCGGGGCACCCCGACACGGCCTGTGCGGACGAGGTCGGTGACACCATACGGCCGGCAGAGCTCGTGGAACGAGTCGATCTCCTCGGGCGTCGCGACGAGCTCGAGCACGACGGCATCGGGGCCGACGTCGAGCAGCCTGCCGCCCAGTGCCTCCGCGGTCGTGACCAGCTCTGCCCGGCGCTCGGGCGGTACGGCGACCTTGACGAGCATCAGCTCCCGCTCCACTGCCTCGCCCGAGACGAGCTCGGTCACGCGGAGCACGTCGACGAGCTTGTGGATCTGCTTCTCGATCTGCTCGAGCGAGTGTTGCGCGCAGTCGACGCGCAGCGTGATGCAGCTCACGCCGGGCCGCTCGGTCGGCCCGACCGCGAGCGACTCGATGTTGAAGCCGCGCCGCGCGAACATCGTCGTGATGCGCGTCAGCGCGCCGGGCTTGTCCTGGACCGTGACGCTCAGCGTGTGCTTCACGACGCCTTCGCCTCCTTCACCTCGAGGGTGTCGACGTACTCGATCATCTCGAGCGCGGCGGCCCCGGAGGGGATCATCGGGAAGCACTGCTCCGCCGGGTCGACGCGGCAGTCGATCACCACCGTCTTCCCGAGCCGGAGCGCCTCCTCGAGCGCCGGCCCGAGCTCGGCCTCGCTCGTCACCACCATCCCGACGCCGCCGAAGGCCTCCGCGAGCCTCGCGTAGTCCGGGACGCCGCCGCCGCGGAGGTCGACATGGGAGCGGCGACCCTCGTAGAACATGTCCTGCCACTGCGTGACCATGCCGAGGTAGCCGTTGTTCACCAGCACCACGACGATCGGGAGGTCCTCGACGGCCGCCGTGGCGAGCTCCTGCGCGGTCATCTGGAAGCACCCGTCGCCGTCGATGCACACGACCGTCGCCTCGGGTCGAGCCGCCTTTGCGCCGATCGCGGCGGGGATCCCGTAGCCCATCGTCCCGAGGCCGCCCGAGGTGATGAAGCTCCTCGGGCGCACGCTCGTCACGTACTGCATCGCCCACATCTGGTGCTGGCCGACGCCGGTCGTGACGATCACGTCGTCGTCCGCGGTGAGACGCTGGAGCGTCTCGACCACTGTCTGCGGCTTGAGCCACTCGCCGCCCGTGTCGTAGCGCAGGGGGTACTCCACACGCCACTCCCGGATCTGCGCGAGCCACGCCTCCGGTGCCGGCGCCCCGTCCGCGCGCTGTCGTGCAACCTCGCGCGCGAGCTCGCGGAGCGCGGCCGGCAGCGAGCCGACGACGGGGATGTCGGCCTCGCGCAACTTCGAGATCTCGGCGGCGTCGGCGTCGAGGTGCACGACAGTCGCACCGGGGGCAAACGCCGAGAGCTTTCCCGTGACGCGGTCGTCGAAGCGCGCTCCGACCGCGACGAGGACGTCGCAGGTGTTGATCGCGAGGTTCGACCACTTCGGGCCGTGCATGCCCGGCCAGCCGAAGTGGAGCTCGTGATTCTCCGGGAAGGCGCTCTTGCCCATCAGCGTCGTGACGACCGGCAAGGAGCCCACCTCCGCGAGCTCGCGCAGCTCCGTGCACGCGTCGCCGTTGAGCGTCCCGCCGCCGACGTAGAGGACCGGCTTGCGCGCATGGGCCAGTACGCGACCAGCCTCGCGGATCTGGAGCGGGTGCACCTTGGTGGGCGGGCGCCAGCCGGGCAGGTCGATCTCCGCAGGGAAGGCGACGTCCACGACCGCCTCCTGCACGTCGCGCGGCACGTCCACGAGGACGGGGCCGCAGCGTCCGGTGCGGGCGACGTGGAACGCGGCGCGCATGACGGACGCAATCTCGCTCGCCTCCTGCACGAGCCACGAGTGCTTCACGATCGGCATCGTGATCCCGGTGATGTCGCACTCCTGGAAGGCGTCGGTGCCGATCAGCGTCGTGCGCACCTGGCCTGTGATGCAGACGAGCGGAGTCGAATCCATCCACGCGTCGGCGATCGGCGTGACGAGATTCGTCGCGCCGGGGCCGGACGTCGCGATCGCGACGCCGACTCGTCCCGAGGCCCGGGCGTAGCCCTGGGCCATGTGACCCGCGCCCTGCTCGTGGCGCGCGAGGACGTGCCGCACCGTCGTCCCGCGGGCGATCGCGTCGTACGTCGGCATGATCGCCCCGCCGGGGATGCCGAACATCACCTCGACGCCCTCGGCTTCGAGCGCCCGGAGGATCGCGTCTCCGCCCGTCATCCTCACGGCCCGACTCCCAGTGCGAACTCGGTGTCGCGGCGCGCGCTCGGCAGGAGCCCGAGCACCGCGTCGACGAACTCACGGGTCGTCGCGGCGACGCCCGGCGCTGCCACGTCGAGCGGGCGCCGCGGGCCTCGCAGCGCCGCCGCCAGGCTCTCCTCGAGCGCCTGACCGGCCGCCGTCCGGCCGAGCCCCTCGGACAGCATCAGCGCGGTGGCGAGGAGCATGGGGCTCGGGTCGGCGACGCCCTGTCCCGCGTCGTCGCTCGTCGTCGAGCCGACAGGTGCGAAGAGACCCGGCCCGTCCGTCGCGAGCCAGCCGGTCGCGACGAGCCGGCGGCGGCCGCCGAGCCCC
>DASSBV010000171.1:0-2719 GCA_035698545.1 Gaiella sp. | reverse complement strand
GCGGGGGAGGATCCCCTGCTCGAACCAATCGCCCACCTCGGGGAGGACGCGCTCGCGGACGAACTGCCGAACCGTGTCGCGGATTGCCCGCTCCTCGTCGTCGAGGAGCGCGTCGAGCGCGAGAAAGTCGAGGGGGTCGAGCGCGGCTGGGGTGGTTGTCGTCGTGGCCATGGGCTCCTCCGGAGGCGTGTCTCTGGATGTTTACCGGGAACCGGGGTTGTCGGGGACCGGCCCGACGCACGCGTCGGCGAAGCTCGTGCTCGTCGCGCAGCAGCGGGTCAGCGTCCCGACGAATGTGCTCTCGGCGGGAGAGAGCTCGCGACCGGCGGCGGTGGCGACCGAGAGCGGTCTCGTGATCGGCGGGACGCCGGCGATGCGGAAGCGCTCGAGCTCGCCGCGCTCGACCTCCTCGGCGACTGCGAAGCGCGAGAGAAGCGCGACGCCGAGGCCCTCGCGTACGACACGCTTGATCGCCTCGCTCGCGCCGAGCTCCATGCGCCCTGCGAACCGGATTCCGGCCCGGGCGAGGGTGCTGTCCACGAGCGATTGCGACGCCGAGCCGGGCTCGCGCGAGAGCAGCAGGTGCGACTCGAGCGCGGACGGCGCCACGACCCCGTCCTCGAGGGGCAGCGTGCCCGGCCGCGCGACGCCGACGAGCTCGTCGTCGATCAGCGGTCTCAGCTCGACCCCTTCCGCCGCGGGGGCTCCGACCAGCGCGAGCCTCACACGCCCCGTGCGCAGCCGATGGAGGATCTCGTCGCTCGACGCGATCTCGACCTCGACGACGACGGCGGGAAAGTCGCGGCGAAAGCATCCGAGCGTCTCGGGCAGAAGGTACACCCCCGGGACGGTCGAGGCCCCGAGGTGGATCGTGCCCGTCTGGAGCCCGGAGAGCGCGCCGAGCTCCTCCTCCGCGCTCGAGAGCGCCGCAAGCGCCCGCGAGGCGTGCGACGCGAGGATCTCGCCCGCCTCGGTCAAGCGGCTGCCGCGCCTGCTCCGCTCGACGAGGCGCTGTCCCGCGGCCGTCTCGAGGAGCTTCAGGTGCTGGCTCGCGCTCGGCTGGCCGATGCCGATCGCGTCGGCTGCGCCCGACAGGCTTCCACGCCGACCGATCTCGACGAGGAGCCGCATCCGCGTCGTGTCCCAAAGCTCCCGGAGGAACGTCGCCCGAATATCGTCGCTCGCGATGGAAGGCATCGTGGATTTCGCCTGGCCCGATAATACGCTGCGTACCCGAGGCATGGACGTAGGCAATGACAGTCATACCGAGATTCGTCTGGCTCGATCGCCGGGGCCGTCGTATCGTCCCTCGCGCTGACATGCCGGCGGACGTGGACATCGACGTTGCCCTGCTCCGGTCGGAGATCCGGAAGACCTACGCGTCGGTCTCGAGCGAGCCCGCACGGGACTACGTCTTCCCCACCGGCCGACGCTGGGCGGAGGACCTCGACTATCCGCCGGAGCTCGCGTCCGTGCCCGAGTCGGCCGTCGAGTCGTTCGCCGGTGTCGCGAACCCGTTCTCGTTCGGTCGGCTCGAAACGGGGGAGCGCGTGCTCGACCTCGGCTCGGGCGCCGGCACCGACTCGCTCGTCGCCGCGCTGATGGTCGGGCCGGCGGGCTCGGTGACGGGGATCGACATGACGCCGGAGATGCTCGCCAAGGCCCGCGCGGCGGCCGACGAGGCGGGCCTTCGGAACGTGACGTTCGTCGAGGGCGACGCCGAGTCACTGCCGTTTGCCGACGCGAGCTTCGACGTCGTGCTCTCGAACGGCGTGATCGACCTGATCCCCGACAAGGACGCGGTGTTCGCCGAGCTGTACCGGGTGCTCGTGCCGGGGGGCCGGATCCAGGTGGCGGACGTGACGATCCAGCGTCCTGTCTCGGAGGAGGGGAAGCGGAACATCGACCTCTGGACCGGCTGAATCGCCGGCGCTCTCCTGGACGGAGAGCACGCAGCCATGCTCGAGCGGCACGGCTTCGAGCGGATCGAGCACGGCAATCTCGTCAACACGTACCTGCGCTCGAAGTTCGAGGACACCCGGCGCAAGGCACTCGAGTACGGCGCCAAAGGCGCGACCGTGAAGGCGTACAAGCCGACGACATAGGAGGTCGACGTGGCGGACGGCAAGGTCGTGATCAACCTCGCGACGGGGCTCGAGGACCCCGAACGTGTGATGATCGCCTTCCTCGTCGGCGGTGGCGCCCTCGACACGGGCCGCCCGACGGCGATGTTCCTAACGAAGGAGGCAGTCCGGCTCGGCATGCCGGGTCACGCCAGTGGAGCGGCGTGCGAGGGCTGCCCGCCGCTCGAACGGCTCTTCGACCAGTTCGCCGAGAAGGGCGGCGAGCTGCTCGTCTGTCCGATCTGTCTCAACGCCAAGGGCCTCGAGGGAGCCGAGCTCGTCGCAAACGCACGCGTCGCCGGTACGACGCCGCTCTGGGAGTGGATCGGCGCGGAACCTGCGACGGTGTTCAGCTACTGACGATCGCCGGTCGGTGCTCGCGGAGACGCCCGCCTGTAAACTTGACTGACTAGTCAATCGAGCCGGAGGAACAGTCTCATGGCGACGGTGGAGACGGGAATCGCGAGCGGCGTCTCGTTCGCCCTCACCGACGAGCAGAAGGAGCTTCGCGCGCTCGCGCGCGAGTTCGCGGAGAAGGAGATCCGACCGCATGCCGCCGAGCACGACGAGGAGCAGACCCACCCGGCGGAGATCGT
>DASSBV010000170.1:0-27486 GCA_035698545.1 Gaiella sp. | reverse complement strand
TACGGGCTCGGAGACGGGCTCGGGCTCGTCGCGGGAATCGTGCTCGCGGTCTCCTCGTTCACCGGCTGGTACACGGGCGAGGGGCAGGGCGTGACGATCTCCGTGCTGGGCTGGAACACCGGCGTGCTGGGCAAGCTCGTGCTCTTCGTCGGGCTCGCGGTGGTGCTCGTAGTCGTGCTGCGGGAGCTCGGGATCGAGCCGCCCGCGGCGATGCCGCAGAGCCTCGTGACGGTCGCGCTCGGCGCGCTCGGGACGATCTTCGTGCTCGTCAGGGTGATCTCGATCCCCGACGACTTCTTCTTCGCGCACCGCGGCGTCGGGATCTGGATCAGCCTGATAGCGGCGCTTGCCGTGATCGCCGCAGGCCTGCTCCAGGCCTCCGAAGAGCTGTAACCGCCGACTAGGGCGTCGTCTGCGGCAGCGGTGGGAGGGTGCGGATCGAGGTCTGGGTGCCCCCCGGGACGGGGCGGTCGTCGAGGGCAAGCCCGAGCGCCACGCCGAGCGCAAAGAGGAGCACGGCAACAACGACCGCGGCGAGAATGCGCGGCCACCTGCGTCGCTTCCTCGCCACCCGGCGTGCCCGGCGCGCGTCCGTATCCAGGCCGCTCACGGGTCGTAGTCCTGCGCGGACCGGCTGTACGCGTAGAACGCGGCGTCTGCGGCGAGCGACGCCGTCCGGGCCCACCCTCCCGACGACGCGCGCTCGCCGACGACGGTGAGGATCCAGCTCTCGGCGCTGCCGTAGACGTCCGCGAGCTCCGCGAGCGTGAAGACACCCCCGACGCGCCGCCGCAGCTCGTCGGTGACGACGGCGAGCTGGCGGTGTAGCGCGTCGGCGCGCGTCGGGTCGGATTCCTCCTGCGCGAACCGGCGATATCCCTCCGCCCACTCGCGGCGCGCGGCCTCGACCGTCGTCATCCGCGCGATGCTAACGAGAGCTCGCTGCAGCACCTCGAGGGCCATGTATCCGGCACCTCGGCCAGGATCGCCTCTCCGAGCTGGTAGCCGCGGCGCGCGAGCGCGAAGGCGACATGCGCATGAAGACACTTGAGCGCGGCCGGATTCCTCGAGCCGCCGATCCCGAGCTCGAGCGCCTCGCCGCCGTCCGTCCCCTCCCCGCCGGCGAGCTCCCGCCGGATCGCGCGCTGCTCCTCCGACGCGCGCTCGAGGTCGCTGCGCAGCGATTCGTCGGACGTCAGCGCGGCACTCCAGCGCTCCACCCCGCCCGCCGCCTCGAGGCGCGAGACCGCAGCGACGAGGTGGCGGCACGTCAGCCAGTACGTGGTCGGAAACGGCTCCCCGTCGGGCGTGTAGGGGGCTTGCTCGGTCACCGCAGGTCGTCCGAACGGGCAGCGGACGACGACGCGCCTGAACGCGCGCGGCTCGCGACCGAGCTGTGCGGCGACGACGGCCCGATCGTCCATGCCCGGACGGTAGCCGCCCAGAGAGCGGCTACCCGCCGGAGTGGTCTTTCGCCCAGGCCGCTGTGCCCTCGACGATGAAGAGGTGCTCGCCGGGACGGACGTACCCGATCCGGCGCGCCTGGCGGGCGAGGCCCTCGACACTCGTGGCCTCCTCGAGGCGCGTCGTCAGGCGCGCTCGCTCGGCGCGGAGCGTCGCGACCTCGGCGCGGCGCTGGTCGAGCTGGTTGCGCGTCTCGAGGTACGAGTCGATCGGCCGCACGTAGAGGAACCCGACCGCGGCCAGCACCGCGACCGGAAGCAACCACCGCGGGATCCGCCGGCGTTGTCGGCGCCTAGCTGTCTTGCGCTTCGCCGCCACGACTCCTCTCTTCGCGTCCTGACGCGGTTGCTCCTGCGTGCGTCACCAACATTGGCGTTGAGGCGGACGCGGCCGGGGCGGCCGGAGGCCGGCTTTGCCGGCCGGGAGGCCAATCTTGGCGCGGACGGGTCGCAAGCCAGGAGGAGGGGGCTCGTGGGGGAACCAGGGGTTGTCGCGCGGGGGAAACCATGTTTCCCCCGCGTCCCCCCTTCTTGTGTGTGAGGAGGGGGCTCATGGGGGAACGAGGGGTTCCCCCATGCTCGAAACACGGGGTTCCCCCACGTCACGCCACGTCGACCTTGATCACGTTGGTCGAGCCGGGGATGTTCACGGCTGTCCCCGCCGTGATCACGACGCGGTCGCCCGGCGCGACCACGCCCGCCTCGACTGCCGCGACGACCGAGCGCGACCAGAGGTCCTCCACGTCGCTCGTCTCCGTGATCGAGACGGGCGTGACCCCCCACTCGAGCGCGAGATGGCGAAGCGACTCGCTCTTGTGCGTCAACGCGACGATGGGGCGCTGTGGTCGGAGGCGGGCGACCGCCGAGGCCGTGTGCCCGGAGAAGGTCGGCACGAGGATCGCCGTGGCCGAAAGCGCCTCCGCGACGTCGCAGGCCGCGTTCGACATGGCCTGGTCGATCGTCGGCTCGTCGTCGGCGGTCGGAATCTCGTGCCGGTAGTCGAGGCTCGGCTCGACCGCGAGCGCGATCCGGTCCATCACGCGAACCGCCTCGACCGGATGCTGGCCGATCGCGGTCTCGCCGGAGAGCATGATGGCGGAGGTCCCGTCGAGGATCGCGTTGGCGATGTCGGAGGCCTCCGCGCGGGTGGGCTCGGGCGAGGACACCATCGACTCGAGCATCTGGGTGGCCGTGATCACCGGCTTGCCCCGTTCGAGCGACGCGTGGATGATCCGCTTCTGGAGCAGCGGCACCTCCGCTGCCCCGATCTCGACGCCGAGGTCGCCGCGCGCGACCATCACCGCGTGCGCCTCCGCGAGGATCTCGTCGAGGGCGGCGACCGCCTCCGCCTTCTCGATCTTCGCGATCACCCAGGCCAGCGAAGCACGCGCCTCGATCAGCGTGCGGAGCGCCTTCACGTCCGCCGCGGAGCGCACGAACGAAAGTGCGACGAAGTCGACGCCCAGCCCGAGGGCGAACTCGAGGTCGTCGAGATCCTTCCGGGTCAAAGAGGGGATCGGGAGCGGGACTCCGGGCAGGTTGACGCCCTTGTGGGAGCTCACCGCGCCGCCGACCTTGACGAGGCAGCTCGCGCGCCCGCGCTCGACCCGCTCGACGCGCAGGCGCACATGGCCGTCGTTGATCAGCACGTCGTGCGCCGGCCGCAGCACCGAGCCGAGGACGGAAGGGCTGACCGGCAGGTCGTCGCCCGTCGCGACGTCCTCGCCGGCGATCACGACGGCGTCCCCTTCGACGAGCTCGATCTCGGCCGGCAGGTCGCCGATGCGGAGCTTGGGCCCTTGCAGGTCGGCAATGAGTGCGATCGAGCGCCCGGACTCGGCCTCGGCCGCCCGGACGATCTCCGCCGTGTGCGCATGGTCGTCGTGCGTCCCGTGCGAGAGGTTCATGCGCGCACCGTCCATCCCGGCGTCGATCAGCGCCGCGACAGCGGCGTCGGTCGACGAGGCCGGGCCGATCGTCGCGACGATCTTCGTCCGCCGGGTGTGGCTCGTCACAGAAGCCAGGGTAGACAGCGCCCTAGGAGTCGGCTCTGGGGAACGCGTCCCAGCCGGGGTACCGCGCCTCGTCGCCGAGCTCCTCCTCGATCCGCAGGAGCTGGTTGTACTTCGCGACACGGTCTGAGCGGGCGGTCGCGCCCGTCTTGATCTGACCCGCGTTCGTCGCGACCGCGAGGTCGGCGATCGTCGTGTCCTCCGTCTCGCCGGAACGGTGCGACATCACGACCCGGTACCCGTTGCGGTGCGCGAGCTCGACCGCGTCGAGCGTCTCCGTCAGCGTCCCGATCTGGTTCACCTTGACGAGGATCGCGTTCGCGACCCGCTCGGCGATGCCGCGTCGGAGAAACTCGACGTTCGTGACGAACAGGTCGTCGCCGACGAGCTGAACCCTGCCGCCGAGCCGGTCGGTCAACGTCTGCCAGCCCGCCCAGTCGGTCTCGCCGAGACCGTCCTCGATCGAGACGATTGGGAACCGGTCGCAGAGATCAGCCCACAACCCGATCATCCCCGCGGTATCGAGTGTCCCCCCCTGCCGCTCGAGCACGTACGCGCCGTCGCGGTGGAGCTCGCTCGTCGCAGGATCGAGCGCGAGCGCGACCTTCTCGCGATGCCCGGCGCGCTCGGCGGCCTCGAGGATCGCCTCGCACGCCTCGTACGCCGACGCGAAGTCGGGCGCGAAGCCGCCCTCGTCGCCCACGCCTGTCGACAGGCCTTTCTCGTGGAGGAGCTTCTTCAACTGCTGATACGTCTCGGCGCCGATCCGCAGCGCTTCGGAGAAGCTCTCCGCGCCGGCGGGGACGAGCATGAACTCCTGGAAATCCAGGCTGTTCTGCGCGTGCGCGCCGCCGTTGACGACGTTGAGGAGCGGGACGGGGAGCACGTTCGCGTTCGTCCCACCCACCCAGCGGTACAGGGGCACCCCCGCGTCGCCCGCCGCGGCCTTCGCGACGGCGAGCGAGGCGCCGAGGATCGCGTTCGCCCCTAGCCGCGCCTTGGTCTGTGTCCCGTCGAGCTCGATCAGCATCCGGTCGACGGCGCGCTGGTCGCTCGCGTCGAGACCGAGAATCGCCTCGGCGATCTCGCCGTCGACGTGGCCGACCGCACGGCTGACACCCTTCCCGAGCCACGCCTCGCCGCCGTCGCGCAGCTCGACCGCCTCGTGCTCGCCGGTCGAGGCGCCCGAGGGAACCGCGGCAAGCCCGAAGGCGCCCGTGTCGAGGCCGACCTCCACCTCGACCGTCGGGTTGCCGCGGGAGTCCAGCACCTGGCGGCCGTGGACGTGGACGATCTCGCTCATGGTGTTCTCCGGCTCACGCCGGAGAACACTAGACCGGTGTCCGACTTCGAGTCGGACACGTAGAGGCTTGATGTGGGTTAGACGTGCGTGTCGGGGAGGGCATGCACCAAGCAGCGCGCCCGGCTCGATCGGTGTGCAGGCTGGATCGCCTGGATGCCGATCGAGCCGGGCGCGATGCGCCGTGTGCAGGCCCCCAGCCGCGCGTGCGGCTAACCCACATCAAGCCTCCAGGAAGCATGTGTGCGACTGAAGTCGGACACAAAGCCCGGGCTAAGCCGAGCCGAGCGCGGCTTTGGCCCGCTCGTACCAGCGCTCCTGCCCCTCGAGGTCGAGCTCCGTCCACGTCTCGCCCGCCTCGGCGGCGAGCTGCTCGGCGAGCTCGATGCGCTCCCGCGAGCGCTGCGTGGCGCGACGGAGGGCGAGCTCCGGGTCGACGTTCACGAATCGCGCCACGTTGACGACTGTGAAGAGGAGATCTCCGAGCTCGTCCTGGACGCGAGCGTCTGGCTCGGTCTCGGGGGCTGGCCGACCGGCACGCCCGATCTCGACGAGCAGCTCGTCGTGCTCCTCGCGCAGCTTCGCGAGTGGGCCGTCGAGGTCGGGCCAGTCGTAGCCGACGGCCGCGGCTCGACGTTGTGTCTTTCGCGCGAGGAGGAGCGCCGGCAGCGAATCTGGGACGTCGTGAAACACCCCTTCGCGTCCCTCCTGCTCGGTCTTGATCGTCTCCCATCTCTCTCGCACCCGTGCCGGTGTGCGGGCCTCCGCCTCGCCGAAGACATGTGGGTGCCGGCGGACGAGCTTCTCGTGGACGCCACGGGCGACCGCGTCGAGGTCGCCCTCGCCCCGCTCCTCGAGCAGACGGGAGAGGAAGAAGACCTGGAACAGGAGATCGCCGAGCTCGTCGCGGAGCTTCGAGGGATCGTCGGCGAGGGCTGCGTCGGCGACCTCGTACGCTTCCTCGACGGTGTGCGGGACGATCGTGCGTGCCGTCTGCTCCCGGTCCCAGGGGCACTCCACCCGCAGGACGGCGGTGAGGTCTTCGAGCTCCCGGAGCGCGTCCCCGGCCACGGGCCGAGGCTAACCGGTCGTGGTGCCGGTGCTCGTCGAGGTGGTGTCGGGCGGCTCGTACCCCGCCGCGTACTGGACCTTGTCCTTGTACTCCTTCTCCACCTTGGCGACCCAGTCGCTGACCGCGTCGCTCTTCTTCTGCTGGAGGAGCTGGGACTTGATCTGCGTCCGGACGTCGGTGAACGGCGTCACGCGGCCCTTCTTCACGTCGGTGAGGGGCTGGATGATGTGGTAGCCGTACTGCGTCTTCACGGGGTCGGAGATCTCGTTCGTGTCGAGCGAGAACGCGGCCTTGTCGAACTCCGCGACCGTCTGGCCCTTGCTCACCGTGAGCTTTCCGCCCTGGTCTTTCGAGCCCGGATCCTCCGAGTGCTCCTTCGCGAGCGTCGCGAAGCTCGCGCCGTTCTGGAGCTCGTCGTGGAGCTTGTCCGCCTCGGCCTTCGTCTTCACGAGGATGTGGCGCACCTGGCGCGAGTCCGCGACCTTGTAGCGGTCGATGTTCTGGTCGTAGAACTGCTGCGCCTCGCCGTCGGAGACCTTCACGCCGTTCGTGATGTCCTTGTAGATGCCCTCTGAGACGAGCTGAGCGCGCGCGTCGTCGCGTAGCGCGTCGAGCGTGTACGCCTGCGCCTTGAGGCCTGCCTCGAACTTCTTCTGGTTGCCGCCGAAGTACTGCTTCTTGACCTCGTCGACCTTCTTCTGGATCTGCGGATCCGTGACCTTGACCCCCAGCTTGTCCGCCTCGCGCGCGTACTCCTGGCGCTGCACGAGGAAGGCGACCGCCTGGGTCTGGAGCGACTGGTACTCGGACGTCCCCGCCTTGGGGAACTGCCGCTTCTGGGTCGCGTACGTCTTCTTCGTGCGCGTGAGCAGGTCGTCGAGCGTCGCCTTGGTGATGGGGGTCCCGTCGACGACTGCGACCGCGTCGGACGGCACCTCGTCGGTGTCGCCGCAGCCGGCGGCGACGACGGTGAGCACGGCGAGGGCCGCGGCGGCGAGCATCAGCGAGCGCTTCATCAGGTTCCTCTTTTAGGCGACGTGCGGTTACGGGCGCGTTACGACGGGCTCGGAAAACGTACGGGGCACGGGAGTCACCTCGTGCTCAGCCGTCCCGGCGAGCGGCAACGATAGCAGCGGCGAGCGCCAGCGCCCCTTCGAGGCCCTCGGCCCGGATGGCGACTTCTTGCCGTGCCGAGGTGTAGACCGCGGTCTCCGCCTGGGCGCGGAGGGCACGCAGCTCCGAAGCCGCGAGGCTGACGGGGCCGACCGTGACGCGCCCCCCGCGGAAGACGAGGTAGTCCGCCCCGACGAGCGCGAGCGCGAGCCGCGCCTCCTGGATCCGGAAGAGGTTCTCGACCGGCTCGGGGAGCGGCCCGTAGCGATCCTCGGTGGCGGCGCGGAGCTCGCGCAGCTCGTCCTCGTGCTCCGAGAGGGCGATCCTCCGGTGGAGATCGATCTTGAGGGCCTCCGCCTGGACGTACGCCGCCGGGACGTACGCGTCGACGCGAGCGTCGATCCGCACGGGGCGGGCCACGACGCGTTGCTGGCCCGACAGCTCCGCGACTGCTTCGTTGAGCATCTCGACGTAGAGCTCGAAGCCGAGCGCGGCGACGTGACCGGACTGCTCTGCACCGAGCAGGTCGCCGGCGCCACGGATCTCGAGGTCGCGCATCGCGATTTGGAAGCCGGCGCCGAGCTCTGTGTGGTCGGCGAGGGTGGCGAGCCGGGCGCGCGCCTCGGCGGTCAGCTCGCTTGCGTCGGGATAGAAGAGGTACGCGTGCGCGGTCACGTCCGAGCGTCCGACGCGGCCGCGGATCTGGTACAGCTGGGCCAGCCCGAGGGCGTCGGCCCGCTCGACGATCAGCGTGTTCGCCTGGGGGATGTCGATGCCCGACTCGATGATCGTCGTCGAGACGAGGACGTCGGCGTCGCCGGCCAGGAAGGCATGCATCCGCTCCTCGAGCTCGCGCTCCGCCATCTGGCCATGGGCGACGAGGAAGCGGAGCCCGGGACAGAGCTGCCGGAGCTTCTCGGCAGCTTCATCGATCGACTCGACGCGGTTGTGGAGGTAGAAGGACTGGCCGCCTCGCGCGTGCTCCCGCTCGAGCGCGACCCTGACGAGCTCGTCGTCCATCTCCCCGACCGTCGTGCGGATCGCCCGGCGGCCCTCGGGCGGCGTCTCGATCACGGAGATGTCGCGCAGGCCGGAGAGCGACATGTGCAGCGTCCGCGGGATTGGCGTCGCGGAGAGCGCGAGCACGTCGACCTCGAGCCGGAGCGCGCGAAGGAGCTCCTTCTGGCGGACGCCGAAGCGCTGCTCCTCGTCGACGACGACGAGCCCCAGCTCCTTGGGGATGACGTCGCGGGAGAGGATCCTGTGCGTCCCGACGAGGACGTCGACCTTGCCCTCGCCGAACTCGCGGAGCACCTGCTTCACGTCGGCCGGGCGGCGAAACCGCGAGACCATCTCGACGCGGACGGGGAAGTCGCGGTACCTGTCCTTGAACGTGTTCCAGTGCTGCTCCGCGAGGATCGTCGTCGGGCAAAGCACCAGGACCTGCCGCCCGTTGACCGCCACGGCGAAGGCCGCCCGGACGGCGACCTCCGTCTTGCCGAAGCCGACGTCCCCACATACGAGACGGTCCATCGGGCGCGGCGCCTCGAGATCCTCCTTGACGGCCTCGATGGCGCGCTGCTGGTCGTCGGTCTCCCGGTAGGGGAACGACGCCTCGAGCCGCTCGAGCCAGTCGCTCTCGAGCTCGTGCGCAGTCCCCTCCGCCCTCTGGCGTTGCGCGTAGAGCTGGAGCAGGTCGCCGGCCAGCTCGCGGACCGACGCGCGCGCCCGCGCCTTGAGGTTCTGCCAGGCCTTGCCGCCGAGCTTCGAGAGCGAGGGCGCCGACGCGTCGGCACCGATGTACCGCGAGAGCTTCCCCACTTGCTCGTGTGGGACGAACAGCCGGTCCTCGCCCCGGAAGGCGAGGTGGAGGTAGTCGCGCGTGACGCCCGCGACCGCCTTCGTGTCGAATCCGAGGAGCTTCCCGATCCCGTGGTCCTCGTGGACGACGTAGTCGCCGAGCCGGAGGTCGGCGAAGCTCGCGAGCGCCCTGCCCAGCCGCGCATCGGCGCGTGGCGGACGCTTGCGGAAGACCTGCGTGTCGGGCAGGAGCGCGATCCCCAGCTCGCGCGAGACGAACCCGCGCCGCGCCGGGACCACCGCGAACCGGACGCCTGGCTCCGTCGGAAGCGCCTCGCCGCGCTCGAGCAGCGGCGCCTCGACCTTGCGCAGGAGCCCTGCCTGTCGCTGCGCCTCGCCGGTGTGCGCGAACGAGACGACGACGCGGTTGCCGGAGCGAACGAGGCCCGCGAGCTCGTTCTCGGCCTCGCTGAGCCCGCGCGCGGCGATCGCCGGCCGCTGCGCCTCGAAGGAATGCGCTTGCGACCGCGGGAACGGGTCGAGGTGCGTCGCGGAGCCGAGGTCGAGGGGCGCGATCTCGTCCTCCTCCCAGGCATGCCGCACGTCGTCGGGGCTCCACACGATGTCGGGCGCGCGATCGACCGGCGGGACGAGATCCCCCGGCACCTCGATCGCTCGCTCCTCGTCCTCCTCCGGTGGGAGCTCGAGCGCTTCGAGATCGCGCCGCCGCTCACCGGCCGGATACACGACCGCCGCGTCCTCCGCGTGGAGCGCGCGCTGGGTGAACGGCGAGAACGCTCGCAGCTGCTCGATCTCGTCCCCGAAGAGCTCGACCCGCAGCGGCTCGCGGCCGGTCGTGGGGAACACGTCGACGAGCCCGCCTCGCACCGCGAACTGCCCTCGCTCGTCGACGCGGTCGACCCGCTCGTAGCCGGCGAGCGCGAGGTGCTCCGCGAGCCCGTCGATCCCCGGCTCGTCGCCTACCCGCAGGCGCAGCGGCGACGGGCGGGCCTCGGGGGGCGGGAGCCACTCCCCGAGCGCACGGGCCGACGCGCAGACGAGGCCGCCTGCGGCGAGAACGTCGAGCGCGCGGTACCGCTCGCCGACGAGGTGCGGCGGTGGCGTGAGGCCCGAGCCCCAGCCGACACCCCGGCTGGGGAGAAGCGCGAGTGGGCCGTCGCCCGCGAACCACGACGCCCCCTCGGCCGCGTCGCGCGCGTCCGCGTCGTCGGGCAACAGCACGAGCAGCGGCCCGGCGACCTCCGCGTGCAGCGCGGCGAGCAGCAGCGGGAGGATCGGCTCGGACACCCGCGCCCGCGCCGGGAGCGCCTGAACGAACGCCTGGAAGCGCTCATGCCGCCGCAGCTCGTCGACGAGCGACGAGAGCGGCGTCGTCTGCGCGATCAGCTGGTCCATGAGAACGGGCGGGAACGAGCCCGCGCGGCCATCGTACTCGGGGGTCATCGTCTGGCCGCGACCGGTTCGGGCCGGGCACAAGGGCGCGCTACCGGCCCGCGCGGCCCGTGGTGTCGCTCGAGGTCGCACTCGACCGCGCGACCGCGGCCCCCCGCCCACATGCCCCCAGGGGCACCCCAGGTGCCCTGTAGTCACGGTATCGGCGAACCGGTGACGGAGGAGTGCCGGCTTCGTGCCGAATGCGTAACGCAGCGAAGCCGCCCTCGCCCGCTGTCGAGAGTCACCGGCCGCACAACCGTTCTCTATTCTCGCGGCGTGATCCGCTACGTCGCCATCCTCCTGGCGAGTGCGGTCGTGCTGGGTCTGGACGCGCAGACTTCGCTCGGAGCACGAGCGCCGTCCGAGCGGCGCTGCCTCCTCGCCTGGAACTCGCCGGACAATGCCGCGAGCCGGCAGCGGATCGTCGCCGAGGGACCGTGGCCGCAAGCCTCGCTGTTCGCGGGTGTCTCCGGCACGATCACGTGGCGACGCGGAGCCAAGCCCGTCACGACGAACGGGCCGGCGTGCCTGCTCACGCTCGTGCGCCGGAAACGAGTTCAGCCCGTCACCGGGCTGTGGCGCAACGGAGTTGTGAGGCGCTGGTGGTTCGAGCGCCCGCTCACCGCCAACCGTGCGCCTGGTCCCACCAACGTGAAGGTGCTCACGGACGGTCGCGTGACGAAGGTCTACCTCCGCTGAACCCACGACGGTGCGTCGCCAGGCGTGCTCAGTTGAAGCGGCGTTGGGTCTCTTCGAGGCCTTCGGCGACGAGGCATTCGACCGCATCGCCGGCCCGCGCCACGATCGCCTCAGCGTCGTCTTCGGCAGCAAAGGCGGAGAGAACGTAGTCCGCGACGGGCCGCGGATCTCCGCGCCCGGGACGGCCCACCCCGATCCTCAGGCGGATGAACTCATGCGAGCCAAGCCGCTGTGCGATCGAGCGCAGCCCGTTGTGCCCGGCGAGCCCGCCGCCGAGGCGCGCCTGCAGGCGCGAGGTCTCGAGGTCGACGTCGTCGTGCACGACGAGCACCTGTCCCAGCGGCAGCTTGTAGAAGGCTGCCGCGGACTGGATCGAGGCGCCCGATTCGTTCATGTAGGTCTCGGGCTTCAGGAGCGCAAGCTTCGCCTCGCCCACGCGCACGGGGGCGAACCGGCCGCGGAACTTCCCCTTGAACGAGCCGCCGTGGCGGCGCGCCAGCTCGTCGACCACCATCCAGCCGACGTTGTGCCGATCACGGGTGTGCTCTGGCCCGGGGTTCCCGAGCCCCGCGACGAGCAGATCCACGGACGAGTCGACCTCTCCCCGGCGGAAGAGGCGCACGGATCACTCCGTGCCGCTCTCCGAGCCCTCGTCGGAGGCCTCGGCGCTCGGCTCGCCCTCGGCGCCCTCCTCGCCCTCCTCGCCCTCGGCCGCCTCTTCCTCCTCGAGCTCGGCGATGCCGCGCGGCATCGAGCAGTTCGCGAGCACCGTCTCCGGATCGTCGAGGAACGCGACGCCCTCGATCGCCTCGAGATCGGCGACGCGCAACGTCACACCGACCTCGAGCGACGACATGTCGATGTCGATGTGCTCCGGGATCGCCGTCGGCAAAGCCTCGACGCGGATCTCGCGCGTAACCTGCTGGACGACGCCGCCCTGCTTCGCGCCGGGCGACTCGCCGGTCAACTGGACGGCGACCGACGCCTCGATCGGCTGGTCGAGCCGCACCTCGTGAAAGTCGACGTGGGTCAGCGTCCCGCGGATCGGATGCTGCTGGTACTGCTTGAGAACCGCGTGGTGCGGGGTCTTCTGCCCCTCGATCACAACGTCGAGGATCGCGTGCAGGCCCGACGGCCCGGTCAGCGCCGCGCGGAGGTCGCGCTCGCCGACGACGATCGCGCGCGAGTGCCCCTTGCCGTAGAGGACGCCCGGGACCATGCCCTCCTTCCGGAGGCGCCGGACGCGCCGCGAGCCGACCTGGTCGGTTCCGCGCTCGGAGACCTGAAGCGTGACGCGCTCGCTCGACATTCGGCGCACCATGGTAGCGGAGGCCGCGCTCCAGTACGCTCGCGCGGTGCCGGAGGGCGCCTTCACGGTCAACCTCCCTGACGGGCGCCGACTCGAGGGCTGGGCGTCCGGCGAGAGCGGGCAGCCTGCAGTCCTCCTCCACGTCGGAACCCCTTCGGCGGGAACGCCGTTCGCGCCGCTCGTCGATGCCGCGCGGGCGCGCGGCATCGGCTTCGTGACGTACTCGCGGCCCGGCTACGCAGGCTCGACGAGGCTCGAGGGACGCTCGGTTGCCGACTGTGCCCGCGACGTCGCGGCGCTCCTCGACGCGCGCTCGCTCGAGCGCGCCACGATGGTCGGCTGGTCTGGCGGAGGACCTCACGCGCTCGCGTGCGCCGCGCTGCTGCCTGGTCGCGTCAGCGCCGCTGCGACGCTCGCAGGCGTCGCGCCGTGGGACGCCGAGGGCCTCGCGTGGCTCGAGGGCATGGCCGAGGAGAACCTCGAGGAGTTCGCGGCTGCGGTCGAGGGAGAGGACGCCCTTCTGCGGTTTCTCGAGCCGATCGTCGCCGGTCGAGTGGACGTCACCGCGGACAGCCTGGCGGCCGGGCTCGGCGGGCTCTTGACCGACGTCGACCGGGCGGCCTTCACGGGCGAGCTCGCCGAGTTCCTCGCCGAGACGAACCGTGCGGCGATCTCAGCCGGGCCATGGGGCTGGCTCGACGACGACCTCGCGTTCGCCCGCGACTGGGGGTTCGAGCTCGCCGAGATCGGTGTGCCGGTCACGATCTGGCACGGCCGCCAGGACGCGATGGTGCCGACCGCGCACGGCGAGTGGCTCGCCCAGCACATCCCCGGCGCGCGCCGCAGGATCCTGGACGACGAAGGGCATCTATCGCTCGTGCTGCGGTTCGACGCGATCCTGGACGACCTTCACGCCAACGTGGCTTGAGCGCGCGCCCGGAGGCATTGGAATTCGCTGCGCGAGGGCGTACGCTGCGGCCAAGGAGACGGTGTGGGGATCGGGGGCCGCCTCCTGGGGGTGCCGAGGCCGCCTGAGGAGAGCGGCCTCGGTGCGAGAGAGCGAGGACAGACGGCTACGCCTCTCACGTTCGCCACCTCCCTCGCGGGATCGACGCGGTCAGAAGAGCTGGTTCTCGCCGCCGAAGATCGCCGAGACGGAGTCGTCGGAGAAGACGTTCATGATCGTCTCCGCCAGGAGCGACGAGACGGTCAGCACCGTCAGATTGTCGGGCGCCTCGCGGGGGTCGATCGGGACTGTGTCGGTGACGACCATCCCGGTGATGTCCTCCGCGCCCGCGAGCCGCTCGAGACCCTCGCGACTCAGCAGCGCATGCGTGACGTAGACCCAGACCTCGCGCGCGCCGTGCTCGCGCAGCGCTCGTGCGCCGGCGATCAGCGTGCCGCCGGTGGTGGTCACGTCGTCGCCGACGATGCAGACCCGGTCGCGAACGCGTCCGGTCACCTCGGTCACCGCGGCCTGCTCGTGGGCGGGACGTGTCTTGTGCATGACCGCGAACTCGGCGTCGAGCATCTCAGCGAACCGGACCGCGACCTTCGCCCGGCCCGCGTCGGGGGCGACGGAGACGACGCCCTCGCCGTGAAATCCAAGGTCGCGGAAATGCCGCGCGAACAGCTGCTGCGCGGTCATGTGATCGACGGGAATCGTGAAGAACCCCTGGATCTGCCCGGCGTGGAGATCCATCGTGAGAAGGCGATCGAGCCCGGCGAGCTGGAGCATGTCCGCGACGAGCCGGCCGGAGATCGGCTCCCGCGGCTTCGCCTTGCGGTCCTGCCGCGAGTACGCGAACCACGGGATCACCGCGGTGATGCGCTTCGCCGACGCAAGCCTGGCCGCCTGGATCATCAGCAGCAGCTCCATCAGGTGCTGGTCGACCGGCGGGCTTCCCGTCTGGACGATGAACACGTCCGCGCCGCGAATCGACTCGCAGTAGCGGACGTACGTCTCGTCGTTCGCGAACGTCTTCAGCTCGATCTCGCCGAGGTCGACTCCGAGGCGCTCCGCGATTCGCTCGGCGAGCACCGGATGGGAGCGTCCAGAGAAGACCATCAGCCGCTTCTGCGGCGTCAGGGGAATCGCGTGGCCGGGCTTCAACGACGGCTCCACGGAGGCGTTCTCGAGACCGGGTAGCGCCTGCTCAATCGTCCCTGCGTCCACCGCGCCCCTCCTTCACGACCTGTCTCGGCGGGAATCCCACGAGCGCGTTCTCGGGGATGTCGTCGGTTACGACCGTGCCAGCGGCCGTCCACGCGTCGTCTCCGATGTTGAGCGGTGCAACGAGCACAGTGTCTACGCCGACCCTGACGTCACGCCCGATCTCGGTCCGCTGCTTCGGGCCGCCGCTGTGGGGGAGGTTGACGGTGATCGACCCCGCGCCCACGTTTGTGCGGTCGCCGATCTCGGCGTCTCCCATGTACGACAGATGCGGCACCTTCGTGCCCTCGCCGAGCGTCGTATTCTTCAGCTCGACGAAAGTGCCTGCCTTGGAGGATGCGCCGAGCACGGTGCCGGGGCGAAGGTAACAGAACGGTCCCACGAGCGCGCCAGGCCCGATCGCGGTGTCGACGGCGACGACGTGCGGGCCGATCTCCGCCCCTGCCGAGACCGCTGTCGCGCCGCGGAGCACGGTGAACGGGTGGACGACCGCGTCCGGCTCGAGCGTCACCGTCGGCTCGATCCAGGTCGTCGTCGGGTCGACGATCGTCACGCCGGCGAGCATGTGCGCAGTGTTGATGCGGTCGCGCAGGACCGCAGTCGCGGCGGCAAGCTCGACCCGCGTGTTCACGCCCTCGGTCTCGGCCGGATCCGGCGCAACGTAAACCGCGACGGTCGCCCCCGACTCTCCGATCCCGCGTATCGCGTCGGTGAGGTACAGCTCGCCCTGGGCGTTGTGGGCCGTCAGCTCGTCGAGCGCCGGCCAAAGCGCCTCGCCGCGGAACACGTAGATAGAGGAGTTGACCTCCTCGAGCGCGAGCTCGTCCACACTCGCGTCGACCGCCTCGACGATCGACAAGAGACGCCCGTCGCCGTCACGAACGATCCGGCCATAGCTGCGCGGATCGTCCGGAACGAAGGAGAGCACGGTCGCCGCCGCGTCAGCGTCGCGATGAGCGTCCAGCAGGCCGGCGAGGCAGTCGGTTGTGAGAAGCGGCGTGTCCCCGGAGAGGACGAGCACCGACTCCGCGCCTGCGACCGCATCCCGCGCGGCGCGCACGGCGTCTCCCGTGCCGAGCGGCTGCGGCTGGATCGCGACCCGGCTCCCGTCGAACGCGTCCGCCGTCTCGGGGGACGCGATCACGACGAGCGGGTCGGGCGCGAGTGGCGCCGCAGCGACGAGCACCCAATCGACCATCCGGCGGCCGAGCAACGGGTGCAGGTGCTTCGCGCGGCCGGAGCGCATGCGCGTGCCAAGCCCTCCGGCCATCACGACTGCAGCGAGACTCGTCGGCATCACGGGTTGACGATGGCTGGGGCGCCAGGATTCGAACCTGGGATCACGGGACCAAAACCCGTTGCCTTACCACTTGGCCACGCCCCATCAAGGGACCGGGAGTGTATCCCGCGAGGGACCGGTTACCGGCGGTCGAGAAGGATCGCCGCGAGCGCGAGCGCGGCGAGCAGCACGACGGCGATGGCGGCGACCACGACCAAGGCGCCCGCCAGCACCGGGACGAGGACGACGAGCAGCTGCGACACGGCCGCCGTCCACGTGAGGACACGTACGTCCGAGCTCTCGTGCTCCCTCCCCCATCCCGCATACGCGACGACGGCGCAGAGCGCGAGCAGGACGACGAGCCACCACGGCATCACGCCGGCGATCACCAGGATGCCCTCGGCGGCCGCAATCGCGAGCGCGATCCGGAAGCGGTTGTGACGGACGCGGCGTGTGAGCCTGCGCTCGCGGTGCTCGAGGATGTACTGGTCGCCCATCGCGATTGAAGGTATCAGCCGGGTTCTGCGATCCAGGTGCCTGCGACACGCGTCTCGAGCGACGCTCTCGCACGCTCCGCGCCGCCCCGGTCGACGAACAACCCGTAGGCGACAGGACCCGCTCCGGTCGCGTCGGCGTGGAATGCACCGAGGCGGAGCAGCTCGGCGGTGAGCGGCGAGGAGGCGAGGTCGTTGGGCGGGAGTCGAGCGAGGTCCTCCGGCTCACCCACGCCCTCGAGCGCCTCGAGCAGGCGGGCGCGGCGCTCGGCGAAGCCCGCATCGCCGCGTCGTGCGTCGAAGGCGGCGTAGACGTCCGCCGTCGACGACTTCGCGACGCCGTTCGGCAATGCGAGCAGCACCGAGTAGTCCCGCGGCAGCCGGAGGTGGGCGAGCGTCGCGCCGTCGCCGGTACCGAGCTGCGGGCCGTCGCGCAGGAAAAACGGCACGTCGGCCCCGAGCGACGAGGCGATCGCCTCGAGCTCGTCCTGCGCGAGCGGGTCGTCGAGCAGGTCGTTCGAGAGACGGAGCGCCGCGGCGGCGTCGCTCGAGGCCCCGCCGAGGCCGGCGGCGACCGGGATCCGCTTGTCGACGCGCGCCTCGAAGCGAATCGACCCGCCGCAGCGCACGGCCATCTGCTCGAGAGCGGCGCGGACAAGCGTGTCCTCCTCGAACCCGGTGACGCGCGTTTCGTCCGAACGGCGCACCGCGACGCTGTCTGTGAGCGTCAGCCGCTCGAGCACGGTCGCGACCTCGTGCTTGCCGTCCGAGCGCATCGGCCCGACGACCAGCGCGAGGTTCAGCTTCGCCGGTGCCTCGAGCGTGTGCCACGCGCTCACGGAAGGAGCGTCTCCGCGAGATCGACGAACTCGCTCGGCTCGAGCGCCTCGGCTCGGATATCGAGTCGGTGGCCAAGAGAGTCGAGAGCGTTCGCCGCCTGCTCGCGGGTGGTGACCCCGGTGAGCGCAAGTGAGTTCACGAGCGTCTTTCGTCGGTGGGCGAACGCTGCCGAGACGATGTGGGCCAGCCTCTCGGGTCGCGGCGGGCCGGCCATCCGCTCGAACGCGACGAGCGCCGAGTCGACGTTCGGCGGCGGCCGGAAGACGGTGCGCGCGACCGGATGGAACCCTGTGCGCCGCGCGTTGAGCCGGACGAGTACCGAGACGGCCCCGTACGCCTTCGTTCGCGGCTCCGCGAAGAATCGGTCGGCGACCTCGCGCTGGACCATCACGCACCAGCTCGTCACGGTGGGGAGCCCGGTGAGGCTCTCGACGACGAGCGGCGTGGCTACGTTGTAGGGCAGGTTCGAGACCAGCTTCGTCGGTGAAGGGTCGAGTGCCGTGAGATCGAGGGCGAGCGCATCGCCGAAGACGAGGTCGACGTTCTCACGGCCGCCGATCGTCTCGCGGAGAGGTGCTTCGAGGCTCTGGTCGAGCTCGATCGCATCCACGGACGAGACCCGGTCGGCGAGGAACGCGGTCAGCACGCCCAGGCCAGGGCCGATCTCGAGCACCACGTCCTCGGGACCGAGGGCGGCCAGCCGCTCGATCACGCCGAGGATGTTCCGGTCGACCAGGAAGTGCTGGCCGAGCGACTTCTTCGGGGCGACCGGGCTCACGCTGGCGGTAGGCCGAACGCCGCGGCGGCGTTTGTGTCGATCTGGGTCTCGAGCTCGTCGGGCGCGTCGCCGCGCGCCCCAGCCAATGTCGCGAGCGTGTGCCCGACGTTCATCGGCTCGTTCGGCCGACCTCGCACCGGCTGTGGCGCGAGGTACGGCGTATCGGTCTCGACGAGGAGCCGGTCGGCGGGAACGCGGACGACGGTGGCGCGGAGCGCCTCCGCCTTCGGGTAGGTGACGTTGCCGGCGAACGAGACGTAGTAGCCACGGTCGAGCGCGGGCTCGAGCAAGTCCGGCTCGGAGAAGCAGTGGAGGATCACGGTGCCCGCGAACGGTTCCAGCGCGGCGACCGTCGCCGCGCTTGCCGCACGACTGTGGATCACGACCGGCAGACCGAGCGACTCGGCGAGGGTCAGGTGCTCGTCGAGGAGGATGCGCTGCTCGCGGAGAGTCTCGGCGCCGTGGTGCCCGTCGAGCCCGGTTTCTCCCACCGCGACCGCCTTCGCGTGGTAGAGGAGGCTCTCGAGCTCGGAGGTGCGCGCGGCCTCAGGTGTAGCGGCACGGTGCGGGTCGATGCCGAGCGCCGCGACGACCCCATCGTGGGCTTCGGCGATCTCCAGTGCTCGGAGGCAGGAATCGATCCCCGTCCCGATCGTCACGATCCGCGTCACGCGGGCGGCAAGCGCCCGCGTGACGACCGCGTCCGGCTCCGCGCACGCATCGAGGTGAGCGTGGCTGTCGGTCACGCCGCGGTCGCCGGCTCGTCCACGCGCGGGAAGAGCGGCGCGGCGGGCTCGAGGCCCTCGACGGCGCGGGTGCGGCCGTAGGCGACCTCGTTCCAGCCGTTGTCCGGCGGCTGGCCGAGCGCCTCGAGGATGCGGGACGACGTGCTCGGGAGGTACGCCGCAAGAGCAACCGCGACCGCCCGCAGCCCGTCGACGAGGTCGTAGAGCACGCGGTCGAGCTCCTCGGAGCGCGCCTCGTCCTTCGCGAGCTGCCACGGCGCCGTCGCCTCGACGTGCCGGTTCAGGCCGCGCACGACCTCCCAGATCCGTTCCAGCGCGCCCGTCAGATCGAAGGTGTCGAGACCGCGCGCGACGTCGCCGCCGAGGGGCTCGAGCAGCTTCGCGACCGGCGAGGCATCCGAGGGCGCCGCCGCGAGCGTGCCGCCGCGGTAGCGGGCGACCATCGCGGTGACGCGCGAGAGGAGGTTCCCGAGGTCGTTTCCGAGCTCACGCTCGTAGCGCTCGCGCAGACCATCGATCGACGCGGCTCCGTCCTGGCCGAAGGAGACCGACCGTGCGCACCAAAACCGCACAGCATCGGCGCCGTACACGTCGATCAGGTCGAGCGGATCGACGACGTTTCCGAGGGACTTGGAGATCTTGCGGTCGTCGAGTAGCAGGTAGCCGTGCACGAAGAGCTGCCGCGGGACCTCGTACCCGGCGGCGAGAAGGAGCGCGGGCCAGTAGACGCAGTGGAAGCGCAGGATGTCCTTGCCGAGCAGGTGGCGTGCCTGCGGCCAGAAGGTCGGGATCAGGTTCTCGCCCGGCCGCGCGTAGGTGAGCGCGCTCAGGTAGTTCACGAGCGCATCGGCCCAGACGTACGCGACCTGCTCGGTGTCCCAAGGGATCGGGATCCCCCATGGTTGCCCTGCACGGCTGATCGAGAAGTCCTGAAGACCGCCCGAGATGAACCCCTTCGCCTCGTTCGCGCGGAACCCCGGCAGCACGAAGTCGGGTCGCTCCTCGTAGAGGGCGAGCAGCTGCTCCTGGTACGCCGAGAGCCGGAAGAACCAGTTCCGCTCCTCGATCCACTCGGGCTCGATGTCGTGCTCGGGACACTTGCCGTCGACGAGCTCCGATTCCGTCTTGAACGCCTCGCACCCGACGCAGTACAGACCGGCGTAGACGTCCTGGTAGATGTCGTCGCGGCCGTTGTCGCGGATCGTCTGGAGGAACTCCTGCACGAACCGCTTGTGCCCCTCGTCGCTCGTCCGGATGAAGAAGTCGTTCGAGGCGTCGAGGCGGGCGGGGAGCGCCCGCCACGCCTCGACGATCCCGTCGACGTACTCCTGCGGGGAGAGGCCCTGCTCCTCGGCGACCCGCGCGACCTTCGACGCGTGCTCGTCGACACCGGTGAGCAGGAACGTCTCACGTCCTCGCTGCCGTTGATGGCGCGCGAACACGTCCGCGGCCACGGTCGTGTAGGCGTGGCCGATGTGCGGCGTCGAGTTGACGTAGTAGATCGGCGTGGTGACGTAGTACGGCTCCATCCATGCCGATTCTACGGGCGACCCTTTGTCCGACGGATGCCGCCAGGAGAACGGCAAGCGCGAGCGCCGCAATGGTCTCGAGCGCACCTCTCCCTGCGTGCGAAGCGAGCCTCGCGACTTTCCCGGCGACGCCCCGCTGAGGCTCGCCGGCGAGGTCCGCCCGGGCAAGCGTTGCGTGTTTCTCGTCCGGCGCCCGGGTTGCCAGGAACTCCTGCCATCCGGTGTCCGCCCGGTCGGCGTGCGCCGGTGCGACTGGCCCGTCACGCTTCGCCAGGCCCGGCGCGGAGAGTGCCTCGTGTACGAGCGCGCGGGTCGTCGGGTGTCCTCCCGCAGGCTCCGTGGGTGTGGGACGGTCTATCGGGCCGTGCGGTGCGGCGACACGGGGCGCGACGGCGTCGTCGTGCACCACCGTCGCACGCCGCGGGGCGACGCGGGTCGACGCGTCCCGCGACGGTGTGACGGTGGAGGTGCCGAGCGCGGGCGATGCCGACGGGTGAGCCGGCGCATGAGCCGAGACACCTGCCGTCGCGGAGACGTGGATCTCTCCGCCGGCCTCGGAGGCGATCGGCTTCGCGACGGGTGCAGCCGCCACGATCTCGACGCCGGGGCCGGGGGACACCTGGGCGGCGGGCCCATCCACTGCGCTGGCCGCGGTCGCGGCGACCGCGGGCTGCGGGGTCGGGTGACTGCCAGCGGCCGTGCCGCCGGTGACCGACGGTGCGGACACTGGCGTGGGCGGGGACACCGTCGGTGGGGGCGTGACGGCGGGCGTCGACGGCGGCGTCACCGGCGTCGCCGGAGACGGGGGAGCGGGCGGCGGTTGCTGCGCGGCGGGCGCCGCCGCTGGGGCCGACACGGGCGCCGGGACCGGCTCGGGAGCCGGCGTCGGCACAGGCTCCGCCCGAGGCGGGAGCAGGCCGAGTGGGTCGACGTACCCTTCCTCGTCGGCTTCCAGGCGAACCCCGAGGTGGACGCTCGGGACGGCATGCTCGGGCGTGCCGCTCGAGCCCATCGTGCCGACGACGGCGCCCTCGCTTACGGTGTCCCCCTTCGCGACGCCGATCTCGCCGAGGTGGACGAGGGTGACGGCGTAGCCGTCGCCGGTCTGGATCGTGACGCCGCGGCCGTAGGTCGGTAGCGACCCCGCGAACGTGACGACGCCGCCAGCAGGCGCCCGTACCGCCGAGCCCTCGGGCCCCGCCACGTCGATGCCTCGATGCTGGCCGGCAGCGTAGGCGTCGGCGCCCAGGGAGAATGGGCGAAGAACCGTGCCGTCGGCGGGCCACGACCAGGCAGCTGCCGTGGCGCTGAAGGCCAGTGCGAACGATGCCGCAAGGCCGATCGCGAGAATCCGGTGCACTCTGCACCTCCTTCGTTCTCTGCGACGGCAACGCGGGAGGACGAACGGTAGCGGTGGCGCCGGACGGCGTCAATCGGCGCGCTCGAGGGAGCGGCGATAGAGGTCGTTCCGCGGCGTGCGGGCAAGCTCGGCGACAACGTCCGCCGCGACCCGTCGGGCTGCGCCGGCATCGACCAGACGTCGTACCGCCTCGACCGCCGCGTCGACGCCATCCCCGGGCGAACCCCCTGGACCGACCACGATCGTCACCTCGCCCTTCGGCGGCTCGGGGAAGCGGGCCGCGACGTCGGCCGCCGTCCCGCGGACGACCTCCTCGAACCGCTTCGTCAGCTCCCGGCACACCGCGACCGGACGCTCCGGATCGTTCAGCGCGAGCCGGGCGAGCGAGCGCGGCAGCCGCCTGGGAGAGTCGAAGGCGACGGCCGCGTAGGGCCAGCTTCGCGCCTCCTCCCATAGGGTGTCGAGCTCGCTCTCGCGGCGCGGGAGATAGCCGAGGAACCGATAGCCGGCACCTCCGAGCCCGCTCGCCACGAGGGCCGTCTCGACAGCGCTCGCGCCCGGCAGGACGGTGACCTCGATACCCGCGGCGAGCGCGGCGGCGACCAGGCGTCCGCCAGGGTCGTTCACGCCGGGGAGCCCCGCGTCGGAGACGAGCGCGTGCCGCTCGCCGGCGATGAGCAGCGGCACGAGCTCCTCGACCCGGCGAGCCTCGTTATGGCGGTGGAGGCTTACCAGGCGCCGCGCCCGGATCTCGTGGCGGTCGAGAAGGATCTGCGTTCGTCGTGTGTCCTCGCAGAGCACCGCGTCGGCTTCGCGCAGCTCCTCCAAGACGCGCAACGTGACGTCACCGAGGTTCCCGATCGGTGTGGCGCAGACCGCGAGCGGCATCAGTGTCCCTTCAGATCTGCCGGCGCGAAGCCATCAGCGCACGCCGTCGAGCGCCTCGAAGCCGACGAGACCGGCGCCGACCAGCCCGGCATCGTCGCCGAGCTCAGCGACGACGACCCGAAGGCTCTCGTCTGCCGGCCGCAGCGCCTCGCCCCGAGCCGCCGTGAGCGCCGCATCCTCCAGGAAGCGCCAGGCCGCCGCACCGAAACCGCCGCCGACGACGACGACGTCGGGGCTGAAGACGTTCCACAGCGAGCCGATCGCGAGGCCGAGGAAGTGCCCGATGCTCGCGAGGGCGTCGCGGGCGCGCTCGTCACCCTCCCCCGCAGCCCGCACGAGGCGATGAGCGTTCGCGTCGTCGCCGCCCCAGATCTCTTCAGCCGCCCGGCGCGCCGCCTCGCCGGAGGCCAGCGTCTCGAGATGCCCGTGGCCGTGACAGTTGCCCTGGCAAGGCGGGCCGTCGGCAACGACCACGAGATGTCCGATCTCGGCCCAACCGCGAAACAGCCGCCCGTCGAGTACAAGGCCACCACCGACGCCGGTTCCGAGGGCGAGGGCCACGACGTCGGTCGCAGCCCGGGCGGCACCGCAGCGCCACTCGGCGAGCGCAGTCGCGTTGCCGTCGTTCTCGAGCCCGACCGGCAAATCGAACCGCGACCTCACCCGCGATCCGACGTCGAGCGAGGCGAGGGGCAGGTTCGCCGCCGACAGGGCGATTCCGGTCCGACGGTCGAGGTTCATGGGGATGCCGATGCCGATCGCGGAGGAGCCCTCCGGGAGCAGCTCCTCGACGATGTCGAAGAGCGCCTCGAAGAGCGGTTCGGGCCCTTCCGTCGGCGTCTCGACTTCCAGCGAACGACCGACCGAGCCGTCGCGCGCGATCGTCCCGGCGCGAATCTTCGTCCCGCCGACGTCAACTCCGATGACCGATTCCGGCGGCACCGCGCGGCTACCATACCCGGCCGGATGCCCGCTCAGGACAAGCCGTATCGCGTGTATCGCGGCGGCCGGGTCAAGGGGCGGGTGCCGCTTGCCCGCGATGCCTCTCGGGGCTCCGGAACGCCTCCCGGAGCGCCTTCCGCCCCGGCCGCGCCGAGACGCCGGCGCTGGGGAAGGTGGGTCGCCGTGAGCGTGCTCGTCCTGTTCGTCCTGCTCGTCGCGTGGGGGGTGGCGAGCTACCTCGCGGTCTCGAGCGGCGTCTCCGAGGCCAACGACCGCGTGCCCGCCGGAGTGCGCCGCCAGCTCGCGAAGAAGGACGGCGCAGTGATCTCGACCCCCTCCACCATCCTCGTCCTCGGCACCGACGGTGGCACGCAGAAGGGGCGGGCGGGAGCGAACCGCTCGGACTCGATCATGCTGATCCGCACCGACCCGGGGAAGAAGCGACTCGCGTTCCTCTCGATCCCGCGCGACCTCCAGGTGGAGATCCCGGAGGTCGGCCTCGCGAAGATCAACGCGGCGAATCAGATCGGCGGCCCCGCCCTCGCGCTGCGCACCGTGAAAGACCTCACCGGCCTCGACGTGAACCACGTCGTCTTCGTCGACTTCGACCGCTTCCGGGAGCTGATCGACGCCCTCGGCGGGATCGACGTCGTCGTCCCGCGGAAGATCCGCTCGGATCGATTCGACTGTCCCTACAAGACGGCCAAGCGCTGCGCGGAGTGGCGCGGGTGGCGCTTCGCGAAGGGGAAGCAGCACATGGACGGCAACCGCGCGCTCGTCTACTCGCGCATTCGGCACAACCTGCTCGACCCCGCCGAGAACGACTTCACGCGCGCACGGCGCCAGCAGGACGTCGTCGAGGCGACGCTCGACAAGGTGACGAGCTTCGGCACCTCCGTGAAGCTGCCGTTCGTCGGTGACCAGCTTGCGGCTCCGCTCGCGACCGACCTCGGCGCGTGGCAGCTGATGCAGCTCGGCTGGGTCTACTTCCGCGCGGACAAGGGGAAGGCGCTGCACTGCCGGCTCGGCGGCGACCCGGCGACGGTCGGCGGCGAGTCGGTGATCCTCGGCAGCGAGGACAACGTCTCGACCGTTGCGATGTTCACCGGCCGGTCCGCACCGCTCGCTCCGGCGCGCGGGCTCCCTTACGCCCCCGGTTGCTACATCGGCGACCGGGGACGATGAGCTACGAGTCCGAAGACTTCGAGTCCGAGGATTTCGAGTCAGACCCCTTGGCGTCGGTCTTCGCCGCAGGCTTCTCGGACGTCGTCGATCCGTCGGAGCCGCCCGGCCCCGATTCCCCGTCCTTCCCGGCCGCCTTCCGCGAGCCGCGGCCGTAGTCCGTCGAATAGAAGCCGGAGCCTTTGAAATGCACCGCGACGGGGAACAGGAGCTTCTCGACCGGCCCCGCGCCGCACGTCTCGCAGACGCTGATCGGTGGGTCGGTCATCCGCTGGAAGACCTCGAACGTGTGGCCGTTCGGACAGCGGTACTCGTAGATCGGCATGGGCGGCCAATCTACCAGCGAAGATGTCGGAAACCACGATGACGCAAGGGATCGAGGCGCGCACGGAGGGGGCGGCGACCGCCGCCCGGGAGGCAACCGCACGGTCCTGGCTCGCGCTTCGCTGGCCGTACGTCGGGGTCGCGAGCGTGGTGCTCGCGGCGACGGCGTTCCTGCTCCATCAGCTGATGGCGTGGCCGCCGCACGAGGACGAGACGCTTGCGCTGTTCATCGGTCGCGACTCGCTGCCGGGCGTCGTCGAACACGTCACGCGCGACCGTGGAGGAGCTCCCCTGCACTTCCTCCTCGCGTGGTCGGTCGCGCACCTCGGGTTCGGGCTCGGCGGCCTCCGACTGCTCTCGGCGACGTTCGCGATCGCCAGCCTGCCGCTCGTCGCCGTACTCGGGACGCGCCTCGCGGATGCGCGCGTGGGGTTCGTCGCAACCGTCGTCGTCGCACCGAGCTGGCTCTTCCTCTTCCACGGCGTGTACGGCCGGATGTACAGCCTCTTCCTCTTCCTCTCGCTCGCCTGCCTCCTCGCGTTGCTGCGTGCCCTCGACCGTGGCGGGCGCGGAGCGTGGGCGTTGTGGGTCGCGACTGCGCTGCTGATGGTCGCGACGCACCCCTACGGCGTGCTGGTGCTCGGAGGGCAGGGCCTCTACGTGCTCGTCGCGCGTCGGGAACGGATCCGCGCGGCAGCGATCGCCGGCGCGTTCGTGCTCGTCCTGGGGATCCCGTTCTGGCTCACGGATCTCGTTCTCGCCGGCAGGTTCGACGTCGGTGTCGGCGGTGGCGGCGCAAAGCTCGGCGGCCCGACGGCGGTCGTGCGGTACTTCTGGCGCTCCGCCGGCGACGCGTCGGCGGGCTGGTGGCCCGTGACGCTGCTCGCGGTCGCGGCCGCGGTCATCGGCGTCGTCCGGATGCGACGGGATGCGCGAGCACTCGTCCTCTGCTTCCTCGGCGCGACGCTCGCTGCCTTCCTCGTGGCGAAGCTGGGGAGCTCGGCAGCTCCCGAGTCGCGGCATTTGATCTTCCTCCTGCCGCTCTTCGCGGTCGCGGTGGCGACCACGATCACGATCCTCGGACGTCGATCGCTGGCATTCGCGGCCGTCGCGACTGCCGCGCTGGTCGTGAGCCAGGTCGCGTGGGCGTGGCATCGCTCGTCTCCGCTGTTCGACTGGGAGCCCGACGCGCGGCAGGCCGCGCGCGCCGAGGCCGAGATGTGGCTCGCCCGCACGAGCAGGCCCGACGACGTCCTCTTCGGCTACGAGCCTCTCTACCTCGGCGCCTGGGAGCGGAACCGCTCCTCGTTCCCCACGACGGTGATTCCAAGAGCGGACCCGGTCCTGGCGCTACGCACGTTGCGACGTGAGGCGCCACTCGGACGCGGCGTCTGGGTGCTCGACGCGAGCGAGCGGAACAACATCCGTCCCCGACTCGAGATCGAGCGCCGTCTCCCCGACCCTGCAAAGCCGTACGAGGTGCACGTGTTCGGCCCCTTTCTCGTGATCCGGACCGTGCGGCCGGTCGTCACGCCTGGGGCGTTTCTCTACTACGCGGCGCGCGCGCTGCTCGTCGGGCAGCAACTCGGGATCGGCGACGCTGACATAAACCTCCGGACAGTCGTGCTCGCCGCCCGGGTCGAGCGCGGCTACGGCCCTTCTCTGCGCTCCCGCTCGAGCAACTCGCGGTAGCACGGGGCGCTCTCGAACGCGGCGAGCCCGGCCTGCACGGGTCGTCGCCTCCGCCGCCGCGCACGTCTCAGCCCAGCCGCCACCGCCGACGCGCCGACGATCCCGCCGAGCACGAACGAGCGTGCGCGATGACGCCGGCCGCGGCCCTCGCCCATCCCCTCGTCGCGTGCCATGAGACGATCGTAGGCAATGCGTGTCGTCTCCCTCGGCGATCTGGCGGTAGACGTCGTCGTGCGGATCCGCGGCGAGATCTCCCGCGGCGCCGATACCAAGGCCGAGGTCTCGCTGGCCGCGGGCGGGCAAGGCGCCAACGTCGCCGCCTGGGTCGCCGCGCTCGGTGCCGACGCCCGCTGGCTCGGGAAGCGGGCGACGGACGGTGCCGGCCGGCTCGCCGCCGAGGAGCTCGAGCGCCGTGGCGTGGAGCTCGTCGGGCCGGTGGTCGAGACGGGGAACGGCGTCGTCGTCTCCCTCGTCGAGGAGGGGGGCGACCGCTCGATGTTCCCCGCGCGGGGTGTGGCGACCGAGCTCCGGCCGGAGGAGCTCGACCCCACCTGGCTCGCGTGCGATCACTTGCACGTCTCCGGCTATGCGCTGACGGCCGATCCGGTCGCATCGGCCGCGGCGCGCGCAATCGAGCTCGCACGCGAACACGATGCGCGGGTGAGCGTCGACCTGTCGTCGTGGAGCGCGATTCAGGAGCGCGGAGCGGACCGGTTCAGGGCGCTCGTCGAAGAGCTTCGTCCCGACGTCGTGTTCGCGAACGAGGAGGAGGAAGGGGCGTTCGGCGACCCGCTTTCCGGCGCCGTGTGGATCCTGAAGCGCGGTGCGCGCGGGTGCTCGTTCGCTGGCGACGAGCGCGCCGCCGTCGCCGTCGACGCGGTCGTCGACACGACCGGGGCGGGCGACGCGCTCGCCGCGGGATGGATCGTCGGCGGCCCCGACCTCGCGCTCGCGGCCGCGGCCCGCTGCGTCCAGCAGGCGGGCGCGATGCCCTGACGGCGCGGCCCGAGCGTCGGGCGGCTCACCGGGTCCCGCG
>DASSBV010000169.1:0-5183 GCA_035698545.1 Gaiella sp. | reverse complement strand
CGCGATGATCGAGCGCTTCGAAGCGCGCGTTCGCGCGGAGGGCCTGAGCAAGGCGGAAGGGCGGGTGCTGGACTGTCATGCCCTCGATCTCCCCGACAACGGCTTCGACGTCACCGGGTCGCAATTCGGGGTCATGCTCGTGCCCGACCAGGCGGGCGCGCTCCGCGAGATGGCGCGGGTGACCAAGCCCGGCGGACGGGTTCTCGTGATCGCCTACGGCTTTCCGGAGGAGATCGAGTTCCTCCAGCTCTTCATCGGCGCGCTCAAGGCCGTCGCTCCCGACTTCGCCGGTCTCCCCGATGATCCGCCTCCGCTCGAGTTCCAGGTGTCAGACCCGGACGTCCTGCACCGGCGCCTGACCGAGGCAGGCTTGCAGGACGTTCGCCTCGAGCGGACGGCCGAGCGGCCCGCGTTTTCCTCGGGGCAGGAGATGTGGGACTGGGTGCTCCACGGGAACCCGATCCCGAGCATGCTGGTCGCAGATCTCGGCGAGGGTCGGCGAACGAGGCTTCGTCAGGTCCTGGACGGCATGGTCCGCGAGCGAGCCGGGGCGAACGGGCGAGCCGTGCTCACGAATGCCGTCAACATCGGCATTGGGACGAAGTAGGAGGGAATCATGCCGCACGTGTCCAAAGAGACAACTTCGGAGCAATTCGCGTTCGAGGGGGTCGACATTCGGCTCGAGAACTTCGAGGGCGGCTATTCCGTCTGCTTCGAGTCGCACACGGCCGACGCCGACCTCGCGGACCTCTTTCGAGGGCTGCTCGACGATCGCGCCCAGCTTCCCCGCTTCGGCTTCGTGATCGCAGGGAAGGTCGGCTTCCGGTTCCCCGATCGCGAGGAGACGTACGAGGCGGGCGACGCCTACTACGTCCCGCCGGGCCATACGCCGGTCCACTACGCGGGGGCGGAGATCGTCGAGTTCAGCCCTACGGACATCCTCGGCGAGACGATCCCGGTCGTGATGAAGAACCTCCAGGAAGCCGGGGTTGCGAACCTCTAGGGAGAGACGATCAGATGGAGAACGCGGTGCCACCTGACGCGGACGATGTCGAGCGCGGCCAGCGCATCTACACGCCGCTCGTGCTGCGCGGCTACGACCTGTTTGTCCTCGGCTTCTCGAACCGTTTCGCGTGGCGGTGCCGCAGTCGCACGATGCTCGAGCGCTACGACCGCCACGTCGGCCGCCGTCACCTCGACATGGGGGTCGGGACCGGCTGGTACCTCGACCGCTGCCGATGGCCGGTCGAGGAGCCGGAGATCAAGCTGCTCGACCTGAACGAGAGCTCGTTGGCGGTCGCGTCACGGCGCCTCGTGCGGTACGCACCGGAGACAGTGCGCGCGAGTGTGCTCGATCCCCTTCCGCTCGGGGACAGTCGCTTCGAGTCCGCCGCGGCGAACTATCTCCTCCACTGTCTGCCGGGCCCGATCGAGGCGAAGGCGGGCACGCTCGCCGCCCACGTGCGCCCGTACCTCGAGTCGAGCGGCGTTCTCTTCGGCAGCACGATCCTGGGTCGGGGTGTCGCGCACACTCGGCTCGGGCGCCGCCTCATGAAGCTCTACAACGCTAAGGGAATCTTCTCGAACGCCGAGGACGACGAACGTGGGCTTGCGCGGGGATTGGCGTCCAGCCTCGAGGACGTCGAGATCGAGGTGGTCGGCAGCGTTGCACTCTTTACGGCGAGGGCTTGACTGCTGTGCGCTGCGAGCGCCAGCTGGTGGCAAACGCTGGATGCGGTGGAGCGGCGGGTAACTGCACGGTGACGCGGAGCCCGCCGGCTGCGCCGGGAGTGAGGCTGAGGGTTCCGTCGTGTGCCTGGGCGATGCTCTTGACGATTGCCAGGCCGAGCCCGACACCTGCTTGATCGGTGCGGATGCGCCTGGTGCCGCGGAGAAACGGCTCGGCGAGCGTGGCAACCAGCTGTGGGGTGAGCGTCTCGCCTGTGTTCTCGACGGTGAGCACCGCACTCTTGGGTTGAACGCTGGTCGTGACCCACACGGTTCCCTCTTCGGGCAGGTTGTGGACGATCGCGTTGTGCACGAGGTTCGTGCTCAGCTGCAGGAGGAGCGCGTGTGAGCCGATCGTGGGTGCCGTGTCGCCGGAGGTCTCGATCGTGAGGCCGCGGTTCTCCGCGAGGGGGAGGAGTGTTTCGGTGGCTTCCTCGGCTATGAGGGACAGGTCGACGTGCTCTCGCGTGAACGACTGCTGGTCGGCGCGGCTGAGCAGAAGCAGTGCCTCGGTGAGGTCGATCGCTCGGGTGTTGACGGCGTGGAGGCGGTCGACGAGCTCGCCCGTGTCGCCGGTCGGATCGTTGCGGGCGACGTCGAGAAGTGTCTGCGTGATCGCCAGCGGGGTGCGCAGCTCGTGGGAGGCGTTGGCTGCGAATCTCTGCTGTTCGGCTACGTGAGCCTCGAGCCGTGCGAGCATCGCGTCGAAAGAGTCGGCGAGCTCACGGAACTCGTCCTGGCTGCCTTCCAAGTCGATCCGGTGGGAGAGCGACCCGGTCGCGGCCATGCGCGTGGCGTCGGTGATGCGGGTCAGAGGGGCGAGCATGCGGCCGGCGAGAAGCCACCCTCCCAGGAGACCGAACGCCAGCAGGAATGCCACCACGATGGCCGCGGTCGGAGCAAAAGCGCGCCAGAGGTCTGCGTGGCTGCGCACCATGAAGACCACACCAGGGTGCACACCACGCGAAAGGGAGAAGTACCCGACCACGAGCAGCACGGCACCCGCCAGCATGAGGAAGCCCGCGTAGCTCAGGGTGAGCTTCAGGCGAACGCTCAAACCGGGGGCTCTATTCATCCTTCTGCCCCCGGGGCCCGGTCTCCGGCCGCGTGTCGATGCGGTATCCGACGCCTGCCACAGTGGCGATGATCCAGGGCTCGCCGAGGCGTTTGCGGAGTGCCGAAACCGTGATGCGGACGGCATTGGTGAACGGGTCTGCGTTCTCGTCCCACGCCCGCGCCAGGAGCTCTTCGGCGCTGATGACGCCCCCTTCGGCGGCGACGAGGACTTCGAGCACGGCGAACTGCTTCCTGGTCAGTGCGACGTAGCGCCCGTCGCGATAGACCTCTCGGCGGAATGGATCCAACCGCAGGCCCCCGATCTCTCGCACGGGAGGCCTCGAGTGGGCGCGTCTGCGGTCGAGCGCTCTGAGGCGGAGCACGAGCTCTCGGAGCGCGAACGGCTTCGTCAGGTAGTCGTCGGCGCCGAGCTCGAACCCGGTGGCCTTGTCGTCGAGACGGTCGGCAGCGGTGAGCATGAGGATCGGCATGCCGCTGCCGGAGGCGACGATGCGTTCGGCGATCTCGTCACCGGTGGGTCCGGGAATGTCCCGGTCGAGGACGGCGATGTCGTAGGCGTTGAAGCTCAGGAGCTCGAGAGCCGTGTCGCCGTCGCCCGCGATGTCTGCCGCGATCGCCTCGAGCCGTAGGCCGTCGCGGATCGCGTCCGCCATGAAGGGCTCGTCCTCGACGATCAATACGCGCATGCTCGGATGCTAGAGCGGGCGCATTTCGTCGGCATATCGAAAACCGCGTACGTGCCGGCAACGCTGCGCTGTCTTGACTGGAGGCGTGACCTCCCGCCAACGAGCACGGACCTCGGCCCGTCGGGCTCGGATTCGCCGGATCCGTGCCGCCGGCCTAGCGGCCGTCATGGCGATCGCCGCCGTTCTCGTCTACGAGCTGGCGGCGTCCTCGTCCCCGACGGCCGCATCGCACGTCGAAGTCGTTCACGGCGAGCAGCCTGATGCGCCCAGCTGGGTTCTCAGGGAGCACCGTGTCGTGCTTGGCGAGGCTGACGGCGCGGTGCCTGAGGGGACGACGGTCTTCGACGGGGCGATTCCGGGTGTCGCGAAGCTCGACCCGGCGCTCCTCGGCGCACTGCGCCAGGCTGCAACCGACGCGGCTGGCTACGGGGTCCGATTCGTCGTCGACAGTGGCTGGCGCTCCCCGGAGTACCAGGAGCACCTACTCGATCAGGCCGTCTCGAAGTACGGCTCGATCGCGGAAGCGGCCCGCTGGGTGGCCACCCCCACCACGTCTGCTCACGTGTCGGGGGACGCGGTCGACATCGGGCCCGCCACTGCCGCGGCGTGGCTCTCCGAGCACGGCGCCGACTACGGGCTATGCCGGATCTACGGCAACGAACCGTGGCATTACGAGCTGCGCGCCGAAGCGATCGAGCTCGGCTGCCCACCCATGTACGCCGATCCGACGCACGATCCGAGGATGCAGCAGTGACCGGCACGCCCGGCAGGCTGGTCAGCTGCTACCTGCCGGACTGCAGCTCCCAGGCGCCGATGATCGCGTCTTCGATGGCATCTGCGTTGCCAGCAGACCGTTGCGGCGACGCTCGGCGACCCCGTCGAGCTGAGCGGCCAGGCTGCTGAGGTCGGCAAGCATCATCGCTTCAACGGATTTGATCGATTCCGCGGGGCCGGCCGTCCGAGCCAGAGCTTGGGCTCGAAGAGGCGGCGTGAGCCGCCCACGAGGCGCGCGCCGACGTTAGCCGACAGTACGCACGCAGCCCGCGGGCCGTAGTTCTCCGCATGGATGCATCGGGCTGCCGCGGACGCGAGCGCAGATGTGGCGAGCGATCGTTGGAGTCCGGAGCACGAGAGAAGGAGAGCCCGATGGACGCCACGACGACAGGTTCGAGCACACGAGCAGCAGGCCCGCCGTCGGCGCAAGTGCGGGTCTCCCAAGCCATGACGGACGGAGTGCACACCTGCCGCCGTGACGAGTCGCTGGCAGAGGTCGCCGGGCTGATGGCTCGCCGCCGCGTCCACTGCGTCGTCGTGACCGCGGACCTGGACGAAGCGGAGCCTCTATGGGGAATCGTCTCCGACCTCGATCTTGCCGCTGCGGCGAGCGTCCGTGATCTCGCCGAGCAGACGGCCGGAGGCACGGCGGCGACCTCCGTCGTGACGGTCGGGCCGGACGAGACGCTGCAGCGCGCCGCGCAACTGATGACCGAGCACGGTACGGCGCACTTGGTGGTCGTGGACGGGACGCGACAGCCGATCGGTGTTGTGTCGACGCTCGATGTAGCCGCGATCCTCGGCGAGCGCTGACGGCTTGAGATGTTCGGGCTTCTCTGAACGTGGAGCCCGGCGCCCTCGATCCCACAGCCGAAGTGATAGTTCACTGCAACGCGGATCGGTGCTCTCCGACGATGC
>DASSBV010000168.1:0-4028 GCA_035698545.1 Gaiella sp. | reverse complement strand
CGCTGCCCGGCTGGATCCTGATGCGGGCTGCCGGACAGTGGCTGTTCGACCAGCAGAACTGGAGCGAGCTGCCCTCAAACCTCAACGACCCTGCCTGGCTGAAGATCGGGTTCATCGTCGCAGACTGGGGAGGCGTGCTCTTCCTGATCTCCCTCGCGGTGGGCGCACTCGGCCTACGCCGCCTGCAAACCAACAACGGAAGCGCCGCGCTGCTCAGATCGACCATGGTGATCTCCCTGATCCTCGCCCTCGCCTACGCCATCGCCGTCTGGGCAATGACCGGCAAACCGAGCTAGGCCCGGCATCGCGGAACCTCCACTGCTGAGGCCGCGCAGAGTGTGGCGGGGCATTCGATTCAGGGCTGAGCCGGCTTCCTGGGAATGAAATGTCCGGGTGGTCTTTAGATCGGGAGCACCGAGATCCTTCAGTCGGCTCGACTGTTCAGGGGAGAGGGATCTCGACCGTGATCCGCGTGCCTGCTCCGCGGTTCGATTCGATCTCGAGAGAGCCATTGAGGGATGTAACTCGCTCGCGCATACCGACGAGTCCGAATCCGCCATCCGTTCGCCCGGAAAAGCCGCGCCCGTCATCCTCGACCGTGAGCACCACGGATCGCTCGCGGCAGGCGAACGCAATGCGCACGGTTCTCGCCTCGGCGTGCTTGACGACGTTCGTCAGAGCTTCCTGGGTGACCCGGAAGATGGCGGTCTCGAGCTTCGCAGGGAGTCGCCTTCCGCGAGGCAGATCTATCTCGAGCTCGACCTTCGGCCCGCCCCGCTCCTCCAGGCTCCCACTCAGGTCTTTGAGGGCCGCCGCGAGACCGAGCTCGTCCAGCGCGGGAGGACGAAGCGCGAACGCCAGCCGGCCGACGTTCTCGAGGGTGCGCTTGGCGCTCTCCCGCACGGCCGCCGATGCTCGATGCGCCTCCGGCAGCGTGGGCGCCGAGTCGATCGTCGCGAGCCCGAGCAGGAGCGCCGTCAGCGCGGACCCCGTCTCGTCGTGTAACTCTCGAGCGATCCGGCTCCGCTCGGCCTCCTGCGCTTCGAGGATCGCGTCGACGGTTTCGCGCGCTACGCGTTCCGAGAGGTGAATGGCGAGAGCGGCTCGCGCACCCAACGCCTCGCCGAGGCGAACGTCCTCATCGGTGAAGCGGAGGTCGGGCCCGGTCTTGTTGAACGCGGAAACGATCCCGATCCCCCTCTCGTGGAAGACGAGCGGAATGAGCAGCGCCGTCACACCGCCGAGTCTGCCGGCAAGCACTTGATCGACCTCGGGATCCGCGAGGAGTGCGTCGACGCGCTCGCTCTGCCCGCGTGCAAAGGCCCGCGCGTGTTTCGATTCGGAAGGGAAGTCGTAGCCGACGACATCCGCGACATCCTCCCCCTCGGCGACGACGACGCGAAGACCTCCGGAGGGCGCGGGAAGCGAGATGAGCACGACGCTGGCGCCGACCAACTCGCGCAGGCGCAGGGCAACGAGCTCGAGCAGCCGGGATACATCGGGCTCCTCGAGCACGCTACGTGTGAGCTCGTCGAGCGTCTCGAGCTGCCGAACCCAGCGGGTTGCGCCCTCGTGGATCTGCACCTTTTCGATCGTGAGGCCGGTCTGGGCCGCGAGAAGCGTCACGATCTCTTCGTCTTCCTCGGTGAACTCACCACCCTCCTTCTCGGCCAGGTAGAGATCCCCGTACACGACCCGGCGCACGAAGATCGGGACACCGAGGAAGCTCCGCATCTGCGGATGCCCAGGCGGGAAACCCAGGAAGTGCTGCACCTTCGTCACGTCGGCAACGCGTACCGAGCGCGCCTCTCGAAGCAGGACACGGAGAACGCCATGGTCGCCGGGGAGGTCGCCGATCCGGGCCCTCACCCTCTCGTCGATCCCCGTCGTGATGAGGCGCTCGAGACGAGACCCGGTGCGGTCGAGGACCCCGAGCGCGCCATAGCGCGCATTGACGAGCCGCGCCGCAACGTCTGTCGTCTTCTGGAGAACGTCCTCGAGCGATGCCTCAGAGCCGACTTCGACGTTCGCCGCCGCAAGCTCTCGTAGGCGCCTTTCTCTGTCCCCAATCGTGGTCAGGGCCATGCGAATCGAATGTGTCACACCGACTGGTGTGTGTCGACCACAGCGCTGCCCGACTGTTCGGGCCGGACGACGTTCGACCGGCAGGCGGCTGGGGTACGGAAGGGCGGAAGATGGATGCCAGGCCCGATGTCACCTACAGACCGCCGCAGCGAAGGTTGCATCGTGGGCGGGATTGACTCGGCGCGAGGCGAGGAGAATGGTTGTGGCCCGTGGACCAGCTGAGCGCGACCCGTACCGAGCTGATCGCACGACGTCTGCAGATCGGTCTCGCGATCCAGGGTCGAGACCTCCTGAAGGAAAAGCGGGCTGCGCTCGTCGTCGAGTTCGGGCGCTTGAGCACCGGTGTGCTCGAGGCGGTCGAGACGCTGGGCCGCCGCGCCGCGGAAGGAGCCGGTGCGTTGAGGAACGCAGTCGCGTTCGACGGTCCGGAGGCGGTTGGCTCGGCCGCGACGGCGGCGTCGGCTGACATAGCAACGCGTCTGACGCACAGGATCGTCGCGGGTGTTTCCGTCGTGGAGCTGGAACACGATCGAGTCGCGCGCGCCCGTACGAGCCGCGGCTACGGGCTGGTCGCGACGACGCCGCGCGTCGACGTCGCGGCTGCCTCGTTCGAGAAGCTGCTCGATCTCCTGCTCGACGTCGCGGCGGCCGAGCTCAGCCTGCGGCGGCTCGCCGGTGAGATCTCGCGGACGACGCGGCGCGTCAACGCGCTCGAACACGTCGTCGTGCCCCGTCTCGAGCGCGAGCGCCGTGCGATCGAGATGGTGCTCGCGGAGCGTGAGCTGGAGGATCGCATCCGGCTGAGGCGGGCGCGAGCGGCGGGCCGTCGTCACCGACATCGGGAGGCAGCGTGAGCGAGGCGCCGTCCGCCGACGGGGTGCTTGGCTCGGTTCGCCAGCTCGAACAGACGCTCGAGGCGACCGCAGCGACCAAAGCGGCATTGGACAAACGCCTCAGCGAGGCTCGCGAGGAGGCGTCGCGGCGGATCGCCGCCGCCCAGGGTGACGCCGCGGCTGCGGCTGAGGAGCGACGACGTGTGGTGCTCGCGGCGGCGGACGACGACGCGGCTGAGATCGCCCGCCGTGGAACTGAGAGCGCGACCCGCGTTCGAGCGAACGCACAGGTCGGCTGCGCCGAAATGGTCGAGGCCGCGCTCGCGCTCATCCTCCCGGCCGACGGCAGCGGCGAGGACTGAGCACGTGCTCGTCGCCATGTCGAAGGTGCAGATCGTCGGTCGAAAGCCGCAGGTCGAGCCCATCCTCGGCTCGCTCTACGGGATGGGGTTGCTCGAGCTCGCCAGCGCCCCTGAGGACCCGGCCCTCGAGCTCGCGCCGTTCCCCGACGAGGACGAGCGCGCGCGGCGCGGGCAGGAGCTGCACCTGGTGCTTGCCCAGCTCGACGGGCTGCTCACGCTCGCCGGCGACACGGCTGCGACGATGCCGGCCGACGAGGGGTCGTCGGGGGACGTGAGCGGGGAGCTCGAGAAGATCGTCCCGCTCGTCGAGCCGCTGGCCGCGCGGATCGAGGATTTGCGGACCGAGTCAGCCGTCCTGCCGCGCTACATCGAGCCTCTTCGCCGTCTGCTGCCGCTCGTCCCCGAGCTAGGGGCGCTCGACGAGAGCGAGATCCATGCCCTGGAGCTCCAGGCAGTCGCGCTCGTCCTCAACACGTCCGACGAGACGATCGTCGAGGTCCTCCGAGAGGCGCTTCGGAGCGATCTGGGCGATCGGTTCGTGCTCGAGGCGGTCCGCGTGGACGCCGACTCGATCGGTTGCGTGATCGTGACCCCGCGTAGCGCGGCCGAGGGCGTGCAAGCCGTCCTCGGCCGGGAACGCGTCCGCCCGCTTCCCCTACCGTCCCGATACGAGAACCTGTCGTTCCAGGGCGCAATCAGTGCCATGGAGAGCCGGCTGCGAGAGATTCCGGCCGAGGTCGAGCGGACG
>DASSBV010000167.1:0-6470 GCA_035698545.1 Gaiella sp. | reverse complement strand
GTCGGTCCGTTGCGGTGCTTTGCGAGGATGACCTCCGCGACGCCCTGCGAGTCGGACTCGTCGCCGTTGTAGTACTCGTCGCGGTAGACGAAGAGGACGAGGTCCGAGTCCTGCTCGATACTATTGTGTACGATCGTATCTTCTGCCACGAAGTTGCTCAAGCTGTCGACCGTGAGGTCGTAGACGTCTTCCTCCCCGTCCGCCTCGACCGCAACCACCTCGTCCCAGTAGACGTCGCTCGTCGCGAGCGCGCGAAGGCGATCTGAGCCGACGATCTCGGCAACCAGACCCGCACGATGGCGACCGAGGTTTGCCCTGTACAGCGTGGAACCGCAGTAATGCGTGCCGAGTCGTTTTTGGAGAGAGCGAGTCGTTACACCCGCGGCGACCATTGCGGGCGCCACGAGCGTTCGCCAAGCCTCGCGCGGCACGACATCCCGGTTCGTCCGCTCGTCACTGCTCGCGAGGTAGCCGAGCATCTCCGACACGACGCCCTGCCGGCGCGTCCCCAGCGCTCCCACTCTGAGCAGGAACCGGTAGAGATCGGGCTGCCCACGCAATTCCACGCGATGTGAGGGACGACCCTTCGCCCCCATCGAGACAACCGCACGCGTCGCGGTGATGCCGAGCCGCAGGAGGAGCGAGACGACGCCGCTCGCGAGCGCGGAGCTCGTCGTGTCGTATCGGACGATCGGGTACCTGCCGTCGCGCCACCAAAGGCACCCGTCCGTCGCCCAAAGGTGCCGCAGAAAGGTGGCAATGCCCTCGTTCGGCTGGCGAAACACCTCGTCGGGCACGCGCTTCTCATAGCTTCGCAAGCCGAACACACTGAGCCGGTCGAGCCACTCGGCGATCGGGTTTCGGACGCCGTGCGTCAGCGGATGCGCCGCGGGCAGATACACCTGATACCACGAGCGCTCCGGATTGATCCTGGGGGCGACTCGATCGCCGAACACACGCTCGGCGAGATCGGCGACGAGGGCGGCGAGCTCGGGCTCGCGCGTCGTGTACTGGATCGCATGTCGGGGCAGCGTGCAGCCGTCGCCGATGAGGTGACCGAGCAGCGCAAGCTCGTCGGTGCTCATGCTGGGCTCGTCGCTTCCCCATCGGTCGAGACGCCGCGGGAGCGCAAGCCGATCGCCGGGCTGAAGCTCGTCGAGTCGCTTCCATCCGTCGAACGCGCGGAACTTGTGGTTGGCCGTCGCGCGAATCTCTCGACCGAGCCGCGTACGTAGTCGGAACACCGGCTTACGTCCCGTCGAGAACGCGTTCGTCACAGGGCGCGGCTCGAGTTGCCACGTCTCCTCGTTCAGCGCGAGGACGTTGAACCCCGTCCGGCCGACGAGCTCTCGGATCGGCCGGTACACCCCCTCGTCCGGGAGGAACACGCGCGACTCAGCCGCCAGGCAGCCGCTTTCTCTCAGGTCGGACAGGATCGGGCGCTTGTCGTGTCGCTGCTCGACCGCGCGGGAGAGCTGGGAGAGGGCGAGGATCGGCACGTCGAGGTCGCGTGCCAGCACCTTGAGGTTGCGCGAGATCTGCGACACCTCCTGCACGCGGTTCTCGACCGTCCCGCCGGAGGTCATCAGCTGGAGGTAGTCGACGATGATCAGCCCGAGGTCCGGCGTGCGGCTCTTGAGGCGGCGGGCCTTCGAGCGAAGCTCCATCATCGTGATCGAGCCGGTGTCGTCGACCCAGATCGGCGCCTTCATCAGCTTGTCGCAGGCGGCCGTGAGGCGCGGCCAGTCCTCCTGCGCGAGCTTGCCCGAGCGGACGCGGTTCGACTCGACCTTGGCCTCGCTGCACATCAGCCGCTGCGTGACCTCGGCCTTCGACATCTCGAGCGTGAACAGGGCGACCGGCATCGAGCTGCGCACGCCGAGGTTCGCCGCGATGCAGAGCCCGAGCGCCGACTTCCCCATCGACGGGCGCGCCGCCAGGATGATGAGGTTGCCCGGTTGGAACCCGGATGTGAGCCGGTCCAGATCGCGAAATCCGCTGGGCACGCCGGTGACGTCGACACCTGCCTCGTAGAGCTTCGTGATCCGCTCGAAGCTCTCGGTGAGGAGTGGGCCGATGTGGTCGAAGTCGCCGGTGACCCGCTGCTGCGAGAGGTCGAACACGATTTGCTCCGCGCGGTCGACGAGCTCGGTCGTCTCGCCGATCCGGTCGCGTCCCAGCCGCGCGATCTCCTGGCCCGCCTGGATCAGCGCACGGAGGGTGGCGGCCTCCTTGACGATCCGCGCGTAGTGGTCGACGTTCCCGGTCGCGGGGACGAGCGCAGCGAGCTCTGCGATCCGGGCGCTCCCGCCGACCGACTCGAGGGCTCCCTGCTCCTCGAGCTCGTTGACGAGCGTGATCGCGTCGACGGGCTCGCCCTTCTTCCAGAGCTCGAGGCAGGCGAGATAGATCGTCGCGTGCGAGCCGCGGTAGAAGTCGGAGGCGCCGAGGATCTCGGTGACCGAGCCGATCGCGTTCTCCGAGAGGAGCATCGCGCCGAGCACCGACTCCTCGGCCTCGAGATTTTGCGGCGGGACGAGGGGCGTCGCGGGCGGGGCCTGGACCGTGCTCACGGCGCGGGATCAAACCCGTCGTGGCGGGCCACGTCCAGAACCGACCTGCCCACAGACCATCCACCGCAGAGAGCAGGGACAAAGGAACACATGTTCGCAGGTTATCCCAAGCGCCGGACACCTCGTCCACAGGTTTGGGCGCACCGGCGACGAGGAAATGGCCGCTCGGAGCGGAGAGTTCGTGTCCCTCGTCCACAGCCGCCCGGCGACCTGTGGACGAGCGTGGAGAAGCTTGTGGAGAACGGGAGGGCACGGTGCCCTCCCGTGTCTCACTCCTCCTCGCGGGGCTCGCCCGGCTCGTCGGCGACCGTCGGCTCGAGCTCACGCTCGGCCTCCGCGTCCAGCGGCTCGTCCTCGGCCGCGAGCGCTTCCTCCTCGGCCGCGAGCGCTTCCTCCTCGGCCGTGAGCGCGGCCTCGGTCTCGCGCAGGGCCTCCTCGTGCGCGGCGGCGGCCGCCTCGGCCTCCGCCTGCTCCGCCGCCTCGAGCGCCGCGAGCTCCTCCTCCGGCGGCAGCTCGCCGCCCTCGGGCACGACGAGGGTCTTCACCTCGGCGGTGACGCCCTCGAAGACGTGCACGGGGATCGAGTAGCGGCCGATCCGCTTGATCGAGTCGATGTCGATCTTGCGCCGGTCGACGCGGATCTTCCGCGTCCGCCAGAGCTCCTCGGCGACGTCGGTCGGGGTGACCGAGCCGAACAGCGCCCCGGTGGGGCCCGCCTTCACCTCGAAGCGGAGCACGGTCTTGGTCAACGTGGCTGCGATCTCCTCGGCCTGCTCCGCCGTCCGGGCCTCGTGGCGTGCCCGATCCTCCTCGACGCGCCGCAGCTCTGCGACGCGACCGGCGGTCGCGACCTCCGCGAGCTTCCGCGGCAGGAGGTAGTTGCGCGCGTAGCCGCGCTTCACGTCGACGACGTCGCCCTTGAGACCGAGCTTGTCGACGTCGTTGGTGAGGATGACCTCCATCACTGCCCCTGGACGTACGGCAGGAGCGCCACCTCGCGGGCCCGCTTCACCGCGACCGCGACCTGCCGCTGGTGACGGCGGCACGCCCCGGTGATGCGGCGGTTCCGGATCTTGCCCTTCTCGGAGATGTAGCGCCTCAGCTGGTTGATGTTCTTGTAGTCGACCTCCTGCACCTTGTCCTTGCAGAAGTGGCAGCTCTTGCGCCGGCCACCGGTCGCCCCGGGGCCCGGGCGCTTGCGCGTCTGGGTCTTCGCAGCCATGTGGCCTCCTAGATGGTTGATTGGTGATTCGAGTGCGTTCGGGGGCGTCCGTGACCAAGCAGCGTGGGGCGATCGGCCGTGGCGCGTACCGGAACGGTACGTGTCACGGGCGAGCGTGCCTCGATGCGCCGTGTCACGGGCGTCATCCGGACGTGCTCCAATTGCCGGTCACCCATCTTCAGAAGGGAATGTCGTCGTCGGTCGGGGACGTCGGGAAGTCGCCGGCGGGCGTCGCGGTCGCATCGGCCGGGATGTATCCGCCGCCGGCGCCGCCACCCTCGCCGTCGCCGCGGCCACCCAGGAACTGCACGGTGTCTGCGACGACGTCGACCGCCTGGCGCTTGTTGCCCTCGGGCGTCTCCCACTCACGCCATTCGAGGCGCCCGTCGACCCCGACCGGGCGGCCCTTGGAGAGGTACTGCGCGCAGCGCTCGCCCTGGTTCCCCCAGACGGTGATGTCGAAGTAGTTGGGCTTGTCGACCCACTGTCCCGTCTCGTCCTTGCGGCGCGTGTTCACGGCGAGCCGCAGATTGCAGACGGCCGTCCCGGACGGCGTATGCCTGAGCTCGGGATCCCTCGTCAGGTTGCCGACGAGCACGACGCGGTTGATGGCGGCCATTGGTTACTCCTCCTCCGGGGCGTCCACGGGTTGTGCCCCGGCATCGTCGCCGATCGCGGCTCCCGCCGCTACTGGCTCGGCGGGACCCCCCTCGAGCCGACGGGTCGCCATGTGGCGCAGCACGGCGTCGTCGATCTTGAGCACGCGGCTCAGCTCGGCGAGCGTCTCCGCGGGCGCCGAGAACGTGAGGAGGTGATAGATCCCGTCGTCCTTTTTCTCGATCTGGTACGCGAGCTTGCGCCGGCCCCACGGGTCATGGCGCTCGAAGGTGCCCCCGCCCTGGTCGACGAGGGTCTTCACACGCTCGACGATCTCGGTCTGCTTCTCCTCCGAGAGCTCGGGGTCGAGCAGCAGCAGAAGTTCGTACTCGGTCACGCGGTTCCCTGTCTCCTTCCTCCGGTCTGAGTCGGCCCCGTCGGTCTGTGCGTCGCCCGGGAGCGGCGTCGCGCGGCGTGGCAGGAAGCGGCGGAAGGGTAGCAGCGAGACCGTCTACCATGGCCACGTGCGCAGGCTGATCGGCTGGACCGCAGGGGTTGTCGGGATCGCGGCGCTGGCGCGGATGCTCGCGCGCAGACGCGTCCACCATGCGCCGGCCGGCCCCGCCCCGCCGGTCGACGACCACGCCGACGCGTTGCGCCGCAAGCTGGACGAGAGCCGCGCCACCGAGGCTGCGCAGGCCTCCGCGGACGAGCCCGAGCCGGAGCCGGAGGGGCCGCAGGAGTCGCTCGAGGAGCGGCGCGCGCGTGTCCACGCGAAGGCCCAGGAGGCGATCGACGCGATGCAGGAGCCGCTCCCGTGAGCGAGGACCTGGGCGAGGCGATCGACCGCCTCTCCGAGCAGGTGGGTGCCCTGCAGGCTGAGGTCCGTGCGCTCGACCGGCGCTCGGCGCTCCCACCGCCGGCCAAGCCGCAGGATCCGCTGCCGCCCGGGGCGTTCGCGTGGCTCGGAGAGGTCGAGGCGCCGGTACGCCGGCGGCCGCAACTTCCGCGCGTTGTGCTCGAGGGCCTGTTCCTTGCAGCCGTCGCCGCCGCGGCTGCGATCGCCGAGCTCGACGCGGTCGCGATCGTCGGTGTGATGGTCGGCGCCTGGGTGCTCGTCGCGCTGATCGAGTGGGCGGCCTCTCGCGCCGAGCGGGAACCCACGATCCCCGTCTACGCCGCTGGCCCGCCGGAGGCGCCGCGCGCCGACCCCGCCTGGTACGCCCCGCCGGTGGAGCACACGTTGCTCGACTCGACCGGCGACCCGGTGACTGCAGTCACTCGCCTGCCCCCGGTCACGCCGGGGGACGACCCCGAGGCGACGGTCGAGCAGCGCCCTGCGGTCTGACGGACCCGCCCGCGGGACCGCACTTTAGGCTTCCTCGCCGGTGCTCTTCCCGACCGCCACTTTCGCACTTTTCTTCCTCGTCGTCCTGCCGCTCTCGTGGCTGACGATGCCGTGGCCGCACCGCTGGCGGCCGTTCATCATCGTCGCGAGCTACGTCTTCTACAGCTGGTGGGACTGGCGCTTCGTCTTCCTCCTCGCCGGGTGCACCCTCTGGAACCAGCTCCTCGCAGTCCGCATCTGGCGAACCTCCGTCCAGGCGCAGAAGCGCGCGCTGCTGATCCTCGCGCTGGCCGGCGACCTGGGCCTGCTCGGCTACTTCAAGTACTACGACTTCTTCGTCTCCTCGGGGGACAACCTCGCGTCGTACGTCGGGATGGACCTCCCGCTCTCGCTGAAGTCGATCGTCCTGCCCGTCGGCGTCTCCTTCTTCACGTTCATGGCGATCAGCTACGTCGTCGACGCGTACCGCGGCGATTTCCAGCCGACGACGCTCGAGAAGTTCGCGGTGTACCTCTCGTTCTTCCCGCACCTCGTCGCTGGACCGATCGTGCGGCCGAGCGAGCTGATCCCGCAGATCTCCACGCCGCGCGACCCGCGCCGCGTCGACACGAGCCGCGCCTTCTACCTCATCGCGACGGGCCTCTTCAAGAAGGTCGTGATCGCCAACTACCTCGCCTCGTCGATCGTCGACCAGGTGTTCGCGACCCCGGGGCAGCACTCGTCGCTCGAG
>DASSBV010000166.1:0-3403 GCA_035698545.1 Gaiella sp. | reverse complement strand
CTTCTTCGGCTCGGCGCGACCCCGGTCGTGTGCGACGTCTTCGAGGCGGACGAGCTTCGCGAGGCCGTGACGTCGTTCCGGCCCGACGCCGTGATGCACCAGGTGACGGATCTGCCAGACGACGAAGCCGACCTCGCCCAGCGCCGTGCGGGGAACGCACGGATACGGCGCGAGGGAACGACCAACCTCGTCGCAGCAGCGGGCGCGGCCGGGGCCTTGCGCTTCCTTGCGCAGAGCGTCGCGTGGGACGCCGGCGGCGACTCGGGCGCCGCAGTCCGCGAGCTCGAGCGCGCGACACTCGGAGTCGGCGGCGTCGTACTGCGGTACGGACGTTTCTACGGCCCCGGGACATACCATCCCGAGCCTCCTCCGCCGCCGCGGATCCACATCGACGAGGCTGCGCGGCGGACGGTCGGCGCGCTCGACGCGCCGACCGGCATTCTCGAGCTCGTCGAAGGGGAGGATCCGAGCTCGGCGTAGGGTTGTCCGGTGTCGGGGACGGCCTTTGCTCTCGCGTTCACGGCCGCCTGGCTGCACGCCGGCGGAAACGTCTTCCTCGGGCGGCGGAGCGAGCCCGAGGCCGCGGTTGCGCTCATGCTCCTGATCGGCGTGGTCGCCTTCGCCCCCGTCGCCGCGCTGACGTGGCGGGTCGAGGCGGATGCGCTTCCGTACATCGTCGCCTCGGCAGCCCTCGAGCTCGGGTACTTCGCGTTCCTGGCGGCCGCGTACCGGGCCGCGGACGTCGGTCTCGTCTACCCCGTGGCGCGGGGGAGCGCGCCTGTGCTCGCGCTGCTCGGGGCCGTCATGATCATGGGCCGCTCGACCTCCGCCGGGCAGATCGCAGGCGTCGTCGCCGTCACGATTGGGATCCTCCTCGTCTGCGGCGTGGGGATCGCGGAGGCCTCCTCCGACCGGCGCGGGGTTCTGCTCGCGCTCGCCACCGCCGTGTTCATCGCGGGGTACACGCTCGTGGACAAGGAAGGACTGGAGCATGCGGGCCCGATCCCGTACATCGAGCTCGTGCTGATCGGGCCCGCACTCGTCTACGGCGCCTTCGTGTCGCGGACGCGCGGCGGCGCGGCGATACGCGGAGAGGCGACACCACGGCTCGTGCTCGTCGCGCTCCTGCTCTTCGGGACGTACATCCTCGTGCTGCTCGCCCTCCGCGACGCGCCGGCGGCCAGCGTCTCGGCCGTCCGCGAGACCAGCGTCGTGATCGCAACGGTGCTCGCAGCCCTGGCGGGGCACCAGCCGCTGCGGCCGACTCGCGTGGCGGGCGCGAGCCTCGTCGCGCTCGGCATCGGCCTCGTCGCTCTCGCCGGCTAGTGGACGCGTCCGTACGTTCGTTCGTGATCAGCGGACCTCGGACGCGCCTGAGGCTCGCTGAGCACAACCGCGCCTGCGGACGCCTCCACTCGAGCCCGCTTCAGGCGACGACCGCGCGCTCGGCCTGGTGCGCAACGATCTTCCGCTTCACGCGCTGGAGCGCGTTGTCGATCGTCTTGCAGTCGCAGCCGAGGTTTTCCGCCATCTGCTCGTACGAATAGCCGTCGAGGTAGAGCCGGAGCGCCTCCGACTCGAGGCCCGACAGCGTTGTACCGAGGCAGCCGACGAGCGCCTGGAGCTCTTCCGTCGAGATCACGCGCACCGATGGGTCGTCGATCGACGGGCCTGGGAGCGCGTCACCGAGCGTGCACTCGCCCTCGACGTCCTGACCGGCGGGCGTGTGACTGAAGGAGACGTAGGTGTTGAGAGGAGCGTGCTTGTAGCGGGTGGCCGATTTGATCGCCGTGATGATCTGCCGCGTGACGCAGAGCTCAGCGAAGGAGCGGAAGGACGTCTCCTTGTCGGTACGGAAGTCGCGCGCGGCCTTGAACAGCCCGATCATTCCCTCCTGCACGAGGTCGTCCGCGTCGCCGCCGGCGAGGAAGTACGAGCTCGCCTTGAGGCGGACGAAGCCGTAGTAGCGCCGCATCAGCTCGTCCTGGGCGGTCTTGCTGCCATTTCTCACCTTCAGCACGAGCTGGAGATCCTCGAGCTCGCGTTGCAGCTTCTGCGGACTCTTCGGTGCAGTGGCTGTCCGGGCTGACATGGTCTCTCCCTGGTCTCCGAGAATGGGGATCGGTCGACCTCGAGGCGAAGTCTCACCCTGAAGTCGAGGGAGAAGCTAGCAGGATTACGCGCGCGTTACAACCCCGTTGCGCAAGTTCCATTGTAATAAGAACGCGTGTTCGTATGGCCGCTGTGGAGTGGCTCTCAGGAGGGCAGCCCGCGGCGCAGCCGCTCGAGCCGCGACCGCGTCTCGTCGTCCAGCCTGTCCCCGAGCCGGCTCGAGGACGCCTCCTTGTGGACGACGGTTGCGAGCTCGGCGAGGAAGGAGCTGGACGCCCGATGGCGCACCTCCTGCCCGCTCGTGCCGCGCACCGCAGCGTCGCTGGTAACCAGGAGCACCGCTTCGCGATCGCGATTCTCGGCCGCGAGTCGCTCTAGCACCGCGTCGGCGTGAGACGCAAAGCGCACGGCGAGCGGCCCGATCTGGCGCTCCGTCCCGACGCCGTCGAACACCACGACGCCGCGCGCGCCCCGGAGCGCCACGAAACCGGCCAGCAGGTCGGTCAGCTCGTCCCGGTCGCGAAACGTGCCTGCGTGGAACAGATTCGAGCCGTCGAACAGATAGAGAGTCGGTTCCAGACTCAACCTCCAGTTGAGGTAGAGGCTAGCCGCTGCCGACGTGCCTCGAACATCGCGACCGCCGCGGCGACGCTGACGTTGAGCGACTCGACGCCCTGCGCCAGCGGGATCGAGACGACGCCGTCGCACGTGCGGCGCACGAGCGGCCGCACGCCCTTCCCCTCCGCCCCGAAGACGAGCGCGACACCTCCGGTGAGGTCGAGCTCCCACAAGCCTGTCTCGCCGTCCGCGGCGGCAGCGTAGGCCCACAACCGGTCGCTCTTCACGTCGGCCAGGAAGCGGGCGAGGTTCGGGACGACCGCGACCGATACGTGCTCGACCGCGCCCGCCGACGAGCGGCTGACGGCGGCCGTGACGACTGCCGCCCCGTGTGCGGGAAGGACGACCCCGGTTGCGCCCGCGCCGGCGGCGCTCCGGACGACGGCCCCGAGGTTCCGCGGGTCGGTGACCTGGTCGAGGCAGCAGAGAAGCGGGGTAGGCCCGCTCGCGAGCTCCCAGGCGTCTGCGTAGGCATAGGGCTCACACCAGGCCGCGACTCCCTGGTGGTCGTTGGAGCCGGCGGCCTCGGTGAGCTCGCGTTCCCGCTTGACGCGCGGACGGGGCCCCTCCCCGAGCCACTCGAGACTCGCGATCGCGCGCTCGGTGGCCCACAGCTCGAGCACCTCGCGCGGCCCGCGGAGCGCCTCGCGCACGGGGTTCCGCCCGTAGACGA
>DASSBV010000165.1:0-26257 GCA_035698545.1 Gaiella sp. | reverse complement strand
CGGCGACCGAATCCCCCAGTCTGGCTCGCCGGCGACTCCAGTCGCGGCTGACTACGCCTGGATCGGCCCGCGCCGGATTGCGTACCGCGTCAGCTCGACGCGGGGTCACGCATCCGAGCTGTCGAGGATGTTCTGGCGGTGGGCTGTCTTGTCCGACGGCGGTGGGATCATCGAGCGGTCGATGAGCGCGATGCCCGCAATCGTCGATCCACCGCCCGAGCCGGCGCCGCCGTCGCAGCTCTCTCCCGTCGCCCGCCGGCACCTCGCCGCGAACGGCCGTCGGCTGTACGTCTGGGAACAGCGGCGCCGCCGCTGGTGGCTCGTGAGCTCGACCACGAGGATCGCGATCTCGATGGACCCGCCGGCCGGGGTGACCTTCAACCCACCGACACGGATGGACGGCATCGACGTCCACCTCGACTCCGAGACCCAGCGTTGGTTCGCGGGGCATCCCTACGCAGTCGTCGATGTGACGGGCCGCAAGGCGCGGTTCGTGATCACGCACGAAGACTGAGGCGCCGCCGGTCTCGGCCGGTCGCAAACAGCGAGGGCATCGACGGCGGCCGGTTGATGACCTGGACGGGCCCTACGCCTTCGTCTTCGCGCCGCGGCCGTGTGTCGCAAGGAGGGCGCTCGCGAACGTCCGCGTCGTCGAGCGCGCCTTCTCGTGCTCCGAGAGCGCGATGTCCAGCAGCTGGTCGAGGAGCTCGGGAAAACGGAGGCCCGCGGGCTCCCACAGGTAGAAGGAGAACGATCCCGGGATCGTGTTGACCTCGTTCACCAGGACCGTGCCCTGGGCATCGACCAGAAAGTCGACCCGCGCGACGCCGGCGCAGCCGAGGGCGGCGAACGCTTGCTTTGCGAGCGTGTGGACGCGCTCGGTCTGCTCGTCGGCGATCGGTGCGGGGATGATGCGCTCGGCGCCCTTCATCCCCTCGTCCTTTCCGCCACGCAGGTACTTGTCGTCGAACGAGAGCAGGTCGTCCTGGGTGACGGGCTGCTCGGTTGCGGACGTCCGCAGCTCGCCGCCGGGTGAGCCGAGCACCGCGCAGTTGACCTCGATCGCGCCTTCGACGCTCGGTTCGACCAACGCGACGCGGTCGAGCTCGAGCGCGAGCTCGAGCGCCTCCCTGACCTCGTCGACGTCGGCGCAGCGGCTGACCCCGATGCTCGAGCCGAGCGAGACCGGCTTGACGTACACGGGGAGACCGAGGTTCGCGATCCGTGTGGCGACGGCGTCTCGGTCGTGCTCCCATTCCTCGCGCAAGACCTCGGTCGATCCAGGGGTGGGGATGTCGTGCCGGTGGAAGACGGCTTTCGTCAGGGCCTTGTTCATGGCCGCGGCCGAGGCCGCCACCGAGCTCCCCGCGTAGGCGATCCCGCACAACTCGAGGAGCCCCTGGAGCGATCCGTCCTCGCCGTAGGTGCCGTGGGTCGCGGGGAGCACGACGTCCACCCGGCCGAGCTCTCTGCGCCGCCGCGAGAAGACACCGGAGCCGTCGCGCTCGCGGAGCGCGCCACCGCTGAGGTCGCGGGAGATCTCGGGCGCGTCGGGGTCGTCGCCGCTCTGGTAGGAGCGGAGGTCGCGGAGCGTGTCGCCGCTCAGCCAGCGGCCCGACCGGGTGACGTAGATCGGAACGACCGTGTGCCGGGTCGACAGCGCCTCCATCGCCTGGAGCGCGGTGATGACCGAGACGTCGTGCTCCACGGAGGCGCCGCCGAAGATCACGCCGACGTTCATCGCCGCGCCGGTGCTCCGATCCGCCGGTCGGCGCTGTCGGCGTCGCGCACACTCGGCCGCCGGTGCGGGATGTACGTGTCGGGCAGGTCGTTCTCGAACAGCACGACGTCGCCTGCGCCGACGATGCGGGCCAGCTCCTTGGTCGCTTCGTCGATGTCATGGACGACGAGGATCCGGTCGCTGTCGAGCCCGCCCTCCCGGAGACCGCGCTCGACCGGCTTCGTCTGATCCGCTCCGACGAGCAGGACGACGTCGCAGACGCGTGCGGCGTGGCGGCCGAGCTCCGCGTTTGCGGCGTCCTGCTCGCTGCCGAGCTCCACCATGCCGGGCGTCACGAGCACGCGCCGGTTCGCCTCGTGCTCGGCCAGGACGTCGAGCGCGTTCCTCGCGCCTTCGGGGTTCGAGTTGTAGGCGTCGTCGATCACCACAACTCCCGTTCTGCGATTCACGATCGGAGCGAGGCGATGAGGCGGAGCTTCGACCGCTTCGAGTGCGGCGACGATGTCGGCGTCGGAGACCCCAGTGACGAGGCCGCACGCCGCGGCGGCGAGCAGGTTGCGAACGTTGTGGAGCCCGAGCAGCCGCGCCTCGACGGCGTGCGGCCGCTCACCGAGCCACAGCGTGAAGGACGTCCGTCCGGAGCCGACGCGGACGTCGGAGGCGCGCACGTCGGCGTCGGCGCCGTCGACGGCGAACAGCGTCACCGGAACGTGTGCGGACGCGGCAAGCGAGCGGCAACGCGGGTCGTCGGCGTTCGTGATGAAGTGGCCGTCTGCCGGGAGCGAATGGAGGAGCTCCGCCTTCGTCTGGCTGATCGCGTCGAGCGACCCGAACCGCTCGAGATGCATCGGCCCGATGGCGGTGAGGATGCCGATCGTCGGGTGGACGAGCTCGCACAGCTCCCGGATGTCGCCGGGACGGTAAGCGCCCATCTCGACGACGAACGCCTCATGGGTCGGTTGCATGCGCTCGTTGACGGTTCGGGTGACTCCCAGGAAGCTGTTGAAGCTGTCGGGCGTGACGAGCGTCTCGCGGCTTGCGGAGAGGACGCGGCCGACGCAGAACTTCGTCGTCGTCTTCCCGTAGCTGCCCGTGATCCCGATCGTCAGCGGCGCGACGCGCGCGAGCGTGGCGCGGGCCTGGTGGACGTAGCGCCGGTTGACACGCCGCTCGAAGGGTTTGAGCGCGACGTTCGCCGCGGCCAGGAAGAGCGGAGCTGCGGCGACCGCCACGAGCCCAGCGCCCGCCAGCACCGCGATCATTGTGGCCGAGGTGGCGCCCGCGACAGCGACGGCCAGCGTCGCTACGAGCAGGAGCAGGGCAGGGATGTGGCTCACGACGAAGAGCCGCCTCGCCCGCGCGGTGAAGACGAGGGGCTTCTTCTCCTCTCGCCGCCACTCGAGGACACCGACGGCGACCAGGGTGACGCCGACGAGCACGAGCAGCGCGAACGCGACCGTGTCGTGCCCCGTCGCGACGGACACCACCGAGGCCACGACCGCCACGGCGCAGGCACCGAGCTCGAGGGGGCGCCAAAGGTCTCGCCGCCGTCCCCACCAGCTCATCAGCCGGGCCGACTCGTAGTGCTCGAGCTGGAAGAGATGGAGCCAGCGGCGCGTCGTGCCGGCGAGAGCCGCGATCGCTCCAAGGACCGCGAAAACGAGGCCGCAAGCGAGCACCGTGTTCAACGCGCAGCACCGTCCGGGTCGAGGAAATGGCGCACGACCCGGCCGAACGCCGGGGCCGCGTCCACATAGCTGTAGTGCCCGGCGCCTTCGAAGACGACCAGTCCGGCGTCGGGGATCAGCGTCTCCATCAGCTTCCCGGCGGCGACCGGGGTCTCGTGGTCTTCGCTCCCCCAGATGAGCAGGGTGGGAGCGGCGATGCGAGGGAGCTCGTCGCGCTGGTCCTCGTTGACGACGCGAACGAGGGTGCCGCGAAGCGGTCCCGCGGACAGGTAGTCGGGCGACGCCGTGCGCGCGAGGATCCGCGCGCGAAGCCGCCCGCCCGCGCGCCCGCCGAAGCGCTCCGCCGCCTTGCCCAGCTTCGCCAGGGCGAACCGGACGTAGTACCGCGGCTTGCGCTTGGGGCGGATCCCGGCGCTGTTCACGAGGACGAGCTTCGTCACCCGCTCGGGGTGGCTCACCGCGAGGCGCATGCCAACGCGCCCGCCGAAGGAATGGCCGATGACCGCAGCGACTTCGAGGCCGAGCGCGTCCATCAGCTCGCAGACGAACTCGGCGTACTCGGGCGTTCCCCAGGGAACCGGAGGAGCGTCCGACTCACCGAAGCCGGGCAGGTCGATCGCCCAGCCCGTCGCCACCGGCGCGACGGCCGCGAGCACCGGGCGAACGGACTCGATGCTGCCGCCCCAGCCGTGCAAGATGAGCACCGGCGGGCCTTCGCCCGCCGATTCGCAACGGATCCGAAGACCGTTGATGTCGACGTACTTTGTCGCGTCGCTCGTAGTCGCAGTGTGCACTGGTTGCTCCGAGTCCGGCCCTGAACAGGACGTCCCAACGTAACAGCGGCCGAACGGAAGCCTACGGCCCGACACCGATGACAGTCCGAACAGCGACTACGCCCCGGGGCATCGCGCCTTCGTCCCTAGGATCAGGGCGTGGCGGACTGGCTGGAAGACGCGCGGGAGCGTCTCGAGAGCGGCGTCGAGGGCGCGGGCGATCTCGTCCTGTCGTCCCGCGACGCCGAGCTGCTGCTCCAGCTCGCTCGCATCGCGGCGCACGAAAGCGGGGAGCGAACCAACGCTCCTCTGGTCTGCTTTCTGGTCGGGCTTGCCGTCGGGCGTGGCACGGCGACGGTCGAGTCGGCGACCGAGCTGGCGCTCGGACGAGACACCGATCGCTAGGTCGCCGCCAAGTTCAGTCGCAGCCTTCGCTCGCGGCCGCACGGGCTGCAGGCTCGTGGTGCAAGAACCAGTCGAGGCCGGTCAGCGTGAACACACGCTGAACGTGCTCGGCCGGAGGAAGGACGACGATCGAGCACGACTCGGCCGCCAGCCGCCGGTGCGTGGAAACGAGAAGCTGAAGGCCGTGCGAGTCGACGAAGTCGACCGCAGAGAGGTCGACGACGAGCTTTGCCGGCGGTGCCTCGCATGCACTCTCGAGCGCGAGACGAACGCGTCCCACCGTCGACAGGTCGAGGTCGCCCGACACGACGACCGTCGTGACCTCGCCGTCGTACACGAGCTCGACGGCCCCGTGACCGAACTCGTACCTCCGCCCGCGAAGCCCATTGGCGCCTTCCATCGTTCCTCCTGATGTTGATTCGCTAATCTTTTACGACGCGTTAGAGACGATAACTGTAGCGCGAAATGAAATATACGAAAACTATGTCGCACGAGTCAAGTCACCCCAACGGCAAGCCCTGGACGTTCGTCACGAACCACACGCAGGTGCTGCTCTGCATCGCGCAAGACGGGGACGTCAGGACGCGCGACATCGCTCAGATGGTCGGCATCACCGAGCGCGCAGCTCAGCGGATCGTCGCCGACCTCGCCGAGGCGGGGTTCATCACGGTGGAGCGGGTCGGGCGGCGCAACCGTTACACGATCGACCGTGAAGCGGCCATGCGCCATGCCGCCCAGACGGGTTACGCGATCGGCGAGTTGCTCGACCTGCTGAAGCTCGAGGAAGCGCCGGAATCGACTTCCTGACCGGCGGAGCAGACGATCGGCGTGACCCCGCCGCGCGCTCCCCGCTACTCAGACTGCAGCCCGGTCCTCGAGGAGCGCGACCACCGCGTTCGCCCAGTCGGCGACGTCGTCGAACGGCTCCCGGTCGCGGATCTGCATGAAGCCCGCGAGGAGGTCGTTGACGTCCTGCCGGCTCAACCCGTCCTCCGGCCCCGGGCCCATGGTCGTGCGGCCGAGAGCCACGTCCGTCTTCAGGGCGGCTGCAAACCGGGTCACCGGCTCACGGCCCCCGACCGCGGTCACGAGCTGCGCAAGGAGCTCGTCGATCCGCTCCTTACCCGCCGGGGTCAGCGCGCCGAGGGCTCTTGCGAGATATGTGCTGTGGTGGTCGTCCGACGACATGTCGCTCGAGACGATTTTCCCACACCGCGCAGGCGCCGTCTCAGCGCGGGCCCGCCGCCACGCGATGCTCGGCTTGTTCAGAAGAGGTCTCCCGCTCCTCGTCCGCCGTGCGGGGATTCGTGATCAGCCGGGCGCCGCGCCCACGCGTTACGAAGCTGAACCCCCAGCGCATCACGACGAGCAGACGGTTCTGGAAGCCGATGAGATAGAAGAGGTGGACGGTGAGCCAGGTCACCCACGCCACGAAGCCGCCGAGCTGGAGCCCCTTGATGTCGGCGACGGCCTTGCTCCGGCCGATCGTGGCGAGGTTCCCCTTGTCCCGGTAGTGGAACGGCTTGGACTGTCGGCCGTGCAGTCGATCCTGGATGACGTGGGCGACGTAGCGCCCTTCCTGGATAGCGACGGGCGCGAGACCGGGCAACCGAACCGCCGACCCGTCCGCGGCGTGCACGGACACCATGTCTCCGACGGCGAAGACCTCCGGATGGCCGGCGAGCGTCAGATCAGGGCCGACGGGCACCCGGCCCCCGCGATCGACATCGACGCCCGCCTCTGCGGCGAGCTTTCCCGCGAGCTCCGACGCGACGACACCCGCGGCCCAGACGACGGTGCGCGCCGGGATTCGCCGCTCTGCGCCGGAGGCGTCGGCGAGCGTCACGGCGTCTTCCTCGATGTCGACGACCTTGTGTCCCGCCAGCGGCGTCACGCCGAGCTCCTCGAGCGAGCGTGCAGCTTTCTTCGAAAGACGGGGCGGGAACTGCGGGAGGATGCGGTCGTCCATCTCGACGAGCAGGATCCGGGCTCCACGTGGATCGACATTGCGGAAGTTGCGGCGCAGCGTGTCGCGGGCGATCTCGGCGATCTGGCCGGCCAGCTCCACCCCCGTCGGCCCGCCGCCGACGACGAGGAACGTGAGCCAGGCGGCCTGCCGCTCGGGGCTCGGGTCCTCCTCGGCCGCCTCGAACGCCGTCAAGACTCTGCGCCGCACCTCGAGCGCGTGCTCGAGCGACTTGATGTCGGGCGCGAGCGGCTCCCACTCGTCCCGGCCAAAGTACGTGTAGTGGGAGCCTCCGGCGACGATCAGGGTGTCGTACGGAACCTCGCGCAGCCCGTTTTCCGTCGCGGAGCGGTCGACGAGAACGCGCTTGCCGGCCAGATCGAAGCCGGTGACCTCGCCGAGCACGACGCGCACGTTCTCGCTGCGCTTGAAGATGCCGCGTAGCGGCGCCGCGACCTCCCCCGGGGAGAGCGCGCCGGTCGCGACCTGGTAGACGAGCGGTTGGAAGAGGTGAAAGTTCCGCCGGTCGATCAGCGTGACGTCGACGCGTGCGTGCCGCAGCTTCCTGACGGCATAGAGGCCGCCGAAGCCTCCGCCGACGACCACGACGCGGTGACGGTCAGCCGTTCCGTTTGTCGGGTTGGACATGATCGCTCCCTTCCGATCAACCATCTCGCTCCACGATAGAGCGCGCCTACCGTCGCTCGCGCCGGCGAAAGCGCCGGGGTTCTTGCCGGCCCCGCCCCGGGACGAGTCAGGGTCGATTCGGGGTCATTCCCGATGGCCCAGCGGGCGTTGCCGAGCCATCCTGGAGCCATGAGCGAACACACGACACATATCCCCGAGATCCGCCGCCTGGAGCGAAGCCGGAACGACCGAATGGTCGCCGGCGTCAGCGGCGGGCTCGCCAGATACTTCGAGATCCACCCCGCGGTCTTCCGCGTCGGCTTCGTCGTCCTCACCCTCCTGGGCGGCGCCGGCATCCTCATCTACGGAGCCGCATGGCTCGTCATGCCCGACGAGGGGGAGGAGGACTCGGTCGCGACCGCGGCGCTCCGCGGCCGGCGCGACCGGCCCTGGCCGCTGATCGGCCTCGGCCTCGTCGCGGTGGCGGGCGCGATCCTCTTGTCGCGAGCGACCCTGTGGTCCGACGGCGACCTGTGGTGGTGCTTCCTGCTCGCGGGCGCGGTCATCCTCTGGCTGACGCGACACCCCAAGGCAGACGTGCCGCCGGACGGCACGGATAGCACTGCGGTCACGGAAGCTGCGGGAGTCGCACAGGCCACCGGAGCGACGCACTCGCAGGTCGCGAAGCCGGAGTCGCACGTCGTGCGTCGCGTCTTCCGCTGGCTCGGCCTCACGCTCGCGACCCTCGTGGCGCTGCTCGTAATCGCCGTGGCCGTCTTCGTGGCGGTGTTCGACGTCCACCCGGGCCGCGGGATCGGCGACCAGAAGTACCTCGTCACGAACGCGGCGGAGCTGCGGGACGAGTATCGCCTCGGCCTCGGCGCGCTCGAGCTCGACCTCAGCCGCATGCAGTTCCCGCCGGGCGTGACCCAGCTCGAGACGAGCGTGGACGTCGGCGACCTCAAGGTGATCCTCCCGCCCGGCGTCGCGCTTCGCGGCTACGGAGAGGCCAGGGCGGGTCACGTGAACCTCCTCGGCAGAGAAGACGACGGCTGGAACGCGGACGTCGATCTCGGCGGCTCGGGTGAGCGGGTCCTCGACCTCGCGGCGCACGTCGGCGCGGGGAGCCTGCGCGTCGAGCGCGCCGTACGATGACGCGCGATGGCGCTCCGCTCCTTCGCGCCCAGCTCGGACGACCGAGTGCTCGCGGGGGTCTGTGCGGGAATCGCGCAGACCCTCGGGGTCGACCCGACTCTGGTTCGGCTCGTCTTCGCGCTGTTGGCGCTGGCCGGCGGAGCCGGGATCCTCCTGTACCTCGCTCTCTGGGCGTGGACGGCCGGGAAGCGCGTCTGGGTCGCCGCGGTGCTGGCGTTCGTCTCGGGCGTCGCGCTCCTCGGAGCGCTCGGCCTCTCCGACCGCGCCGTGCTCGGGATCGCCCTGATCGCCGGCGGGCTCGCGCTCGCGTGGCGCCAGGGCGGCAGCTTCCATCCCGAGGCGCCGCTGTCGTACGGCGGCATGGGCCTCGCGGCGCTCGGCGCCGTCGTCCTGCTCTGGAGCGGCGGCACCTCGTCGAATCTTCTCGCGCCGGGCGCCGTCGCCGGGGCGCTGCTCCTGATCGGCGGCCCGTGGGTGTGGCGGCTGGCGGTCGAGCGGGACGTGGAGCGGACCGCGCGCATCCGCAGCGAGGAACGCTCGGACATGGCGGCGCGAGTCCACGACTCCGTGCTCCAGACGCTCGCCCTCATCCAGAAGCACGCCCAAGAGCCGCGGCGTGTGGCGTCGCTCGCGCGCCGGCAGGAGCGCGAGCTCCGCGGCTGGCTCTACGGAGACCACCCACTCGACGACGAAAGCGCCTCGCTGCTCGCCGCGCTCGGGGCCGCGGCGGGCGACGTCGAGGAGCTCCACGGCGTGCGCGTCGAGCTCGCCAGCGCCGGAGACTGCCCCGTGGACGGTTCCGTCGGCGCGCTCGTGCTCGCCGCGCGGGAAGCGATGACGAACGCGGCGAAGTTCGCGGGCGTCGACGAGATCGACGTCTACGCCGAGGTGACCGACGACGAGGTCAGCGTGTTCGTGCGAGACCGGGGCGCCGGGTTCGACCGCGCTGCGGTCCCGGGCGACCGGCGGGGGCTCGTCGAGTCGGTCGAGGGCCGGATGGAGCGTGCGGGCGGCCGGGCGACCGTGGTCTCGAGCGCCGGGAGCGGGACCGAGGTGGAGCTGCGGCTCCCGCGGAGGCAATCGTGAAGCGTCGCGTCGTCCTCGTCGACGACCACGACCTTTTCCTGGCCGGCGTCCGCGCCGAGCTCGGCGACGCCGTCGACCTGGTGGGCCAGGCGGGAACCGTCGCCGAGGCCGTGCCGCTGATCGTCGAGCTCGATCCCGAGGTCGTGCTGCTCGACGTCCACCTCCCGGACGGGAGCGGCGACGCGATCATCAACGCGGTCGCACCCGAGCGACCCGGCGTGCGATTCCTCGCGCTCTCGGTCTCGGACGCGGCGGAGGACGTCATCGCGGTGATCCGCGCTGGCGCCCGGGGCTACGTGACGAAGACGATCTCCGGACCGGAGCTGGCCGCCGCGATCGAGCGCGTCGCGACAGGTGACGCCGTCTTCTCGCCGCGCCTTGCGGGGTTCGTGCTCGACGCGTTCCGCGCCGGCGAGCAGGTCGGCGGCGATACGGAGCTCGACGAGCTCACCCCGCGTGAACGCGAGGTGCTCCAGCTGATCGCCCGCGGCTACATGTACAAAGAGATCGCCGCGCGTCTCCATCTCTCGGTGAAGACGGTCGAGAGCCACGTCTCGAACGTGCTCCGCAAGCTCCAGCTCTCGACGAGGCACGAGCTCGCGCGCTGGGCGACGCAGCACCGGCTCGTCTAGCGCCGGCGGACGAAGGCTCAGTCGACGTCGGCGCGACGGTAGCGCCACACGGCCAGGAGCCACCCGCCCACCGCGATCGCCGGAAGCACGACGAACGCGACCGCGGGCGAGCCTGCGTCGATGTGGTAGGCGGCTCCCGCGGCGAGCCCGAGGACGGCGCCGGTCCAGCCGGCGACGGTGAACCGGGCGGCGCCGTCGACGGTGTTCGCGAGGAGGTTCTCCCAGATCAGGATGAACGCCAGCCCCCACCAGACCGCGCGGCGGAACCAGAGCCCTGCGAGAACGAAGAGACCCGAGTACGCGAGCGCGCCGAGCGAGGCGGAGAGAAACGCCGGCCAGGCGAGGTGGGAGGTGCCCGCCGCGAACGCGGACACGGTCAACGGAAGCGCGGTCAGCGGCACCACGATCGCGGCGGTGGCGAGCACGGCTGCCGCGGGGAGCTGCCAGCGGGGCACCGGCTTGAGCCATAGGTAGACGAGCAGCCGGTCCTCGACCAGGTCGCCGAGCGCGGAGGTCCCGAGCCAAAGCGCTGCGAGCGGGACGAGGATCGCGAGCCCGTACGAGGCGATTCCGTCGACGGCCGCCTGGGTGGGATCGTCCGCGTAGCGCGCGAACAGGCCGATCAGGATCGCGAGCCCGCTGAGCGCCGCGATGCCCAAAAGGCGCGGGACGGAGACCTGCGTGCGGAGGACGAGACGCTGGAGCGCGCCGAGCGTGCCCCACGTGCCCGGGCGGGCGGCGTCGAGCGCGCTCATCGCTGCACCACGTAGCGAAACACGCCCTCGAGGTCGGCGTCGAGCGCGCGCACCTCGAGCAGCCGGGCGTCGATCGCACGCGCCGTCGGAGCGAGCGCGTGGGTGAGGGCGCGGGCATCGGTCGTGTCGAGCTCGAGCACGTCCTCGCTCCCGAGGCGAACGCCGACGAGAACACCAGAGCCGAGCAAGGCGCCCGCGAGCTCGCGCGGCCGATCAGTGCGAACTCGGATCCGCAGCGGCCGGTCGTCCATCAAGGCTCGGAGCTCGTGAAAGTCGCCGGCGGCACTGAGCCGGCCCTGCGAGATCACGAGGATCCGCGAGCCGAGCCGCTCGACCTCGTCGAGCACGTGGCTCGACACGATCACGCAGCGGCCCTCGGCGCCGAGCCGCCGGAACAGGGCGACCATGTCCCTGCGCTGGCGCGGATCGAGGCCCGTGAGCGGCTCGTCGAGGACGAGCACCGCCGGGTCGTGGACGATCGCCTGTGCGACCTTCACGCGCTGGCGCATTCCCTTCGAGTACGAGGGCAGTCGGCGCGGGTCGCCCGGGTCGAGCCCGACCGTGTCGAGCGCCGCGGCAGCGGCGACGGCAGGCTCCTCGAGACCATGCAGGCGAGCCGAGAGCAGGACGAACTCGTGCGCCGTCAGCGACTCGAAGACGGTCTCCTGCTGCGGCACGAGCCCGAGACTGCGTGCGACGCCGGGGTCGTCGCGCGGATCTCGCCCGAGCACCCGGACCGAGCCTTTCGAGGGACGGGCCAGACCGCAGAGCAGCCGGAACATGGTCGACTTGCCCGCGCCGTTCGGCCCGAGCAACGCGGTCACGCCGGGTCCGACGTCGAAGCTGACGTCCGAGACCGCGACGAGCGGCCCGAACCATTTCGAGACGTTGTCGGCGACGACACGCGGCTCCGAGGTCACCGAAACCCCTCCAGACGGCGGTACCGGAGCCAGCAGACGAGCGCGCCGACGGCGACCGCCGCAACGACGCCGCCCGCCACGAGCCACGTCGAGAGCCTGGTCACAGGCTCGACGTCGTCGGGCGTCTCCCCGAAGATCCGGTACGCGAGGTCGGCGGCCACGAACGGCGAGCTGAGCAGGTCCAGCTCGTCGGGAGCGCCGGTGCTCTCGATCGCCGCTCGGACGACGTTCACGGGGACGAGCAGCAGCAGGATCACCCCGACCGCAGCGGCCGCCCGGCGGGTCGTCAGGCTCGAGACGGCCATCGCCAGCGCGGCGTAGAGGAGCGCGGTCGCGATTCCCGCGGCGAAGATCTGGAGCAGCAGCTCGGGCAGGTCGCCGGCCCCGGGGCCGTAGCCTGCGAGCTCGAACGCGAGCAGCATGAAGAGCAGCGGGCCGAGGGTGATCAGCAGCATGACGGCGAGCACCGCACTCCCCTTGGCGACGAGGTACCGCGATCGGTCGAGCGGGCCGGCGAGGTAGAGCCCGAGCATTCCGCTGCGCCGGTCGGGGCACAGCGCCTCCGGCGCGATCAGCGCGGCGAAGAGCGCGAGCGCGGAGCCGATGATGAACATGTAGTCGCCGTAGCCGATCAGGTCGCCGGCGGCGATGTTGTCGACGATCACGGCGAAGGCAACCGAGCCCAGCGCGGGGAGGAACGCGATCGCGAGCGTGATCGCGGGCAGCACCTTGTGACGCGCCCCACGACCGAGACCGAGCACGCGTCGCACCGTGAACACGGCGAGGCTCACGACGGCGTACGCCGGCCGCTCGCGCGGCCCGTCGTACGCGCGGTAGCCGACGTCGAACAGGCGGGCGTCGCCGGAGCTCACGGCTCCTCCCCGAGGTACACGTCCTCCAGGGTCCGGCCGCGCGACTCCAGCCGCCGCAGGCCTACTCCGAGCTCGGCGACCGCGTCGCGGACGGCGTCGTGGGCGTCGAACGAGCCCGCTCCGACGAGGATGCGACCGTCGTCCTCCGTGACCTCGACACCGCGGCTCTCGAGCAGCGAGACGAGCTCCCCCACGCGCTCGTCGACCTCGACGACCAGGCCCTCCGGGCCGCTCCTCAGGCCCTCGAGCGTTCCGGCGCGCACGACCTCGCCGCCCTCGACGATCACGACCGAGTCGCAGATCCGCTCGACCTCCTCGAGGTGATGGGACGAGATGAGTATCTGCATGCCGAACTCGGTACCGATCCGGCGGATGAGGTCGAGCATCTCGGTCCGCTGCATCGGATCGAGCCCGTCGGTGGGCTCGTCGAGCAGGACGAGCATCGGATCGTGGGCGATCGCCGCAGCGAGCTTCACGCGTTGTCGCTGGCCGGTCGACATCGTCGCGACCGGACGGAAGCGCTCCTCGCCGAGACCGACGAGCCACAGCGCGTCATTCGTCCGCTGCACCGCGGCGCGGCGCGGCAGCAGGTGCTGCTCGGCGAGGTGCCTGACGAAGTCGGTTGCCGTGAGCTCTGCCGGAAGGTCGTGGTGCTCGGGCGCGTACCCGATGCGCGCGCGAACCTCGATCCCCGCCGAGGCCGGATCCTGGCCGAGCACGGTCAGCTCGCCCGCGTCGCGCGAGCGCAGCCCGAGCACGAGCGAGATGAAGGTGGTCTTCCCCGCGCCGTTCGAGCCGAGGAGCCCGGTGACGCCCGGCCCGATCTCCACGTCGATCCCGGCGAGAGCGGTCGTGCTGCCGTACCGCTTGACGACCCCTCGAGCGCTGATCACGGCCTTACCGGCTGCTCGATCGAGGCGAGACCGAGCCACGCAGCGAGGTCTTCGATCTCGGCCCGAACGGCCTTCGTCGTCGACCGCGTGAACTTCACGTCCTCGTGGATCGCGGCGACGCGCAGCACAGACGCCTTGCGATCGGCGGTCGCGTCGAGCTTCCCGACGAGCCTGTCCTGGTGGAGGATCGGGAGCGCGAAATAGCCCCAGCGGCGCTTTGCGGCGGGCTTGTACATCTCGAGCGTGTACTCGAAGTCGAGGAGCTCCTCGGCGCGGACGCGGTCGTGGATCAGCCGGTCGAACGGCGAGAGGAGGGCAGTCCGGCCCTCGAGCTCGCCGCCGAGCAGTGTCGGGTCAACGCGCCACTCGCCCTTCACACCCTCGACCACGGCGGGCTCGCCCGCGTCACCGACGTGAGCGGGCTCCCCCGGCATGACCCTTGCCTTCGCACGGGCGATGCCGAGCGCGGCGAGACGACGCTCGTTCTTCGTCCGCTCGGCCTCCTTGGTCATCGGAATTACCGCGTCGGCCGGATACACACGCTCGGGAACATCCCACAGCCGCTCCCGGCCGACCCGCCCGGAGATCGCGACTTCGCCGCGCATCGTCAGGCACTCCAGCATTTGCGTGACGTTGCGGTTGCCCGTCCAGCCGGTGGACGCCCACGGGACGACGGACGTGTCCGGGATGTCACGGGAGGCAACCGGCCCCTCGTTCGCCAGGCGCTCGACGATGTCGCGGCGGAAGGAGTCGTTCTTCCGGATCCACTCGCGCGTGCGCTCCCAGGGCGGCCAGTCGTCCGCTCCGGCGAGGTAGAGGCCGACGTCGCTCATCGGACGGATCAGCGCGTCGTGCTCGAACAGCGTGCGATCCCGCTCGAGCGCCTCGGTCAGCTGCTCCGGCCGGTACGAGGAGCCGAGCCGGCTCCACGCGACGAGATCGGCGCTCGGCGCGATCGCGGCGGTGGGATCGATCTGGAGAAAGGTGAGCCGCTCGACGACGGCGAGCAGGCCCGCGGGGCGCTGCGCGTCGAGCAGCTGCGCGCGGATCGCGATGCTGCGGGCCTGGTCCTTCGTGAGGTCGTGGGCGGCGGTGCCGCCCCTGGCATCTCCCGCGCGCGCCAACCTACTCGGCCAGCCAGGCGGCGGCCTGAGCGCGCTCGCCGTCGGCGAAGACGCGCATCTCGCCGGGGCTGACCCAGCCGAACACCGCGACGCCGCGGCGGACCCAGTCCTTGTCCGTGACGAGCGCGAATCGCTCCCAGGCCGAGCGGTGCTTCAGCCCGACGGAGCCGGCGGCCTTCAAGTCCTCCCAGAGCGCCCCGGCATCGAGGCCCTCGAACTCGTCGGGAAGCTCGACGAGGATCCGCAGCTTCTCGCCGCGCTCGAGCGCCGCGTAGATCGGCGCCATCAACCTGTCGTGGTACTCGTCCCGCTCGAGCTTTCCGGTGATCCGGAAGCCCAACATCCCGGCCGGGAGCTCTCGGATGGGCTCGACCACGGCCCCACCATACCTCTCCCCTCCGCAGGGATTGCAGCGGCGGCCGCCGCCGCCTACGCTCCCCCGGTGCCCTCGATCCTCGCACTCGCGGCCGCGTTCCTGTTCGCGCTGGCGGCCGCCCTGCAGCAGAAGGGGGCCCTGAACCTCCCCGAGCTGTCGCTGAAGAGCCCCGCCTCGCTGCTGCGGCTCGTCGGCCAGAGGATGTGGCTCCTCGGGACGATCGCGCTGCTCGTCGGCTACGTGCTCCAGGCGGCGGCGCTCGACCGGGGCCGGCTCGCGATCATCCAGCCACTCCTCGTGATGACCGTGGTGTTCGCCCTCCCACTCGGGTACGTGCTCACCGCTCAGCACGTTGGGCAAAGCGAGGTGATCGGGGCAGCCGTGATCGTCCTCGGCCTGGCCCTCTTCGCACTCTACGGCGATCCCGCAGGCGGCAAGGAGAACGCGCCCGGAAGCGAATGGGTGATCGCGATAGCGATTCTCGTTGTCGTCTGCGCAGGGCTCCTCGCGTTCGGCGGCAAAGGCGGCCTGTCGCTCAAAGCGGGCATCTACGGGACGGTGGCGGGGATCCTCTTCGGCCTCTCGGCAGCGCTCACGAAACCGACGCTCGACTACCTCCACGCCGGGATCGACGAGCTCTTCACCCACTGGGAGCCCTACGCGCTCGCGGTCGCGGGGGTCCTCGGGTTCGTCCTCCAGCAGATCTCGCTCGGGACAGGCAAGCTCGCACCCTCCGTCGCCACCGTCTCGGTCGCGAACCCGATCGTCGGCATCCTGCTGGGCATCGCCCTCTTCGACGAGCGCCTGAGCAGGCCCGGCTGGCACGTCCTCGTCGCGTGTATCGGTCTCGGCATGGCGCTCGTGGGCGCCGTCGTCATCTCGCTCGCGCGCGAGGGCGCCGGCGCGGACGATCGTCCCGCACCGGCGGCCGTCGACGCCGCAACGGCCTAGCCGCGCCGCTCAGGCGAACGCGTTGACCGCCCGCGCGACGACCAGGCCGAACAGCGCGAGCGCGACCGTCGACTGCACGAGCATCGTGTACTTCGCACGCAACGACAGGGGCATCACGTCGGTGGGGCTGAACGCCGTCGCGTTCGTAAAGCCGAGGTGGAGGTAGTCGAGGAAGACGGGCCGCCAGCCGGGCGGGGCGAGCTCGGGGCTCATCTGCTGCGTGAACGCGAAGTCCACCGGCTCCGGCCGTCGCGCTCGTGCGCTCGGCCCGCCGCCGTCCATCAGCCAGTAGAGCAGCGCGAAGGCGATGTTGTTCCCGAGCCACACGACGGCGCCCGAGGCGAGGAGCTCGCTCGGCGACTCGGTCACGCCCGTCCCGTCGATCAGGTCGCGGATCAGCATCGCCGTGGCCCAAAGCGCCGCGAGCACGAGCACGAGCACGAAGGTGACCGCGAGCGGCCGGATCCGCTTCCGTTCCCTCGCGCCGGTGGCGGGACCGAGCAGCAACACCGCGAGCAGGACTCCCTCGATCGCGGGAACCGCCCATGGGACGCGGATCGCCCCTTCCCCCGGCAGCCAGATGCGGAGCGCAATGTTGATCGCCATGAACAGCACGAGCGCGACCGCCGGCGGCCAGCGCGACTCGCCCAACTGGCCCTCCGCAGGGAGATCGGGCGCTTCGACGGCGGCCTCGGGCTGCACGGTCACGGGGCGATCGTCGCACATGCCGTGGCCGTCCTGGCCTCGGCGCATGCTGTCGGGCGATGACGGACGCTGAATCGAGCCGGTCGCACCGCCGACTCGAGCTGGTGGCGACCTTGCTTCTCGCCTTCGCCACCCTCGGCACCGCGTGGTCGGCGTACCAGACGCGCGAGTGGACGGGTGAGCAGTCCCAGGGCTACAGCCGCGCGACCAAGAATCGGATCGCGGTCAACCGCGTGTCCGCAGTCGCGAACCGGCAGGTGCAGATCGACGTCGCGACGTTCGTCCAGTGGGTCGATGCCCGCGAGCGCGGCAACACGAAGCTCGCGGACTTCTACAGGCAGCGGTTCCGGGACGAATTCGAGCCGGCCTTTGCCGCGTGGCTTGCGACCAACCCGCTGACGAACCCGAGCGCGCCCGAGACGCCGTTCGCGATGCCGCAGTACCGGCTCGCCGCGAACGCCGAGGCCGAGCGGCTCGAGGCGGCGGCCGGAGTCGACTCGAACAGCGCGAAGGACGCGAACGAGCGCGCGAACGCATACATGCTCGCGGTCGTGCTGTTCGCGTCAGCGTTGTTCTTCGCGGGCCTGAGCACGAAGCTGGAATCACCCGGGTCGCGGAAGGCCGTGCTCGCCCTCGGCTGCCTCCTGTTCGTCGGCACGTTCGTCTACCTCGCGACGCTGCCGATCCGGCTGGCGTAGCCGGCGCGGCTTCTGCAAGGGCCGAGCGCGAACAGCAGGCTCCGGGACGCCGTGACCGACTTCGTTGCGCACGTCAGGGCACCCATGGCGACCGGCTGCCGCTGAGGCGCCGCGGCCCGGAATAAGGGGGCGGCAGGGGGGAAGGGCCGCCCCCTTGGCGCGGACGCCTGGCTCTGCGGTGAGGCACACGTCCGTGCTCGGTCCGGGCCATCGGGGGAGAAGCGCCGTTCATCTCACATCCGCGCCGCGCCTGGACGATCCATCCACAGAGGACGAAACGAACTCCGCGCAACGTGCGTCAATTGGGCGGTATCCGTCCACAGGTCCCACAGGGCTCGCGGCACCTGGGGAAGAAAATGTGGGAGGTGCCCATGCGGGGCACCTCCCACGGATCGACGGCTTACGGCAGGTAGTAGTTCGGGTTCGGCAGCTTGAACGTCTTGTCCGCGAACCCACCCTCGAGGTCGCTGTACTGATCGCCGAAGTTGCCAACGATGTCGTAGCCGAGGGACTCGATGTAGGCGCGAGTGCCCGACTTGTACTGGATCGTCGGGCACGAGCTGCCCGCATCGATCGCAGGCCCGCAGAACTGCGGCTGGTCGAGATAGTCGGGATAGCTGCCGACGGGCGGCTTGGTAAACAGGCCGGGCGCCTCGCCCCCGGGGCCTTTCCCGTCGAGGTCGATCAGCGTCGGGGTCGTGTAGCCGGCGTTCACTCCGGTCGTGTCGGAGTCCGTCAGGTTGCCGAGCGTGGCGTCGTACTGGGCAACCGGGCGCCCGGTGAGGAAGAAGACCGCATAGCCTTCGACTGCGGCCTGGTTGACCATCTCGACCATGCCGGGCGTCGCTGGGAAGAGCTCCTGGGTCACGAAGGTCCCGTTCGTCCCCGGGTTGTAGTCCCAGTTGGAGTAGAGCTCGTAGTTCCACGTCGTCAACGTCGTGTCGTCCACGTCTAGGACGATCGCATTCTTGGCCGAATCCTTCTTGTGTGCGCGCGCGGCAAGCCAATTGCCGCCCTGCTTGGCGACCGCGCGGGCCTCGTTCGCGTAGTTCGAGTCGAGGTTCAGCGGGTCCTGCCATGTGCCGGTGAGCCCCGTCTTCGCATTCGGGGCGCCGTAGTAGTTCTTGATCTGCTGGCGCAGGATGTCGATGTTCGTGATCTGCGACTCTGAATTGGGCGTGAAGGACAGCGACGGTTGCACATTCGTCGCGTAGGCAGCGGCTGCGGCGATAGAGACGGCCGCCGCGACGGCGACGAGCGCCAGCCACGGCCTGCGGCGCAAAGACATCGTTGGACGCACGACAAACCCTCCTTTTTGTCGTCTTGACGGCCGGCCCCTCTCCCTGGGCCGACACAACCGGCGCACCGTATCGGCTCGGCGCCCGGGTGCGCGCCGCTAGCGTGAAGCCGTGGACGTCGTTCGCCTCGGGAACACGGGCCTCAAGGTCTCGCGGCTCTGCCTCGGAATGATGAGCTTCGGCCCGCACTCCAGCCGCGAGTGGGCGCTCGACGAGCAGGCGGCCGAGCCGATCGTGCGCCGCGCCGTCGAGAGCGGGATCTTCTTCTTCGACACGGCGGACGTCTACAACGGCGGCCAGAGCGAGGTGATCACGGGCCGCCTGCTCCCCAAGCTCTTCTCGACGCGCGAGGAGTACGTCGTCGCGACGAAGGTCAACGGCCGCACGATGCCGGGGCCGAACGGCGCCGGGCTCTCGCGCAAGCACATCCTGGCGTCGATCGACGGCTCGCTGGAGCGGCTCGGGCTCGACTACGTCGACCTCTACCAGATCCACCGCTTCGACCCGGAGACGCCGATCGAGGAGACGATGGAGGCGCTGCACGACGTCGTGCGCTCGGGGAAGGCGCGTTACATCGGCGCGAGCAGCATGTACGCGTGGCAGTTCGCGAAGGCGCAGCGCGTTGCGTCGACGCCGTTCGTCTCGATGCAGAACCACTACAACCTCGTCTACCGCGAGGAGGAGCGGGAGATGATCCCGCAGTGCATCGACCAGGGGATCGCGATCCTCCCGTGGAGCCCGCTGGCACGCGGCTTGCTGGCGGGCAACCGGACACGCGAGGGCGACCGCCTCACGACACGAGCGCGCACCGACGAGTGGGGCGAGAACCTCTATCTCCCGGAGGTCGACTTCGCCATCGTCGACCGTGCAGCGGAAGTGGCGGCCGAGCGGGGTGTCCCCCAGGCGCAGGTCGCGCTTGCCTGGCTTCTCCGCCGGCCGGGCGTGACGGCGCCGATCGTCGGGGCGACGAAGGTCGAGCACCTCGACGACGCGATCGCCGCGGAGCGGCTGCACCTGAGCGACGAGGAGCTGGCGAGGCTCGAGGAGCCCTACGTCCCCCACGCCGTCTCCGGACACTGACCTCGCAGCGGCCGCATCCGTCGCCGCGACATCGGATCGAAACGGAGGTCGAGATGAACGTCGACGACATGCTCCAGGGCGTGCGGGATGCGCTGCGGGCGCAGACGGTGTTCGGGGAGGCGATCGAGCGGGACGGCCTGACGGTGATCCCCGCCGCGACCGTTCGCGGCGGCGGCGGAGGCGGCGGCGACGCCCAGCACAACGGCGGTGGCGGATTCGGACTGCAGGCGCGGCCCGCGGGCGCGTTCGTGATCCGCGACGGCGCGGTCGAGTGGCGGCCTGCGATCGACGTCGACCGGCTCCTCCGCGGCGCGCTCGCGGCAAGCGCCGGCGTGCTCGTGCTCCGCCTGCTGCTGTCGCGCCGATGAGTCGGGCCCGAGTCGGCCGTCTACCGATCGGACACCCCGACTCGAAGGAGGAACGATGGGCAGGATCGTGATCACCGAGTTCGTCTCCCTCGACGGCGTGATCGAAGCGCCGGGCGGAGGCGAGGGCTTCAAGTACGACGGGTGGTCGTTCGAGATCGACCGCGGCGACGAGGGCAACGCGTTCAAGCTCGAGGAGACGATGGCCTCCGAGGCGCTGCTCCTCGGCCGCAAGACCTACGAGGGCTTCGCCGCGGCGTGGCCCGAGCGCGACGGCGAGTTCGCGGACAAGTTCAACACGATGCCGAAGTACGTCGTCTCGTCGACGCTGAAGGACCCGGAATGGACGAACACGACCGTGCTCGACGGCGACCTCTCCGAGAGCGTCGCGAAGCTCAAGGAGGCGCACGAGGGAGACATCGTCGTGCACGGCAGCGCGTCGCTCGCCCAGGCGCTGATCGAGCACGACCTCGCGGACACGCTGCACTTGATGGTCTTCCCCGTCGTGCTCGGCGAAGGGAAACGCCTCTTCGGCCCGACGAGCGACAAGAAGCGGCTGCGGCTGGCGGAGTCGAAGACCGTCGGCGACGGCGTGCTGATCCTCACGTACGAACGCGAGGTGTAGGGTCAGTTCGTCGTGACATGACAGAGCAGGAGGTAGGCCCAGGTGAGCACCAAGCAGTCGACCCGGGAGCAGGTGCCGTTCAGGCTCCGCACCGCCGACGGCGCCACGGTCGAGCTGACGTACTCGTCGCCCCGCTCGGCGGACGACCACGACGAGACCGCTGTCGTCGCCGAGCTGCCGTGGTTCGAGGCGGACAAGCCGCTCAAGAACTGGATGCTCCACGAGACCGACTTCGCCGACGAGGTCGAGCAGATCTGGGGCCGCCCATGGGGGGCCGAGGGCATCGGCCGGTTGCGCGAGGTGATCGTGTCGCGGCCGACGGAGAACGAGACGCGCGACGAGTACGCGAGGGAGTGGCAGTACTACTACTCCTCGTCCGCCGGCAACGCCGACCTCGGGCGGCTCCAGGCCCAGTTCGACGAGTACTACGCGACGCTCGAGGCGAACGGCGTGCGCGTGCACTACATCGAGGCCCCGGTGCCCGCGATCGGCCCGTACGGCTATCTCAAGAACCTCGTCACGCTGGCCGGCGGCGGGCTCGTCGTCCGCGGCGGCGCGATCGTCCACCGCATGGGCCTCGGCTCGTGGCAGCGCGGGCGCGAGGTGATCTGGTCGAAGGTGCTGACCGCGCTCCAGGTGCCGATCTACCTCACCATCCACGGCACCGGAGTCGGCGAGCCCGGCGCCGGGCGCTGGCTGGACTCGAACACGTTCGTCTTCAACGAGAGCGTCGTCGCGAACGAGGAAGGCCTGCGGCAGATCGGTTGGGTGCTGGAGGGGCTCGGGATCGAGATGGTCACCACCCACTCGCCGGGCTGGATCGACTCGATCGGGGACGGGAACATCGGCACGTCCCACGCGGACATGTTCCTGATGGTCCCCGACGACCACGTCGCGGTGCTCGCGCCGCACCTCGTCAACTACGGCTTCGTCCGCTACCTGATGCGGAACGACTGGAAGGTGATCGAAGTGCCGCTCGACGAGTACTGGGGCCTCGCAGTCAACGCGGTCACGTTGGAGCCCGGCAAGGTGATCATGAACGCGGGCTCACCGACGGTCGTCGATCGTCTCGAGCGGGAGGGGATCGAGGTGATCCAGGTCGACTTCTCGGAGAGCCACCGATTCGCGATCGCGGGTCTCCACTGCGCGACGCTCGAGCTCGTCCGCGACCAGCCGGACGGCTAACCGAGCTCGTCCACCGTCACCACGAATCCGAGGCGATCCGCGCCCCGCCGCACGCGTCTGTCCAGCGTGACCATGCGGCAGTCCAGCAGCCGGGCCGTAGCCACATACTCCGCGTCGTAGGTCTTGGCCCAACCGAGCGCGTCGGCGATCCGCCACGCCTCGTCGCGGAGGTTCGGATGATCGACGGGCCTTACGGGGCTCGTGGCAAGCGCCTCCCGCGCTGCGTCGGCATCCTCGCTCGTGATCTCGCCGCGCCACTGGAGCTCGTGAAGCGCCGACAGACATTCCGACCACAGGAGTGTCGGCGCCGTGAGATCCTCCTCTCGGAGGACCGAGAACCCTGCGCTCGACAAGAAGGCAGGGATGGCAACACTCGCGTCGACGACGAGAGTCAACGGCCCGCGCGGGAGCGGGAAATCGCGCGCACGACGTCCGGCATCGGAGCCCCGAAACGGGTTCTGCGCCAGGCAGACGGAAGAGCAAGGGATGCGGCCGCCGACAGTGTGGTCTCGAGGTCGGACTCGTCGATCACGTGCTGTGTTCCCACCTTGCGCGCTCTCAGCCTGCCCGAGCGGATCCAGCGGCGAATCGTCTCCGGGTCGCGCCCGGCACGGCGGGCAGCTTCGGGAACGGTCAGCACAGTTGCACGATACTACAACACTCTTCAGGAGCTTCTGGGTCGCCGTCGCGCGGATCCTCGTGGCGCTCGTGCCCGCGCTCCTCCTCCTCCCCAAGACCGGTGGGCCGGAAGCCGAGGCGGCCGCCGAGGATCCCGCCGGCGGCCTGAGCGCCCAGGTGCCGGTAGTAGGGTGATCCGATGGAAGCGCAGTCGGCGAGCGTCGTCGAGACGCTGGCGAGCCTCAGCCTGTTCGGCGACCTGAGCTACCCCGAGCTCGAGGCCGTCGCGCACACGTTCGAGGAGGAGGCGTTCGCGAAAGACCAGCGTGTGCTGCGCCAGGATGTCTCAGGTGGCAGCTTCTACGTGATCCTGAGCGGGGAGGCTCGCGTCGTCATCGACAGCGAGGAGCGGGCGGTGCTGACGCGCGGCGACTTCTTCGGCGAGATCTCCGTCCTCACCGACACGGCGCCGACCGCCGATGTCGTGGCCTCGACGGTTCTGCGGTGCCTCGTCGTACCGGCCCACGACCTCAAGCCGCTGCTGCTGGGCCGACCGAGCGTGGCGTACCGCATGCTCCAGATTGAGGCGAGACGGCTCCGCATGGCCAACACATGGGCGGGGTAGACGAGAGGCCCTTCCCGCCAGGCACCTACGACGTCGTCGTCGTCGGCAGCGGCCCCGGGGGCCTCCAGGTGGCGTACTCCCTCGCCCAGGCGGGGATCGACCGCTGCGCCGTCATCTCGCGCGACGACCGCCCGGGTGGCATGTTCCGCCGCTTTCCCGTGTACCAGCGGCTGATCAGTTGGACGAAGCCCGACGCGCCGGTCGCCCGCGGCACGCGCGAGTACGAGTGGTACGACCACAACAGCCTGCTCGGCGACGTCGAGAGCCACCAGGCGCTGACGCCGCTTTTCATGGATCGCGTGCTCGACCTCCCCGCCCGCGTGGAGATGGAGTCGGCGCTCGCGGAGTTCGCGGCGCGCGGCGGGGTCCAGGTCAGGTACGGGTGCGAATGGGACTCGACCCGGATCGACAGCGGCGGCTTCGCGCTCGTGACGTCGGACGGCGAGTACCGCTGCCGCGTCTGCGTGTTTGCGCTCGGGATGACCGAAGCATGGAGACCGCCGATCCCCGGACTCGACGCGGCGCCGCACTACGTGGAAACCGGCTCGCCCGAACGATACGAGGGAAGGCGTGTCTTCATCGTCGGCAAGCGCAACTCCGGCTTCGAGATCGCCCAGGGCCTACTGCCCTGGGCGAAGACGCTCGTGCTCGCCTCGCCGCGACCCGTCGACACCGCCGTGCTCGCGTTCTCCCCGCTGCGCCTGCGATACCTCCAACCGTTCGACGAGCACGTCCGCGGCGGCTCGGGCAGCACTGTCGTGGACGCCTCGATCGAGCGGGTCGAGCGTCACGCCGGCGGCTACCGGATCCGTGCGCGGGGGACGACGTGGAAGGGCGAGCTGACCTTCGAGGCCGACGAGGTGATCGCCGCAACCGGTTTCCAGGCACCGCTCCGCGATCTCCCGAGCCTGGGCGTCGCGACCGTCAACGACGGACGGCTCCCGGCGCAGACGCCGTACTGGGAGAGTGTCTCCGTGCCGGGGATCTTCTTCGCCGGCAACGTGACCCAGGCCTCGTCGGGGCTGCGGAAGCATGGCGCCTCGTCGAGCTCGAGCTCCGTCCACGGATTCCGCTACAACGCGCGGCTCGTCGCGCAGCGGATCGCCGAGACGGTGTTCGGCAAGCGCCGTGAACGACGCGCGCTCGAGCGAGACGACGTGGTGGGTTTCCTCGCCGGCGAGCTGGCACGGGCACCGGAGCTCTGGAACCAGAAGGCGCACCTCGCGCGGGTCGTCGCCGTCGACTCGGCGGCCGGGATTCGCGACGAGGGCATCGTCCCGCTCGCGGAGTTTGTCGACCGCGACGAGGGCGACGCGTGCGCGGTCGCGGTGGAGTACGACGCCGGCGGCGCGATCGTCCCAGCGCTCTACGTGCGGCACGACGGCCGCCTCTCGGAGCACGTCCTCCCGCCGCATCCCCTGCACGCCTTCGACGGTGACGACTACCGCGAGGAGCTCGGCACCCGGCTCGATGCGCTTCTCGCTTAGGTCGCCGACTCCGAGCGGGCGCCGCTCGCGACCGCCGACGTGCGATCGCCACGCGGGCCGACGAGATACCACGCCTCGACCTCGCCCTTCCCCTTGATCGCGATCGGCCCGCGCGGCACGCATTCGAACTCGTCGCGCACGAGCTCGTAGGTCGAGCGGGTGATCTGGACCCGCCCCGGCGTCCCGTGCGACTCCATGCGACTGGCCGTGTTCACCGCGTCGCCCCAGAGGTCGTAGAGGAAGCGCTTGCGGCCGATCACCCCGGCGACCACCGGCCCGGAGTTGATCCCGATCCGCAGCTCGAGGCCCAGGCGCCCGACCAGGTCGTCGGCGCACATCGCGTCGAGCATGTCGAGCGCCACGTGCGCGAGAGCGGTCGCGTGGTCGGGTCGTGGGGTGGGAACGCCCGCCGCGACCATGTAGCAGTCGCCGATCGTCTTGATCTTCTCGAGCGCGTATCGCTCGGCGAGGTCGTCGAAGCAGCTGAACAGCCGATCGAGGTAGCCGACCACCTCGGCTGGCGTGAGCCGCTCCGACCACGGCGTGAAGTCGACCACATCCGCAAAGAGGATCGAGGCCGAGCCGAAGTGGTCCGCGATCGGCTGTGTCTGCGCCTTCAGCTTGTCGGCAATCGACTGCGGCAGAATATTCAGCAGGAGGTTCTCGGACTTGGCCTGCTCCTGCCGGAGCGCGTCGAGCGCGTCGCGCCGCTGCTTGGCGAACACCGCGAGCAGCGTGAACACGATCGCGCCGCCGACCGTGATGTTCAGCGCGAGCATCGTGCCCGTGAACCAGGTCGGGAGCGTCTCGCCGACGGGGCCGACGAGCTCGCCGGCGATCCCCGAGCCGAGGAACACGACGACCCAGGCGGCAAACCAGCGAATGGCCGACCTGACGTCGCTGAGCACGAGCGCGCCGAGCGGCGCGAGGATTCCCCACAGGCCGACACCGCCGGCGGCGAGGAACCCACCGAGGGGGATCATCGAGAGCGTCGGCGCGAGCAGGATGTCGACCTGGCCGACGCGCAGCAGCCAGGGGAAGTCGCGTGTGCGCGAGAACACGGCGATGCCGCCGAGCAGGACGGCGAAGTACACGAGCGGCACCACGCCGACCCACGACCCGAGCGCGAGATACAGCGTCCCCCACAGCGCCGCGATGGGAAGGATCAACACGGAGATCAGGACGAGCAGCGATTTCCGGGCGCGCAGGTCCTCGTCGTCCTGTGGGTCGGCGCCGACGACCGAGAGGCGCGCGATGACCCGACCCGCCGCCGCTCGGATCCGTTCCAGGAGGCGCATCGGCCTAGGTTACGAGTCGTCCTCGAGCACGCGCTTCGCGATCGCGAACGCCGTGTTCGCGGCGGGGACGCCGCAGTAGACCGCGCAATGGAGGAGCACCTCGCGGATCTCGTCGGGCGTGAGGCCGTTTCGGAGCGCCGCGCGAACGTGCAGCTCGAGCTCCTCCTGCCTGTTCAGCGCGACGAGCGCGGTGAGCGTGATGCAGCTGCGGGTCTTCCGGTCGAGCCCCGGTCGCGTCCAGATCTCGCCCCAGGCGTAGCGCGTGATGAACGACTGGAAGTCGGCCGTGAGCTCCGTCGTTGAGCGGAT
>DASSBV010000164.1:0-8015 GCA_035698545.1 Gaiella sp. | reverse complement strand
GCCTGGACGCGGCCGTCGTCGCCGCGCAGCTCGAGGATCTCCTCGACGACGGCGCGGTACTCGGTCTCGAGCTCTCGCGTGCGCTCGTCGGTGCGCACGCCGTCCGGGTGGTCCTCGACCTCGACGAAGAGGCGTCCCTGCGAGTCGGTCTCCGCGGCGCCCGCGACGCCGCGGAACAGGCCCTCGACTGCAACGGCGGTCGCGCCGCCGGGCAGCTTCACGCGGTCGGTGACGCGCGCGACCGTGCCGACAGGGGCGTACTCCCCCTCGTGCTTCGGCACGAGGAGCACGCGCTCATCGTCGCCGACCTCGACCGTCAGCGTCACGTTCATGTGCGGGAAGACGACGATGTCTTCGAGTGGGACGAGCAGCAACTTGCTCACGACCAGCCTCACGCTCCTCAGCGATTTCTCCGTAGTAAGTACAGAAAGGATAGCTACTCGTGGTTGGCGCAGGTCGAGGCTTTTTTCGGCCCGCGCGAGGATCTTGACCGCACCCGAACCGAACCCTCACAAAGTTTTCGCACCCCGCAGTTGCAATGACGACCAGAGGCCCTGCGATCCCGACCGCCTCCCTGGGATCGGCCGGATGGGCCGGGCAGCGCACTCCGAGGGCGCTCGCCGGGCTCGCAGCGAGGGCGTCGGTCGTCCGCCGGCCGCCGCCCTCGCGCCTCAGCCGCTTGGCGCCCGCTGCGAACGGTCAGGTGTCAGACACCGATCAGCGTCAAGGGTCCTTCGTGTCGAGTTTGTGTCGATTCGCCCACACGTGAGCGTCCGTCGCAACGGCCAAGTGCACATGCCGGTGCGGAGGGCGCGGGGGCGACGACACCGCAAGCCCGGATCCATCGCGGTTCGAGCCTGTGCAAGAACTGGCACCAAATCGGCACAGCTTCCCCCTTGACAGAAAACGGTGTCTGACACCGTTTGTGCTTGCCGCAGCGTTCAGCCGCGGAAACGCCGGAGCGCCGCGGCGGCCACGCGACCCGCGAAGACGTCTTCGCGCACGCCCGTGCCGGACGGCCGGTATGTCATGGCTGCTGCGACGAGGATTCCGCCCCGCCACACGATCAGGCCCGCGTCGTGCCTCGCCGCGTCGATCCAGCCCGCCTTGTGCATCACGACCACGCCCGGCCGCGCGCCGACGGTACGGGCCAGCTTCCCCCGGTCGTCGACGCGCGCGAGAACGTAGAGGAGATATCGGGACTCGGCGGGTGTCACCCCGGAGCCTGACCGCATCAGCGGTCCGAGCCCTCCGCTCGAGAGCCACACCGCACGGAAGAGCTCTGCCAGGTCGAGGGCGGTTGTCGACTTGCCCACGCCCCAGTACGGCTGGGAGACGACGTTCAGCGGGACGCCGCCTCCGGCGACGCCGCGGGACGGCGGCGCCGTCGAGGTGCCGAGGATGTATCCGCCGTACATCTCGGTGCGCTCGAGGCCGATGCCCCGCATCGCCGCGTTGACGATGGCGCCGCCGCCGCTCGTGGAGCCTCCGAGCCGGACGAGCAGCATGTTGGCCGCCTCGTTGTCCGAGGGAATCAGCATCTGCCGCAGAAGCGCGTCGAGCTCGCTTCCTCGCGCCGGCGGCCCCTCGAGCCGGCCGAGCAGGGTCACGGCGATCGCGAGCTTGAGCGTCGAGGCCGCGGGAAAGGTCGCGCGCGCGTTCCACGCCGCGCCGGAACCGGTGGCGAGGTTCTCGACGTAGACACCGGCTGTTCCCGGATAGCCGTCGAGGAGGCGGCGCAGGTCGCGCTCGAGCCCTCGGTCGAGCCGCAGCGGACGCTCGACCGGACGAGCCGTGGGCGGCAGGCCGAGCACGTGGAGCACGGTACGGCCCGCCCGTCGCCCGCGGGCGTCCACCGTCTCCACCCGGACGCGCACCTCACGCGGCGGCAGAGGCACGTCGACGGAGAACGAGCGCCCGCGGAGCGCGAGGTCGCGCACCACCTTCCCGTCGACCCGGACGACGACCCGGCGGGCGCCGCCTGCGGCGACGCCCTGCACGACGCCGTAGGACGCCTCGTACGCGGCCGGACGCTCGATGAGAGGCGGTCGCGGCGGCGGAGACGGCGGGGCGTCGATCACGGCCGAACCGTAGCCTTGGAGGGGCCGTGCCGATCCTCGCGCACCTCGATCTCGACGCGTTCTTCGCCGCGGTCGAGGAGCTCGAGGACCCGTCGTTGAAAGCCCGCCCGCTCGTCGTGGGAGGGGATCCGCGAGGCCGCGGCGTCGTCGCGACGGCGAACTACGCGGCCCGCAGATTCGGCATCCGCTCCGCGATGAGCGCGGCCGAGGCGCTCCGCCGCTGTCCCGATGCCGTGTTCCTTCGTCCCCGACACACCATGTACCGCCAGTACTCCCAGGCCGTCTGGTCGGCGATCCGAGAAGTCGTGCCGCGCGTCGAGCGCACCGGTCTCGACGAGGGATATCTCGACCTCGGCGCCGTCGTCGCGAAGTTCTCCGAGGCCCGCGCGCTCGCGGAGGCGGTGCAGGCAGCCGTCCGTGGGTCGACCTCGCTGTCCTGCTCGGTCGGCGTGTCGAGCTCGAAGGTCGTCTGCAAGGTCGCCTCCGACCGCCGAAAGCCTGGTGGGATCACAGTTGTTCCGCCCGGCCGTGAGGCACGGTTCCTCGCTCCACTGCCGACGCGATTGCTACCCGGCGTCGGGCCACGGGCCGAGGAGCGTCTGGCACGGACAGGAGTCGAGCGAATCGGCCAGCTCGCTGCGCTCTCCGACGCAGACCTCCGCGCCGTGATGCCGGGACAGGTCGGCCGGCTCATTCGCGACCGGGCCAGGGGGATCGATCCGCGCGACCTCGAGCTCGACGCCGAGCGAATCTCGATCTCGACCGAGGAGACGTTCGAGCGGGATCTGACCGACAGATCCTCGATGCACGCAGAGCTCCGCCGGATGGCCGTCGAGGTCGCCTCGTATCTCCAACGGGAGGCGATCTCCGCCCGGACCGTCACCACCAAGCTCCGCTACGCGGACTTCTCGATCCGCTCCCGTTCCACCACGCTGCCGACGCCGATCGACGAAGCAGAGCGGATCGGCGACCTCGCCTGCCGACTCCTCGACCGCGGCCTCCAGGATCGTCCGGGCTCGCTCCGGCTCCTCGGGGTAGGGGTCTCGGGACTGACGTCCGTTCGGCAGCTGACCTTCGACGAGCTGTGAGCCGTACTGCGTGCCAGGCACGTGGCCACGTTCGCGCTGGACGTGTCTGCCTCGGCCGGTGCCGGGCACCGCCCCTCACTATTTCAACGCGCTCGGCTCACTCACGACGTCGCCTGAGGCGCGAGGATGGTGCCAGGCACGAAGCCACGTCCGCACCAGACGCGTCCGACGCGGCGCTTTGCCCTCAGATTCGCAACAGTGGACGCGTCAGGCAGGTAGGCCCGCCGTCGCCCTTCCGGGAGATCTCGTCGCCGCGGTAGGTGAGCACGTCGACGCCCTTCCGCTCCATCCGGCGACGGGTCTCGTCGTTCCCCTCGAGCGCAAGCGCCCGACGCGGGCCGAGCGCCAGCACGTTCGGCCCCATCGTCTCGAACTCGTCGTCCGGCACCTCCACGACCTCGATCCCGCGCTCCGCGAGGAGCCACATGAGCCGGGTCGGCGCGATCCGCGGGTAGACGAGCGCGAGGTCCCGGTCGAGCGGCGAGATGAGGCTCATCAGGTGCATCACCTCGGCGGCGCCGTTCCAGTGCGGCAGGTCGAACGCGATCACCTCGGTCCCGGGAAACGCCTCGCGGAGCGAGTCGAGCGCGGTCGGATTCGTCCGGTAGCCGATTCCGACGAGCAGCGTCATCTCGTCGAGCCAGACCGTATCGCCGCCCTCGACGGTCGCACCGGGCTCGATCCGCCCGACGACGGGAATCCCCGCGAGGTCGAGCGCCGCGACCGTCGCCTCCGGCTCGCGACGGCGCCCTTCCTTCCCCGGCCGCAGGAGCACGGCCCCGTCCCGGCCGACGAGCATCGGGTCGTACGTGTAGATGGCGTCGGGGTTGCCCGGGTCGTGCTCGGAGACGACGACCTCGGCGCCGGCCGCCTCGAGCACGGCGCAGAGCGCCTCGTGCTCGGCCTGCGCCGCCGCGATATCGGGGGCGGCGCGCCAGGCGTACGCCTCCCATGCCGGTGCGTCCTCGGGCAGCGGCCGCCGGACCAGCACCCGCTGCAGGTCTCCCCACATCGACGCGCTCCCGTACCCGGTCACGGCGCGGGACGCTAGCCGACTGCGTTCGCCGGTCTGCGGCCGTCGAGGAGCACGGCGCGGAGGGCCTCCACGCAGAGCATCCCCATTGCGACCCGCGTATCGCGCGTCGCGCTGCCGAGGTGAGGCGTGAGCACGACGTTCTCCAGCCTCAGCAGCCCCTCCTCGACCTCGGGCTCGCGCTCGAACACGTCGAGCGCCGCGCCCGCGATCACACCTTCGTGCAGCGCCTCGACGAGTGCCGGCTCGTCGACGATCGGCCCCCGTGCGGTGTTCACGAGGACCGTCGTCCGCCGCATCGCCGTGAGGGCCCCCGCGTCGATCAGGTGGCGTGTCTCGGGCGTCAGCGGGACGTGGAGGCTGACGATGTCCGCCTCGTCGAGGAGCGCGCGGAGGTCGTCGCCGCGGCCCGCGAAGACCGGGCGGGCTCCTAGCACCTCCGCGAGCCTTCCGGTCTCACGGCCGATCCGTCCCGGCCCCACGACGAGCAGCCGCTTCCCGTTCAGGCTCGAGCCGAGCATGAACTCGAGCGAGAACAGCCACTCTTCCCGCCGGCGGACGAAGCGGTCGCCCTCCGCGATGCGGCGGAGTAGCGCGAGCATCAGCCCGACGGCGAGCTCCGCCGTCGCCCTCGTCAGCACATCCGGCGTGTTCGCGACAACGACATTGCGCTCCGCCGCGGCAGCGAGATCGACGTTGTTGACGCCGACCGCGTAGTTCGCCACGACGCGCAGCTGGGGGCCGGCCCGGTCGAGATACTCCCCGTTCACGCGTGTGGTGAGCATCGCGACGATCCCGTCGACCCCCTCGGGCGAGTCGCTCGTCTCGAAGTCCCGCCGCAGAGCCTCGTCCACTTCGAGGGGGACGGCCGCCGTGACGTGGATCCGCGGGCGCGGCACCGGCCGGCGCTATCCGTCGAGGGTCCGGGCGCGGTGGGCGGCCGAGTAGACGTCCTTCCGCAGGATGCGACCATCCTCGCACGGGAAGACGTCGACGCCGTCCCAGGTGAGCCGGCGGCCGTCCGGTGCGGTCGCGGTCGCCGTCCACTCGCTCACGACGAGGCCGTCACGTGCGTAGAGGCGCCTCCCCGCGAACGCGAGGTCGGGCCAGTTCTCGAAGATCGCGCCGATGTGCTCGCGGACCTCGTCACCCTCCGCACACTCCCCTGCGGTGTGGTTCTCGAAGACCATGCCGGGAGCATGGAGCGAGAGGATCGCGTCGAGGTCGTGCGCGTTCCAGGCGTCGTTGTACCGTTCGATCAGCTGCTCGAGCGCGGCGGCGGAGTCGCGGTCGGCCATCCGTCGAGTATCTCAGGCGCCAAGTCGTGTCGAAAGCCAGTCGCGGGTGGCGGCCCATGCCTGATGCTCGACATCGATCACGTCGAAATGGTCGAGACCTGCCAACTCGAGCAGCTCCGCGGAAGGCTCCCGGGCGGCGTAGTCCCTGCTCTGGGAGACCGGGACGAGGTCGTCATCGGCGCCGTGCACGAGGAGCTGCGGTACGTCCAGCGGCGCGAGCGCGGCAGGCGAGGCGGCGGCAAGCCGATCCGACCCATCCGCGAGAGGCCCGAGCAACCCCTCGACGGCGCCGTCGCCGAGATCGTCGCGCCACGCGCGCTCGAGGTCGCAGACGCCGGCCTGCGAGACCGCGGCGACCGGGCGGACGCGGGGCGTGGCGCCGACGAAACCCGTCAGGCGATGGCGCGCGGCGAGCCAGAGCGCGAGCTGACCGCCCGCGGAGTGACCGCAGGTCGCGACTCTCGCCTCGTCGATCTCCTCGACGTCGGCGAGGTGGTCGATCGCGGCGGCGACGTCCTCGAACGTCCCCGGCCAGCCGCCGCCCTCCTGGCCGACGCGTCGGAACTCGACGTTCCAGGCGGCAACGCCGCGCCTCGCGAGGTCATGCGCGAGCGGGGTCATCAGCGTGCGGTCCCAGCGGCTGCGCCAGAACCCGCCGTGGACGAGTACGACGCACGGCCACGGCCCGCCCTCGCGCGACGGCAGGTGGAGGTTCGCCACGGCGTGCGGGTGGTGGTCGCCGTACGCGACGCTCGGCGCCGGAGGGAGCTTGTGGTGAATCACCACAAGCGTTGTCAGGCGAGGAGTGCACGGTGACGCGTGAGCGCGTCGAGAAGGGTGTCGACGTCCGCCTCGACGTTGTAGAGGTGGAGCGCGATCCGGAGCTTGTCCTCACGCGACGAGACGACGATCCGCTCCGAGGCGAGGGCGCTCACGAGCGCGGCGACGTCACTCGACCGCACGCAGACGAGCGGTCCGCGCGCGCTGGCCTCGCGGGGCGTGACGACGGTCGCGCCGAGCTCCTCGAGGCCGGCGATCAATCGGTCGCCCAGCGCGTGGACATGCGCCTCGATCGCCGGCACACCCGCCTCGGCGACGAGCGAAAGACCGGCCACGGCCGCGTAGAGCGCCGGCACCGGCGGCGTCCCGGAGTCGAACCTCCGTGCACTCCGATGCGGCGAGTAGTCGGCGATCGACATCGCGAAGATGTCCTCGTCGGCGAACCAGCCCGTCTGCGTGGGGACGAGATTCTCGTGCACGTCCGGGCGCACCCACATGAATCCCAGCCCCGCGGTGCCGAGCAGGTACTTCACCGTGCCGCCGGTGATCGCGTCGGCGCCGAGCGAGCGCACGTCGAGCTCGACGGCGCCGCAGGCCTGGTAGCTGTCGGCGAGGACGAGCGCGCCCGCTTCGTGGGCGACCTCGGCGATCGCCGTCACGTCGTGCCGGTGACCCGAGCGGTAGGACAGCGTCGTGCAGCAAACGAGCGCGGTGCGCTCGTCGATTGCCTCGGCGAAACGCTCGGCGCCGATCGAACCGTCCTCCCCCGGAGTCACGTGGACGACCTCGGCGCCGCGGAGCTCCTGCGCGTGAGCGATCTGACCGACGGTCGGAAACTCGTACTCGGAGATGACGATCCGGTTGCGCCCGCTCTCGAGCGGCAGCGCGGAGACGAACGCGCTGACGCCTTGCGACACGGAGGTCGTGACGGCGACGTCGTCCGCGCGTGCGTGGAGGAGCGCCGCGATGCTCGAGCGAAACGTCTCGTTCCGCTCCACCCAGAAGTCCCACTCCGCGCCGTTTTGGTCCCAACCGGCGAGCCAGCCCTCGACCGCCTCGCGAACGCGGTGCGAGAGGGCGCCCTGCGAGCACGAGTTGAGGTAGGTGGCCGTCTCGAAGATCGGGAACTCGCCCCGCACGGCCGCGCCGATACGAGACTCCGACTGGATGTGTTGTGATGTCGCCATGTCTCCCTAGAGGTTGGGTGGGGTCGTCACGCCGATGAACCGTGCCACCCCGCTGCCGGCATTGCGGAACGAGTGGGGCACGTCCGAGCGGTAGTAGGCGCTGTCGCCTGGGCCGAGAACGATCGGCTCGGCACGCCCGACGGTCAGCTCGACGAGGCCGTCGAGCACGTGGACGAACTCCTCGCCGGGGTGCGTCGTGGGGTCGGCCATCCCGCCGCCCTCGTCGTACGCGTTGATCACGGGCATCATCGAGTGGTTCCCGTCCGCGCTGAGCATCTGGATCGAGAGGCGCTCGTCCGCAAGATGCACGGAGCGACGCTCGTCGGCGCGGACGACCTGCACCTGTGCGCGGTTCGGCTCCTGGACGAGGTCGGCGATGCTGATCCCGAACCAGTTGACGAGGCGCATCAGGCGGCTGACCGTGATGTCGCTCTTCCCCTTCTCGACGGTAGAGAGGAACGACGCCGAGATGCCGGTCCCCTCGGCGACCTCAGAGAGGGAGACGCCGCGCGAGCGACGCAACTCCCGGAGCCGTGTCCCGAGGTCGG
>DASSBV010000163.1:0-6792 GCA_035698545.1 Gaiella sp. | reverse complement strand
CGCCAGGGTTGCCCACGCGGAAGGAGGGAGGGGGAACCCTGGGTTCCCCCTCCCTTATGCAGGGGAGAGGATTCGAACCTCTGAAGGCTGAGCCAGCGGGTTTACAGCCCGCCCCCTTTGGCCACTCGGGAACCCCTGCGGGGGAAGGGGATTGTAGCCGGGCATCGCGCCTACACTCGGCCTGTGAAGGTCGACGTCCTCGTCGTCGGCGCAGGTCCGGCGGGCTCGTCTACGGCGATCCACCTCGCCCGCGGCGGCGCCCGAGTATTGCTCGTCGACAAGGCACGATTCCCGCGCGACAAGCCCTGCGGTGGCGGCCTGACGGGTCGCGCGCTGAAGCGCATCCCGGTCGACCCGTCCCCCGTGGTCGAGCGTGACGTCGACCGGTTCGAGTTGCGGCTTCGCTACGGAGCAACCTTCGCGCGCCGCCACTCGGAGCCGCTGATCCGGATGACGCAGCGGCGTCGGCTCGACGCGTTCCTCGTAGAGCACGCGGCCGCGGCCGGGGCCGAGTTCAGCGACCGCACGAAGGTCGAGCTGACTGAGGTCGGCGACGGTGGCCTGACGGCGCGCGTCGGCACCGTGATCGTGCACGCCGACACGTTGATCGGCGCCGACGGCGCGAACGGCGTCGTCGCGCGCGCCGCCGGGCTCGGCGACGGCATCGTCCGCGGCGTCGCCCTGGAGGGCAACGTGCCACTCGAGCGCCTAGGGCGCGACCTCGAACGGACGGCGGTGATCGAGCTCGCGGTCGTTCCCGGCGGCTACGGCTGGGTCTTCCCGAAAGGGGACCACGCGAACCTCGGCGTCGGCGGGTGGGGGAAAGAGGGGCCGCGGCTCCGCGACCATCTCGACCGGCTCGCGCGTGCGCACGGGCTGTCGCTCGACGCACTCACGGAGCTCCGCGGGCACCGGCTCCCGATGCGACGCCTCGGCGCGCCGGCAGCGAAGGGGCGCGTGCTCCTCGTCGGCGACGCGGCGGGCCTCGTCGACCCGCTTTCGGGGGACGGGATGTACGAGGCGTTCGTCTCCGCGCGCCTGGCCGCCGACGCGGTCCTCAGCGGTGACCTCGAGGGCTATGCCGCGATGCTCTCGAGCCTTTTGGACGGGCACGCCGCAGCCTCGTGGGCGGCAAAACGAGCCTTCGACCGCTATCCGCGGACGGTCTTCACGGCGGCGCGCGCGCCCGGCGTCTTCAAGGTCGTCGCGGGGCTCCTCTGTGGCGACGTGGGCCATCCGGCCGATGCGCGGGGGGTCGCACGCGGGCCCTTGAAGCTGATCGCCCGGCTCGCCGGCTGACGGCGTAGGTGCCCGACTTGACGTCGGACACCGCGGGCGGCCGACTCACTCGTCGGCGAGCGCCTCGGCGAGCAGGGACGTCGCGAAGGTCTGCCACGCGAGGTCGGCGTCGGAGAGGAGGAGGGTGAGCGACTCCCGGGCCCCCCGTAGCCCTGCGACCTCGTCACGGAGCGATTCCAGGCCTGCGCGAAGCTGCGCCCGACGTTCCAGTGCGTCGAGGTCGTCGGCCAGAGCGGTCGCGGCGCGACCGAATGGATCCAGCGGCCGGTGCGGGTCGCCGCCCGCTGCGAGCAGGAGCTCGGCGCGACGGACTGCGGCGTTCAGCTCGTCGTCCTCGATCGCGACACCCTGACCGGCGAAGAAGCAGAGAATCGTCCACTGCTCAGTCGGCTCGGCGCGCTCGAGCGAGCGAACCCAGTCGCGGATCGTCTCCCGCGCCACGCGGCCAGCGTAACCGGCCTCCGGTCGGCAACCCGAATGTTCGGGTTTCGTTCACATCGCGGAGGAGCGTTCAAGCGCCCATCGAACCTGTCCGATACGGAGACGGATGGGTCGCCCGCGTCTCACCCTGCTCTGCGGCGTCTTCTGTGCGGCAGCGGCGTTCTCCACGCCGGCGCTCGCGGCGGACCCTGCGGACTCGATCGCGCCCGCGGCAAGCGCCGCGGCGCAGCTCGCGACGACGACGACGCAAACGGGCCCCAACTGGGCCGCGGCGGAGATCGCGACCGTTGTCCAGGCGGGCCTGATGGGCCCCGACGTCGCGTCGTTTCGGCCGGACGACGCGCTCACGCGCGGTGAGCTCTACGCGGCGATCGTCGCGCTGGGGAAGCCGCACCGCGCCCCGACCGACCCGAGCCGGATCGTGACGATGCGCGAGCTCGACGCGCAGCTCGTCGCCGCCGGTGGGCTGCTGCCCTCGGCGCGCCAGATCCGGCTCACCGCGCAGTCCGCGGGTCTCGCGCCGACCGACATGCTCGGCACGGAGACGATCGCGCGACTCCTGGGCCTGCGCGTCAATCATCCCGTCGGCCAGGAGGACCTCGAGCGCTCGCCGAAGCAGCCCGCCTCCCGCGCCGAGGCGGCGTACTCGCTCGCGAAGCTGAGCCTGGTCGATCCGTCGCGCGTCGAGGCTGTGCGCCAGGTCGTCTCTACGTTCTCCGTTCCCGCGCTCGGCGAGTGGCAGCGGCTGGTGCTGAGCCGGGCGCTCCGCTTCGTGGGCTATCCATACGTGTTCGCCGGCATGTCCGAGAAGCCACAGCTGATCTGGAGCACCGGTGCGCCCGACAACCAGCTTGCGGTACCGGGGGGGTTCGATTGCTCCGGGTTCGTATGGCGGGTCTTCAAGCTGCAGCCGTTCGACGGGGCGCCCTCGCTTGCGGACGTGCTGAAGGGGCGGACGACCTACGCGATGAGCGGTGAGGTGACGAAGGCGCAACGCATCGCTCCCGGCCTACTGCAGCCCGCCGACGTTCTCTTCTTCGGCACGCGCGGGACGCAGTCGAAACCCACCGAGATCGGCCATTCCGGGATCTACGTGGGGAACGGGTGGTTCGTGCACTCGTCGAGCGGGGGCGTGACGCTCCAGCCGCTGCAGGGCTGGTACGCCGACGAGCTCGCCTGGGCACGACGGCCGCTGGCCGAGGCCGGTCTCACGGCATAGACCGCCACCCTAGGTCGCTCGACCCGGCGGGGTAGGCTTCCGCCGTGCGCTGGAAGCGCGTCCAGGGTCAGGGCGACATGGAGGACCGCCGGGGGCAGAGCGGCCCGCTGGGCGGCGGCCTTCCGATTCCGATCGGGAAGGCCGGAGGAGGTATCGGCGGGCTGATCCTGATCGTGGTGCTCGCGCTCGTCTTCGGCAGCAACATCACGGGCGGCGGCGGAAGCACCGGGCCTCTCGACACCGGCGGTGTGGACGAGCCCGTGCCCCAGACATCGGACGCAGGTTCGTCCGGAGACACCGCGAAGGACAACGCGTTCGAGTTCGCGAAGTTCGTCTCGCAAGACACGCAGGACATGTGGACGCAGGTCTTCCACCAGGCGGGGAAGACCTACACACGCGCGCCGGTGGTGACCTTCACGTCGGGGACGATGTCGGGTTGTGGGCCCGCCTCCGCGCAAACCGGGCCGTTCTACTGCCCGACCGACCACAAGGTCTATCTCGACCTCTCGTTCTTCCAGGAGCTCTCACGGCGCTTCGGCGCCCCGGGCGACTTCGCCGCGGCCTACGTGATCGCCCACGAGATCGGGCACCACGTCCAGAGCGAGCTCGGGATCGAGGACGCGATCCGGCAGAAGCAGCAGGAGGATCCGGGCAACGCGAACATGTACTCAGTCCAGCTCGAGCTGCAGGCCGACTGCTTCGCAGGTGTGTGGGGGAAGTCCACGGCCGAGCGCGGGCTGCTCGATCCGGGGGACATCGACGAGGGCCTCAAGGCTGCGGCGGCGGTCGGCGACGACCGGCTCGGCGCGCGGAGCCGTGAGCAGTGGACACACGGGTCGTCCGAGCTGCGCGTTCAGTGGTTCCGCACCGGGTACGACTCGGGCAACCCGAGCGACTGCGACACGAGCAACGTCCAGATCTAGCGGCTTCGCGGGGCGTTCTCGGCGCGAGTAGCCAGAACGGTGTCAGACACCGTTTTCTGTCAAGGGGAAGCGGTGCCAACTTCGTGCCGATCGCTCCACAGGCGCGATTGAAGGCCGAGGAGCTGGCGAACGCGGCCCGAGAAGTCTGACGCAGGCGTGATCCGACCGTCCGGAACGGACGTCTTGACAGAGATCGGTGTCTGACACCGCATCACGCCAACGCGCAGGAAGCGGGCCGCGATACCCTCGGAGGAACACTTTCGAGGAGGCTTGGCGATGACGGAGCTTGCCGAAGCGCCCACCGCGGGGCGCGACGAGACGGTAACGAGGATTCCCCATTGGATCGACGGCGCGCGCGTCGACGGGACGTCGGGCAGGAGCGGCCCGGTGTACAACCCGGCGCGCGGGGTCCAGAGCGGCGCGGTCGACCTCGCGTCGGTCGAGGAGGTCGACGCGGCCGTGCAGAGCGCGAAGCGCGCGCTCCCCGGTTGGCGGACGACGTCACTCGCGAAGCGGGCAGACCTTTTCTTCGCGATCCGCGAGATCTTCCACGCGCACCGCGAGGATCTCGCGAAGCTCCTCACGGCGGAGCACGGCAAGGTGCTCACGGACGCGATGGGAGAGGTGGCCCGCGGGCTCGAGGTGATCGAGTTCGCGTGCGGCATCCCGACGCTGATCAAGGGCGAGTTCACGGAACAGGCGTCGACGGGGGTCGACGTTTACTCGATCCGCCAGCCCGTCGGCGTCGTCGCCGGCATCACGCCGTTCAACTTCCCGGCGATGGTCCCGATGTGGATGTGGGCTCCGGCGATCGCATCCGGGAACTGCTTCATCCTGAAGCCATCCGAGAAGGACCCATCGGCGTCGCTCCTCACCGCGGAGCTGCTCAAGGAGGCCGGGCTGCCGGACGGCGTCTTCAACGTCGTGCAGGGCGACAAGGTCGCGGTCGACGCGATCCTCGAGCATCCCGAGATCGGGGCCGTCTCGTTTGTCGGCTCGACGCCGATCGCTCGGTACATCTACGAGACGGGGACGAAGCACGGCAAGCGCGTGCAGGCGCTGGGTGGGGCGAAGAACCACATGATCGTCCTGCCGGACGCTGACATCGAGATGGCGGCGGACGCCGCTGTCTCGGCGGGTTACGGCTCGGCCGGCGAGCGGTGCATGGCCGTCTCGGTGCTCGTCGCGGTCGGCGATGTCGCCGACCCGCTCGTCGACGCGATCAAGCAGCGCCTCCCGAACGTCAAGGTCGGCGACGGCATGGAGTCGGGCTCCGAGATGGGCCCGCTCGTCACGCGGGAGCATCGCGACAAGGTCGCGTCGTACATCGAGTCGGGAGCGGGTCAGGGCGCGACGATCGTCACCGACGGTCGCGAGACGGCGCCGGACGGGGATGGCTTCTTCCTCGGCGTGTCGCTGCTCGACGACGTGACGACGGAGATGGACGCGTACAAGGACGAGATCTTCGGGCCCGTTCTCTCGGTCGTCCGCGCGAAGACGTACGACGAGGCGGTCTCGCTCGTGAATGACAACCCGTACGGCAACGGCGTCGCGCTGTTCACCCGTGACGGCGGGGCGGCACGGCAGTTCCAGTTCGACGTCGAGGCCGGCATGGTCGGGATCAACGTGCCGATCCCGGTTCCCGTCGCGTACTACTCGTTCGGCGGGTGGAAGGCTTCGCTGTTCGGGGACTCGCATGCGTACGGCCCGGAGTCGATCCACTTCTACACGCGTGGCAAGGTGGTCACCTCGCGCTGGCCGGACCCGGCGACGAGCAAGGTCGATCTCGGGTTCCCACAGACTCGCTGAGAGAAAACGGGACCCCTCTTGCCCTTTGGCGTCGAATAGGTGCAGAATCCGACGGGGACGGTCGGGGCGGAACTGCGGCGCCGCCCCGATCGCTCCTCTCTTCCTCGTCGACTCGCACGGCTGAGGCTTCCTCGAGCCTGGGGAATACCCGCGCCCGAGACTCCGTTACTTGTCTTAGCAATTGTTGCTAAAACAAGTAGAGGAGGCAATCGATGAACACCACACTTGATCGCACCACGACCGTGGTCGGCGCCTGGCAGAGCGACCCGACGCACTCGACCGTCGCGTTCCAGGTCGTGTACATGGGGATCGCGCCGTTCGAGGGCGCGTTCCGCGGGTTCGCCGCGACGCTCGACGCAGAGGGTCTGCGTGGCACCGCCCAGGCGACCAGCATCGACGTCGACAACGAGCAGCTCTCGGAGCATCTCGCGTCGCCCGACTTCTTCGACTCGGCGAACCACCCGGAGCTCCGCTTCGAGGCCGGCCCGCTGGCGGTTTCCGCCAAGGGCGCGGTCGAGGTCGAGGGCAAGCTCGTGGTGAAGGGCAACAGCACGCCTGTCACCCTCACAGGCACACTCACCGAGCCTGTCACCGACCCGTATGGCAACACGAAGCGCGGCCTGACGCTCGCGGGCACGGTCGACCGCACGTCGCTCGGCCTGACCTGGAACGCGCCGCTGCCGGACGGCGGCTCGATGCTCGCCGACGAGGTGGAGCTCTCCGCCTCGCTCCTCCTGGTGCCCGCGGAGGCGTGACGATGCGGATCCTCGGCATCTCCGGCAGCCTCAGGGCCGGCTCCCTCAACACGCAGCTCCTCCGCCTCGCCGCGGAGGCGCTGCCCGACGGCGTCGAGCTCGACCTCTACGAGGACCTTGCCACGATCCCGCCCTTCGACCACGACCTTGTCGACCTCGCCCCCGACGAGGTGGAGCGCCTCAAGGAGGCGGTGGCCGAGTCGGACGCGATCCTCGTCGCGACGCCGGAGTTCAACGGCTCGATTCCCGGCCAGCTGAAGAACGCGATCGACTGGGTGTCCCGTCCCCTCGCCGACAACCCCGCCCGCGGGAAGCCCGCAGCGGTGATCGGCGCCAGCACCAGCTC
>DASSBV010000162.1:0-2764 GCA_035698545.1 Gaiella sp. | reverse complement strand
CTTCAGGGGAGCAAGCGGCTACGAGGTGCCCTGCGTCGCAATCTGCGCCGTCGCGAGTTGACCAGGGCATCGGTCAGCATGAGGCCCGATCCGCCGTGACGCGGAAGACTCGCTCTAGGCGTCGTCCTTGCCGGTTCCGGGCGGCCCGTCGAGAACCGTGGGCACGTATTCGACCAGCTGGAGCCGGCCGTCGAACGTGCGGCTCTGGATCATCTCGAGGGAGACGTCGGGGTACCCGTCGTAGATCCGGTCGCGGCCGGTGCTGCCGGTGATCACGGGGAAGACGACGACGCGGTAGCGGTCGACGAGACCCGCCTCGAGGAGCGAGCGGCACAACGCGAGGCTGCCGAGCGTGCGCATCGACTCGCCGCCCGTGCTCTTCAGCTCGCGCACGGCTGCCACGGCATCCGTGCTGACGAGCCGCGTGTTCTCCCACTCCAGCGGCTCGGTCAAAGTGCTCGAGAAGACGATCTTCGGGAAGCCCGAGAGGGCCTCCGTTCCCGGCTCGCCGTCGGTCACGAACCCGTGCATCAGCCGGTAGGTGTTTGCGCCCATGAGGATCGTGTAGTCCGTCTCCGGCTGGTCTTCCAGCCAGGCGAGGTACTCGGGTGCCTCGACGCCCCAGAAGCCGGGCCAGCCCTCGGCTGCTCCGTATCCGTCGAGCGAGGTGATGAAGTCGATCAAAAGCTCCGGCATCCGCAGCTCCTCCCTGTTGGCGGCAATGGGTACGCAGCGGAGGTCATTGGGCAGCCGCCGGGAATCCAAACCTCGCCATGACGTTGCCGGCCCCTCCCGCGCGCACCGGAGGAGGGGCCGGCGAGCTCGCTGTGGCTCAGTCGGCGGGCGGGATGTGGTGGTTCCCCTTGAACAGGTCGGTCGGGTCGTATATCGCCTTCACCTCTCGCAGGCGGGCCCAGGTGTCGGCGTCGAAGAAGCGGCTCGCGTCGGTCGGCTCCATGACGAAGTTCGCGTAGTCGCCGACGTTGTAGGGGAGGACGGCCCGGTCGAGCGACCCGAGGTACGTCCTCACTGCGTTGTCCGACGCCTCGTCCTGGGGCACCCCGAGCGCGACCAGGCTGAGCGCGCCCGGGAGAGTCGCGCGCGCCCCGGCTCCTGCGCTGTACCGCGCGAGGGCGCCGCCGAGCTGACGGAGCTCGACCATCGCTAGTGGCGATCCCGACTCCGGGCCGACGGCGGCTACAAGCTCGTCCACGCCGTCGCGAGGCAGGTCGTCGAGCAGCGCGGCCGTGATTCGGAAGGGCAGCGGATCGGGCGGGTCCATCGCCATGTCGCCGAGCGCGGCCGGCGGGACCATCGCGAAGGTGTCCATCCCCGGGCCGAGCTCGCGCACGGGACGGAGGAGCGTCCTGCCTTCCGCCTCGCTCCCGAGGAAGGCGCCGTAGACGACCGTGAAGGACCCGCCGCGCACGGGCTCGGGCACGAAGGGCGCGTCGGGGAACTGGAGGAGCGACGCCCAGGACATCATCTCGTCCGGCAACGTCGGGACGAGCTCGGTCCAGGCGTGGAGAACCTCGGCCGCACGCTCGAATGGGAAGAACATCACGCCGGCGTACAGCTCCTCGACCGGGTAGACGGCGAACTCGATCGCCGTAACGACGCCGAAGTTGCCGTTGCCGCCGCGGAGAGCCCAGAAGAGATCCGGCTCGTGCTCCGCGTCGACGCGTGCGAGCCGCCCGTCGGCGGTCACCAGTTCGATCGCCGTGACGCTGTTCGCCTGGAGGCCGTGCATGCGGGCGAGCCAGCCCATGCCGCCGCCCAGCGAATAGCCGGCCACCCCGACATCGGGGGACGACCCGTGGAGCCCGGCGAGCCCGTGCTCGGAGAGCTTCGGCGAGACGCGCTCCCACTTCACGCCGGCGCCGACCCGCACGCGCCGCGCGCCGGCGTCGATGGAGACCTCCTGAAGCTCGCGGACGTCGACGAGGAGCGTGTCCTCGAGCGTCCCGTGCGCGTCGGCGTTGTGGCCGGTCGCCTGCGGCGCCACCCGAAGGCCGCTGGCGCGCGCGTGGTCGACGGCGGCGATCACGTCGTTCGCGTCGAGGGGAAGCGCCACGGCGGCGGGTCGGAGGTCCGTGGCGAGGTTGAACACCTGGCGCGTCGCGTCCCAGTCGGGATCCGACGCGGTCACGACTCGTCCGCGCGTCTGACGGGACAGCGTCTGGAAGGTGGTGGCAGTCAGCATCTCGGTCTCCCTTTCGATGAACATAGCGTCTACTGATTGGGAGATGCTAACATGAATGAACACCATGTCAACCCGAATGAGGAAATACGAGCTGAAGGCCCGTGCCGACAGCCAGCGCGAGACCCGCGAGCGGATCACGGCGGCCACCGCCGAGCTGCACGAGGAGAGGGGCGTTGCCCACACCACAGTGGCCGAGATCGCCCGCCGCGCCGGAGTGACGCGCCTGACCGTCTACAACCACTTCGCCGACCTGAGCGAGCTCCTGCCCGCCTGCGCCGCCCACTACGAGCGCCTCCACCCGACGCCGGATTTCGAGAGCGTCCTCGACCTCGGGGACCCGGACGAACGCGTCCAGGGCGTCCTCGCCCTGCTCTACGCCTGGTACCGCGAGACCGAGCCGATGTACGGCAAGCTCCTGAGCGATCGTGCCTCCGTGCCGGAGCTCGACCGGTTCCTCGAGCAGAACGCCGATCGCATGCTGGCCGGGCTCGCCGAGAGGCTCTCGGCGGCCTACCCTCTCCGCGGCCGGCGGGCCGAGCGGCTGCGCGCGCTGATCCGGCT
>DASSBV010000161.1:0-11474 GCA_035698545.1 Gaiella sp. | reverse complement strand
GCGTTCGAGCAGCGTGACGTCGAGTTCCCGAAGTTCTGGTCGCAGACCGCGACGAACATCGTCGCGCAGAAGTACTTCCGCGGGCGCATGGCGTCGCCCGAGCGCGAGCGGAGCGTCAGGCAGATGGTCGGCCGGGTCGCGGACACGGCCACGACGTGGGGCAAGCAGGGCGGCTACTTCGCGTCGGACGAGGAGGCGGAGACGTTCCACGCCGAGCTGACGGCGATCCTCGTCAACCAGTACGCGTCGTTCAACTCCCCGGTCTGGTTCAACGTCGGGTTCGAGGAGACGCCCCAGTGCTCCGCGTGCTTCATCCTCTCGATCGACGACTCGATGGAGTCGATCCTCGACTGGATCCGGCGCGAGGGGATCATCTTCCGCGGCGGGTCGGGCTCGGGCCTCAACCTCTCGCGGCTGCGCTCCTCGAAGGAGCAGCTCTCGAAGGGCGGCTACGCGTCAGGGCCGGTGTCGTTCATGCGCGGCGCCGACGCGTCGGCTGGGACGATCAAGTCCGGCGGGAAGACGCGCCGCGCGGCGAAGATGGTCGTGCTCGACATCGACCACCCGGACGTCGACGAGTTCATCTGGTGCAAGGCGCGCGAGGAGCGGAAGGCACGCGTGCTGGAGCAGGCGGGCTACGACATGTCGCTCGACTCGGCCGACTGGGCGTCGATCCAGTACCAGAACGCGAACAACTCGGTGCGCGTCACGGACGCGTTCATGGAGGCGGTCACCGAGGGCAAGGAGTGGGCGCTCACGGCGCGCACCGACGGCACCGTCGTCGAGTCGGTCGACGCGCGCGGCCTGCTGCGCGACATCGCCGCGGCGGCGTGGGAGTGCGCCGACCCGGGCGTCCAGTACGACACGACGATCAACGCGTGGCACACCTCGCCGAACACCGGCCGGATCAACGCGTCGAACCCGTGCTCGGAGTACATGCACATCGACGACTCGGCGTGCAACCTCGCGTCGCTCAACCTCATGAAGTTCCGCCGCGAGGACGGCGAGTTCGACGTCGAGATGTTCGAGCACGCCGTCGACGTGATGTTCCTCGCGCAGGAGATCCTCGTCGGCTACTCGTCCTACCCGACGCCCGAGATCGGGCGCAATGCGAAGAAGTTCCGCCAGCTCGGCCTCGGCTACGCGAACCTCGGCGCTCTCCTGATGGCGCGCGGGCTGCCCTACGACTCCGACGAGGGCCGCGCTTACGCAGCCGCGATCACCGCGCTGATGACCGGGCGGGCGTACCGCAAGTCCGCCGAGGTCGCGAAGCGGATGGGGCCGCACGCGGGCTACCAGGAGAACCGCGCGCCGATGGTCGGCGTGATCGCGAAGCACCGCGCCGCGGTCGGCAACATCAACCACTCCGGCTCGGTGCCGGACGACCTGCTCGACGGCGCCCGCCGCGCCTGGGACGAGGCGCTCGAGATCGGCGAGGTGCACGGCTTCCGCAACGCGCAGTCGACCGTGCTCGCGCCGACCGGCTGCCTTGTCGGCGACAGCCTCGTCTCCACGAGCCGCGGGCTCGTGCGCCTCCGGAGCCTGGGCGACACGGTCGGAGAGAAGTGGCAGGACCTCGACATCGAGGTCTCGACGGACGAGGGCCCACGCCAGGCGACGAAGTTCTACGTCAACGGCTTCGAGCGAGTCGTCTCGATCGAGACCGGTCGGGGCTACCGGATCCAGGGCACGCCGACGCACCGGATCAAGGTGGTGGACGCCGACGGCGAATGGGTGTGGCGCCGGTTCGCCGAGATCCGCGAGGGCGATCGCGTCCCGCTCCAGCTCAACGGGCTCGTCGGCGCGCCGCAGAGCGTGCAGCTCCCGCCGCTCGGCGAGCTCTACTGGACTGCGGACCAGCGAACCTGCGTTCCCGAGTCGGTCACCCCCGAGCTGGCGGAACTCGTCGGCTACTTCATGGGCGACGGGTCGCTCCATGCCAAGGGCCTGCGGTTCTGCGTCGCCGCCGAGGACAACGACGTGGTGGCGCACCTCGTCGACCTCGGCCGTGCGCTCTTCTCGCTCGACGCACACGTCGCCGAGAAGGGCGGCTACACCGAGGTGTCGCTCCACTCCGTCCCGCTGACGCTCTGGTGGGAGGCGTGTGGCTTCGCGAAGCTGCCGCCCGCCGCCGACCATCGCGGGAAGGGCTGGGTCGCCCACATTCCCGACGCGATCCTGCATGCGAGCGACGCCGAGGTGTACGCGGCGTTCGTCCGGGGCCTGTTCGAGGCCGACGGGACGACGAACAACGGCTACGTCTCCTGGAGCACGGTCACAGAGAGCTTCAGCCGCGACGTGCAGAGCCTGCTCCTCGCGCTCGGCTTCGTCACGACCCGCAAGGTCGACGACGCGAGCTCGAACTGGGGTGCGCACGAGCGGTTCGTCCTGCGACTGCTCAACGTCTCCTCGGCCGATCGCTGGCTCGACGAGATCGGCTTCGTCTCCGAGCGCAAGACCTCACGGCTCCAGACCGGCGACCACCGGCAGGCCGCACGCCACGATCACGTCCCGCTGAGCCGCGCGCTCCTCGATGAGCTCGCGCCCGAAAACGACGCGCTCCGCAAGACGATGCTGATGGCGCTCGCCCGCCGCGGCGACGTCTCTCGCCGCTCCGCCACGGCGTTGCTGGAGCGTGCGGAGAGCACCGAGCTCGAGCACCTGCTCGGCTTCTATTACGACACGGTCGCGTCGGTGGAGACGCTCGAAGACGAACCGACGTTCGACCTGTCGGTACCTGACAACGTCACCTACGTAGCCAACGGGTTCGTCAGCCACAACACGATCAGCTTCATGATGGATTGCGACACGACCGGCGTCGAGCCCGACTTCTCGCTCGTGAAGTCGAAGAAGCTCGTCGGCGGCGGCGAGATCACGATCGTCAACAAGACGGTGCCGATGGCCCTCTCGGAGCTCGGCTACGCGCCGCGCGAGGTCGAGGAGATCGTCGCGTTCATCGACGAGCGCGGCGGCGTCGTCGGCGCGCCGCACCTCAAGACCGAGCACTACCCCGTGTTCGACTGCGCGATCGGCGAGCGCGCGATCCACTACATGGGGCACGTGAAGATGATGGGCGCCGTGCAGCCGTTCATCTCGGGCGCGATCTCGAAGACGGTGAACCTGCCCGAGCAGACGACGATCGACGAGATCGCCCAGCTGTTCGTCGAGTCCTGGCAGCTCGGCGTCAAGGCGATCGCGATCTACCGCGACAACTGCAAGGTCGCGCAGCCGCTCTCGTCGTCCAAGGATCAGCCTGCGATCGTGCTGCCGATGGGCGCGACGGGCGTCGTCGCCCACCCGCAGCGCCGCCGCCTGCCGGACGACCGCACCGAGGTCGGCCGCAAGTTCAAGGTCGGAGAGTACGAGGGCTACATCCACGTCGGCCTGTTCGAGGACGGGACGCCCGGCGACATCTTCGTGGACATCGCGAAGGAGGGCACGACGCTCGCCGGCCTGATGAACTCGTTCATGATCTCGGTCTCGCTCGGCCTCCAGTACGGCGTGCCGCTCGAGGTGTACGTCTCGAAGTTCAGCCACATGCGCTTCGAGCCGAGCGGGATCACGAACGACCCGGACATCCGCGCCGCGAAGTCGATCGTCGACTACATCTTCCGCTGGATGGGCAAGAAGTTCCTCACGGCCGACCAGCAGGAGGAAGCGGGGATCCTGACGCCCGAGGTGAAGGCGCGCCTCGCGGCGGCGTACGCCGAGAGCCCGGGCGCAGGAGCCGCCGCTGCGACGGTCGAGTCGGCTCCTCCCGGCCAGACGGCGCTCTTCAACCAGTGGGAGGACGCGGTCGAGTGCGCCCGCTGCGGCGGCCGCATGGTCAGAACCGGGTCGTGCTACACCTGCCGCGACTGCGGCACCAACACCGGCTGCAGCTAAGCCACCAGCCGCGTCGAGGCGCAGGGAGAGAGCCGCGGAGACGCGGCTCTCTCCTTTTCTCCCTCGGCGACGAACCTCGTCGCCCGGGGTCAGTCGGCTCCATGATCCGCTCAATCACACAAGTTTGTGTGATCTCAGGTTCTGAGCTGGAGGAGCCTGCGCTCGATCAGCCCGTCGAACGAGCTAGATGACGTGCCTCGACAGGTTGTGGACGGCTGAGTAGGTCATCCGGGCCTCCTTCGAGGCTGTGGGTCTGCGATGGCTCACAGTCGAAGGAGGGACCCGGATGGGGTTTCACCGTAACGCTCGTCTCGGACTCGCTGGCCGGCGGACGCTGGTCGCCGACGTGGAGGCTGGTTGCTCCTGCCGGGAGGCGGCCAGGCGTCGGGGTGTCTCACCGACGACGGCCTGCAAGTGGTGGCGGCGCTGGTTGGCGGCGTCGCCCGAGCAGCGCTCCTCGCTTGCCTGTCTTGAGGATCGTTCCTCGCGCCCCCATCACTGCCCGCGGCTTCTGTCGAGCGCAGAGCAGAAGCTGATCTGCGCGGCCAGAGACCGCTCGGGCTGGGGGCCAAGGTTGATCGCCGGCGAGACCGGCTACTCGCACGCGACCGTCTGGCGCACGCTCAGGCGGGCCGGGATCTCACGGCAGCCCCGCGGGCCGCGCGAGCTGCCACGCCGCTATGAGTGGCCCTGCCCCGGCGACATGCTCCACATCGACAGCAAGCGCTTTGCCCGCTTCACCAGGCCCGGGCACGCGGTCACCGGCAACCGGCACGTGAGCGGCGCGGAGAAGCGAATGCGGGTCGGCTACGAGTTTGTGCACTCGCTCGTCGACGACCACTCCCGCTACGCCTACAGCGAGCTCCACCCCGACGAGCGGGCCCCGACCGTCACAGCCTTCGTCGAACGCGGGCTCGCACACTTCGCCGAGCTTGGGATCACGCCGAAGCGGCTGCTCTCCGACAACGCCTTCAGCTACCGCAAGAATCGCTCCCTCCACGAACTCCTCGAGCGCCACGGGATCCGACACCGCTTCATCCGGCCACGCCGGCCGCAGACAAACGGGAAGGTCGAGCGCTACCAGCAAACACTCAAACGCGAGTGGGGACTCGGCCAGACCTACCGCTCAAGCGATCATCGCGCACAGGCCCTGACACACTGGCTCCGCTACTACAACAAGCGCAGACCACACAGCTCGCTCGGCGGCCGAGCACCGATCAGCCGTGTCCACAACGTCCCGAGGCAGAACAGCTAGAGCCAGGAGCGGACGAGCACGAAGGACGGCGGCGGCAGATCGAGTGTGGGCTGGATCTGAATCTCGGCCTCGGGGAGCTCTTCGCGGATCCCGGACGCGAGCTCACGGGCTTGGTCCTCGGTGAGGGCGCCGATCGTCACGAACCGCCAGCGCCGCCTGACAGGGAGCGTCTCGCCGAGCAGGCGCTGCTCGAGCGTCGCGGCCTCCGCGCGATCGCGCGCCCGCACGTGAACGTGCCAGTCGTAGTCAGCTCCGGCCTCGACCTCACGGCGCTCCCGCTCCTCGTGCCGCCGGCGCTCGAAATCCTGCTCCGACTCGGTGCGTGGCAGAGGGATGGAGGCGTCCTTCCATGCTGCTTCCACCGGATGCCAGCGCGTCGTGCGAATCTGCGCGGTGAGCCTCTCGGCCCTCGTCAGCTCCTCGACGACTCGGGCCGCCTCGTCCGCCTCGTCCTGCGTTGTCGTGTAGAGGAACAGGTTCGAGCCATCCCGGGTGACGATCACCTGCCGTCCGAGACGCTTTCTCGCCTCGTCGTCGAGGTCGAGCGCTCGCAGCCGTTCACCCAGCGAATAGCCGTGCTGCTCGTCGTTCAGCTCGACTTCGACGCGCCAATCCTCGCTGGTCACGAAGCGATGATATTCGGATCGCGGGAAGGGTAGGCTAGGCGGTGACCTGCACGGTGCGGACTCCGGCGACGCCGATCCACACACGCGCCTCGTCCTTGACGATCGTCATGAGGGCGTTGTCGCAATGCCGGCAGCGCATCACGATGCCGGCACCGCGAAAGACTCGGGTCGCTCCGACCGCGTCCGCGGCGCCGCACGCGCCACACGTCGCGATCGCGGTCGTCATCTCGACCGCGAACACCTCCTGAAGCAGCCCGGCGACGGCATTTCCATCCAGCATCAGCGCTTCCATCTCAGCCTCCCGTCGGTCCGAAGCGTTCCGTCTTGATCGCATGCGGGTCGTGCCCGAGCCCGACGAGCGCCTCGGCCACGGTCTCGACGAACGGCGTCGGCCCGCAGACGTAGACCTGGGGCCGCTCGCTCGGGTCCGGACCGATCTCGGCCAGCATCTGGGCGTCGACGCGGCGCGCGTACCCCGTCCACCCGGGCGGCTGCGAGCGCGTCAGCGTGTGGAAGACCGACAGGCCGCGGTCGCCGCCGCGCCGCTCGAGCTCGGCTCGGTAGATGACGTCGCCCCATCCGCGTGAGGACAGGAGGAGCCGCGTCTCGGCTTCGCTCCCGGCCGCATCCCGAGCGCGGATCATCGCCATCAGCGGCGCAACGCCCGAGCCGCCGGCGACGAGGAGCAATGGGCCGCCCTGCGCCGGCTCCCAGACGAAGTATCCGCCGACGGGGCCGCGGAGCTCGATCTGGTCGCCTGACTCGAGCTCGTCCGTCAGGTACGGGGAGACCTCGCCGTCGTCGATGCGCTCGACGGTGAGCTCCACACGGGTGCCATCGCGCGCGGAGGCGATCGAGTAGCTGCGTTGCGCCTGGTAGCCGTCCTCGGCGGTCAGGCGAATGTCCACGTGCTGCCCGGCGCGATGCCCTGGCCAACCGGCGACGTCGAAGACGAGCGTCTTCACGCGAGGCGTCTCAGTGACGACGTCGACGACCTTGGCGACACGCCAGGTCAGTCGCCCCAGTACCGCTGTTCCCGCCACGGATCGCCGTAGTTGTGGTAGCCGTTCACCTCCCAGAAGCCGGGCTCGTCCGTCCCCGCCAGACGGAGCCCGCGCACCCACTTCGCGCTCTTCCAGAAGTAGAGGTGCGGGACGAGCATGCGCGCGGGGCCACCGTGCTCGGGTTCGAGTGGCTCACCATCGAAGCCGAACACGATCCAGGCCCTGCCGCCCGTGACGTCTTCGAGCGGCAGGTTGGTGGTGTAGCCGCCGTCCGAGAACTGGACGACGTGCTCGGCCGAGGTCTCGACTCCGTCGAGCAGCGTGTCGACGGAGACGCCCGTCCACGTGGTGTCCAGCTTCGACCACTTGGTCACGCAATGGATGTCGACGGTGACCTCTTCAGCCGGTAGGGCGCGGAACTCCTCCCACGTCCAACGGCGCGGCTCGTCCACCTCGCCGCCGATCGAGAAGGTCCACTCGTCGAGCGGCGTGTGGGGTGTCGGCCCTGCGGAGAGGACGGGGAAATCGCCCGTGACGTACTGCCCGGGAGGGACACGCGATGGATCCGCGTCCTCGCGACGGCGACCCCGGAAACCGCGTGAGACGAAGGACATGGGCGTTCTCCTTTCGTGCCCGTTCGGCACCAGCAGATCGCAAACTACGCATCTTGGCGCTCGGCCGACGACGCACCGATGAGTTACGGGCCGCGGAGCGGTCTATCGCAGAACGACATCTACCGGCAACCCGGGAGGCAGCATGAGGCTTCTCCTCACGTCCGCTGGCATCAAGAACACGAGCATCCGCGAGGCGCTGGTCGACCTGCTCGGCAAACCGATCAGCGAGTCCAGCGCCCTCTGCATCCCCACCGCGATGTACGGGCACCCCTGGGTCGGTCCCGGCGAGAAGGCGTGGCAGTTCATCAGTGGACAAGAACCCAGCTGCCCGATGTGCGAGCTGGGCTGGAAGTCCGTGGGAGTGCTGGAGCTGACCGCGCTACCCAGCATCGACGAAGAACGCTGGGTTCCCCTGGTCCAGGAGACCGACGTCCTGCTGGCCTCAGGCGGCGATGCCTTGTACCTGTGCCACTGGATGCGGCAGTCCGGGCTGGCAGACCTCCTGCCGTCGCTGGACGAGACGGTCTGGGTGGGGCTGAGCGCCGGGAGCATGGTGATGACCCCCAAGATCGGGGGCGACTTCGTCGGCTGGAAGCCGCCCACCGGCGGCGACGAAGCGCTCGGAATCGTCGACTTCTCGATCTTCCCGCACCTGGATAACGAGGACCTGCCGTCGAACACGATGGCCAATGCGGAACGCTGGGCGGGTGGCTTGTCGGGTCCGGCGTACGCGATCAACGACGAGACTGCCATCAAAGTGGTCGACGGGACCGTCGACGTCGTATCCGAGGGGCACTGGAAACTGCTGACACCCTAGGACTGAGACCTGGGCAAAGCCGTGCGCGCTGTAGTCGACGCCGAGCTGGTTCTGGACGGCGAGAAGGAGCGTGTCGGCGGCGGCGATCGACTCGTCGTCGGCTGGCTGCTCGACGGCGGGACCGGGATGATGGTGCAGCGAGTGCGAGATCGCTAGTGGAGAGGGGATGACGATGCTCGATCACATCGGGTTCGCTGTGGCCGACTACGAGCGAAGCAAGGCGTTCTACAAAGAGGCGCTCGCGCCGCTCGGACTCAGGCTCCTCATGGAGTTCTCCGAGGCCTCCGCCGCGTTCGGCAAGGACGGAGGAAGACCGTCGTTCTTCATCGAGGCCGACGGGGAGCCGGTGCGCGGGCGGCTTCATATCGCGCTCAGTGCGGAGAGCCGCGCGCACGTGGACGCCTTTCACGCCGCAGCCCTCGAGGCAGGGGGGATCGACAACGGCGCCCCCGGCCTGCGGTGGTACCACCCCGACTACTACGGCGGCTACGTCCTCGATCCCGACGGCAACAACATCGAGGCCGTTTGCCACCGGCCGGGCTAGAAACGTTGTCCGTTTGCGCCTGGGACGTCTCGTTCGCGTGGGCCAGCGTTCGGCGTCGCGCCAGGTGTTGGCGAAAATTGACCTCCGCCTCGATACGTGATTACTAGTCACCAACTGGCGAACTGATCGGAGGAGGATGTAATGGCGGGTCAGGGCAAACTGGAAGCGGGGCAGGGGCGGTCGGTCTCGCTGCGCGGCACGCGTGTCGTGTTCAAAGTCGAGAGCGACGGCGCGACGGGCGCGAGCCTTACCGAATGGAATGCGCTTCCCGGTTTCGACACCGGACTACACGTCCACGAGCGGCTCGAGGAGACCTGGTTTGTCCTCAGCGGCGAGCTTGAATTCCGCGTCGACGACGAGACGTTCACAGCAGGAGCCGGGGCGACCGTCTTCGTGCCGCCACACGTTCAGCACGCCTTCGCCAACCGAAGCGCGGGCGAAGCAAGCTTCCTGCTGACGTTGTCGCCTCCGGGCCATGACCGCTACTTCGACGAGCTCGCCGAGATCCTCGCGGTTGACGGCACGCCCGACTCGGACGCAATCGCCGACCTGCGGAAACGCTACGACACGCGCCAGATCGAAACTCTCTCCACGCGCTGAAGCCGCTGATGACGGCGCAGGCCAACGCACTTCCGGCTGGGCCAGTGTTCGGGAATGGCTCCTGAGCGAGGCAGGCTTACGACTGGGGTATGGCCACCGCGGCAAACGCTGGCCTTGAACGGGACCCCATTCGGCACCCGCTGGTCTCGGGCCCGCACGGCTAAGACGCCAAGGGACGGAACGATCGCCTACACGAGTGTGTGCGAATGTCGCTTGAACGCGTCGCGGATCGACCGAGGTGCCGCGCTCGGAAGCGACGGCCTCAGCGGCTCATTTCGTTCATCGACGACATAGATCCGCCTCCGGGAATCGTCAGCGTCGGGATGCCATCCGGAGCCACGAGCATGAGCACCCCGAAAACGAGGAGTACAGCTGCTGTTCCGTACGTTGCCACGCGACGAGACGGGATCAGCTTTTCGAAAGCGATCAGACCGGCGATGAGCGCCATCCAGACGACGCTCATCACGCCGAGCGCAAACAGCGACGCCATCAATGCCCAGCAGCAACCGACGCACCAGGCGCCGTGCCGTGCTCCCATCTGCAAGGCGCCCGAGAGCCCGTCTCTCCAGCTGCCGAGAAGGAAACCGAGCGGCGTTCGACACTTTCCGAGGCAGGCGTCCTTGAGGGGGGTCAGCTCGTACGCCGCAGCAACGAGGAGCGTGGCGCCAGCGACCCAACGCCCCGCGCTGTCCCACGCGAGCACGTCACCGAAGAGCTGTCCCCCGATCCTCGCGAGCGCGTAGGCCAGGAGCCCGACGGCGCTCCACACGAGGAGGTACCCGGAAGCGAATAGAAGCGGGGCGCCGAGAGCTCGCGTGTGCTTCAGCTTCGAGTAGAGAGCAACGGTTGGCGCGACCGAGGGGAACATCATCGCGGCCATCATCACGACCCACACGCCGAGGAACCAAGCGACTGTTCCGAGCTCGGTCCACGGGCCGCCATCCATCTCCTGCATCTCGCGCGCCGTCCACCACCAGCCGACAGCGGCGAGTGTCAGGAGCAATGCAATAAGTCCGAGCCGGGTACGCGCCGCCGCGTAGGCCGGGGCGAGCCCGCCCCGATCCGGAGCGCTCTCGTGCGCGGTGGCGGTCACTTGCTCAAGCGGCCCACGAGAACGCGGAGGAGAGCCCCGTCTTGCCTTCGTATTCGATCCCAAACGCGCTGATCTTCGAGCGCGTCGCTTCGGCAGCGGTCAACTCGGAGCCGACGGGATGAAAGACTCCCGTGAGCCTCGCAGGTTCGCCGGTCTCGACACCGAACGGGACGATGTCCTCGACCTCGAAGTCGATCGCATCGCCGATGCGGACGCTGTGGTTGAGTCCTTCCTCAACGACCGTGATGGGGGCGCGCTCGACTCCGAGCACCTCTCCGATGAGTGGTGCGAGACCGGCCATGGGGCCTCCCATCTGGCCGCCGAAGACCCCCGTGAGCTTCTGCATCTGCTCGTCCGACGTGCCGTCGTCGACGAACATGCCGAGACGCCAGTTGCCGTCGGTCATGACCTTGGGCGTGTCCGCGATCACGGCGAGCGTGCGCCCGCCTACGTCCGTCCCCTCGATCTCACCCTCGCGGATGTTGAAGACCAGCGTGACGCGGCAGTAGTCGTATGTCGCGCCGTGATCAAAGGAAAAGTTGCACGGGCACATGAGCTCGCATGAGCACGTTTCGAAGTAGGTTCCCTCGATGCTCCAAGACATGCCGTCCTCCTCTCGCGGAGTGGCGAAAGGTCGATTCTTTGTGTCATGACCCAGCGTGTCAACCGCCAGCTCGCCTCAAACGGCGTACCGTAGCCTCGGCAAGCATCCGCGACACGCGCCGCACGAGAGGGTGAAGCCACGATCATGCGAAACGTCCTCGTAATCAGCTCTTCGGAACGGCCTGTCGCCGCCTTGCGCGCGGCGCTCGGCGACGACATTGACGAGTTGCGGGTCGTCGTACCCGCCGTCCACCAGTCCCGCCTGCAGTGGCTCACGAACGCAGACGACGATGCGCGAGAGCGAGCCGACGACGCAGCATCCTCAATCGCAGACGCGCTGCCCTCCCAGGAGACAGAGGCATCCGCCGGCGACTCGGATCCGCTGCTTGCCGCTGAAGACGCGTTACGTGACTTCGCCGCAGACGAGGTGGTG
>DASSBV010000160.1:0-22086 GCA_035698545.1 Gaiella sp. | reverse complement strand
TCCGGCATGTCGACCCACTGCGGGCTGTCGCCGACGATCGCGGGATGGATCGCGTTCACGCGCCGGGGAGCGAGCTCGATCACGAGCGTCCGCACCATGCTCGTGACGCCGCCGTTGACGGTCGTGACGGTCGTCGACCCTGGATAGGGGCGATCGCGGGCGAGCCCGCCGAACACGAGCACGCTCGAGGCCTCGCCGAGGCGCGGCAGCAGCGTGTGGATCACCTCCGTGTAGCCGACGAGCTTGAGCGTGACGAGCCTGAGCGCGCCCGCGATGTCGTAGTCCTGCACCTTGTTGACGTCGCGCTCGATCGCGGCGAGCACGAGGTGGTCGACGGGGCCGACGGCCGCGAGCGCCGAGGCGATCGTGTGAGGCTCGGCGAGGTCGAAGCCGATGCCGCGGACGCTCCCGCCGATCTCGGAGGCGGCCGACTCCGCGCGTCCCTGTTCCCTGCCGGTGACGACGACGTCGCGGCCCTCGTCGGCGTAGGCCTGCGCCAGCTCGCGTCCGAGTCCCACCGTGCCGCCGACGACGACGACGCTGCCGTTGGCCATCGCGCTCTCCTTTCTCGTGGAGACGGCCCGGCCCGCAGCTGCGGACCGGGCCGTCGAAACGACGTCTTCTACGCGGGGGTCGCCGACTCGGCTGCCCAGTCGGGGAGCAGACCGCCTTCGCCCAGGATGTAGTTGCGCGACTCGTCGAGCTTGCCGAAGACGCTCTTCAGGTCGTGACCGACGAGTTGGCCGCCGCGCTTCACTGCGCGACCCGCGACGAACACCGAGTCGACGTTCGACGTGTCCGAGAACACGACGATCGTGCCGAGAGGATCGACCATCGGGACGGTGTTGATCGCCTCGGTCTGGAGGAGGACGATGTCGCCCTGCTTGCCCGGTGTGAGCGAGCCGGTCCTGTCCTCGAGCCCGCACGCGCGTGCTCCGTCGATCGTCGCGAACTCGAGCACATCCCGGTGCGAAAGCGCCGGAGCGAACGCATCGTCCGGCGTATCCGTGAAGCAGCAGATCCGTTCGTAGGCGAGCGCCGTCCGCATCTGCGTGAACATCTCGCCGGGGACGCTCGAGACCACGTCGACGCTGAGCGACGGGCGGACGCCGCGCGCGAGCAGCTTGCCGGTCGGGGGCGGTCCGTGTCCCATCAGCATCTCGACGTACGGCGCGATCGACGCCTTCCCGCCTGTCTCCGCGATCCAGTCGAGCTCCTGATCGGTCAGGTCGGTCATGTGGATGTAGCAGACGTCCGGACCCATCAGCCCGAGGTCGTGCATGTCCTTCACGGGGTTGTAGTGCAGGTTGTGGAGGCGCATCCCGACGTGCACGCTGATCAGAATCCCGAGCTCGCGGGCGAGCGCCCAATCGTGCTTCGCGACGTCGAAGTTCGAGTTGCCGGGCTGGCGCGCCGCCATCGCGAGCGTGAGCAGCCCGTCGTCGGAGGAGAAGTACGTGTCGCGGATGCGGCGGATGTCCTCGGGGTGCTCGAGCTCGCTGAACGACCACCACTCGCCGCCGGTCGGCATGCCGTGTGCGTAGACCGCGCGGATGCCGGCGTCCTTGAGCCCCTGGATCGCCGCATCGGAGTGGTCGGGCGTGTTGCTGATGTGCGACCAGTCGAGCAGTGTCGTCACCCCGGCGTTGAGCGCCTCGAGTGCGCCGGCGTAGTCGCCGATGTGGACGTCCTCGGGCCGGTAGTGCCCGCCGACCGAGCCGAGCATCACCGCGAAGTAGTGGTCGAGCGTGCAGGACGGGAGCACCCCGCGAACGGGCGTCTGCCACGTGTGCCTGTGGGTGTCGACGAATCCCGGCATGACGATCATGCCGCCGGCGTCGATCTCCTCGGCATCGCCCACCTCGAGGTTCCTCCCGATCTCGACGATCACCCCGTCCTCGACGAGCACGTCCCCGTTCGGGATCTCGCCGACGTCGGGGTCCATCGAGACCACGAAGCCGTTGCGAATGAACAGTCGCTGCGAGCTCATGTGGCTCTCCTTGGCTGGCCGGGTCACCGACATTACGACAGCCGCGACCGCCTTCTCCCGAAGCAGAACGCGTCTCGCGCTGCCGGATGTACAGCGAGCATAAACACGTCCTGACGACGGAGTCAACCGCCCTCGGCGTCTACTTTCCCTGGCTCAGTGCGGGTTCGAGCGGCTTCCGCCTCTCCCGGCAGTCCATCGTCCTAGCCGCGTTGTCAGAGGACGCGTTCCGTCACGGTTGACACTTCCCGTCTTTCGTGCACAGAATGGACGCCTGGTCGCCGCACGCTCTTCGGCCCCCAGGGGCCTGTCCGGAAAGTCGAACATGACGCCTGACAGGCGTCACGCACCGCGATGCAGCGTCCTCGGTCGCCCCGATACGTTCCGGTATCGGGGCTCCCTGCGTCCTCGCCTCGCGGCACGTGCCGCGCGTCATCCATCGTGCCCACTTTCCGGACAGGCCCCTTGCCCTCCGGGATCGCGCGGTTCGTGAGCCCCCCCGGAGATCCCGGCGTCGCCGCTTCGCCCCCGGGCGGACGTCTCGCAGCGGTCGGCGCGAGCGCCGTCGTCGCCGCGCGGTTCCTTCCGATCTGGCTCGCGACCGGGGCGCTCGTGATCGTCGCGGCGGCCATCGCGCCGAACGCGATCAAGAGCACCTCGTGGGCGTTCGTGCTCCCCTACATGACGGTCTTGGCGGTCGCCGCGCTCGGCCAGATGCTCGTGATCATGCACGCGGGCATCGACCTCTCGACGCCGGGCGTCATCTCCCTCGGCGGAAACCTCCTGGTCGGAGTGAGCGCCGGCGCCAATGATCGGCTGGCGCTCGGGATCCTCGCCTGCGTCGGCGTCGGCGTGCTCGTCGGGCTGGTCAACGGCATCTTCGTGGGGGTCCTCAGGCTGAACCCGCTGATTGTCACGCTGGCCACCGGCCAGATCGTGCTCGCGATCGCGATCAGGTACTCGCGCGAGGTGACGGGCCAGGCCGCGGTCCCGAGCTCGCTCTCGTCCTGGGCCCAGGAGAAGCCGCTCGGGATCAGCTCCGTGTTCTGGACGGGCGCCGCGCTCACGATCGCCGTCGCGCTCGCGCTTCGCTACACCGCCCCGGGCCGGCGCTTCCAGACGGTCGGCGCGAACCCGCGCGCCGCCTGGATGGCCGGTCTCCGCGTCCAGTCGCACGTCGTGTTCGCGTACACCGCGGCAGGTGTGCTCTACGGGGTCGCGGCGGTCCTGCTGGCAGGGCTGCGCATCAGCATCGACCCGGCGTTCGGCGCCTCGTATCTCCTTGCGCCGATCGCCGCCGTCGTGATCGCGGGGGCGTCGCTCTCGGGTGGCCTCGCGAGCGCGACGTCGACGTGGATGGCCGCTCTCGCGCTCACGCTCTTGACCCAGATGCTCCTCATCCTCGGCCTCTCGACGGCGATGCAGTACATCGTCTTCGGCGGGGCGATCATCGTCGGGATGCTGATCTCGGGCGACCGGCTGGCGTCGGTCCTCGGTCGCCTCCTGCGGCCGGCCGATGGACCGGCGGGCACCCGACCCGAAGTCATGGAAACCACGAGCTGAGGCTCGGCGAAAGGAGGCACGATGCAGGGTCGGAGGGAATCCGGAGCGTCACGCAGACGCCCGCTGGTCGCGGGCACGTTGACGATCCTCGTCCTCGGTGTGACGCTGGGGCTCGTCTCGACCTCGAGCGGAGGCACCAGCACGGCGAAGGCGAAGCCGGCGGTCGTGATCTCGACCGGCAAGGGGTTCGGCGAGGTGTACGCGGCGAAGGCGTCGACCCTCAAGAAGACGCTCTTCAAGGCCACCCTGCTCCCGGCGAACAAGATGTCGCGCAACATCGCGCTCGCCGGGCTCGGGCGCGCCGACAAGAAGGTCAACTACAACCTCGCGCTCCAGTGCTGGAAGAACAACGGCTGCAGCACGGGGACGGGCGGCAAGCTCACCGTCGCCTACATCGAGCAGTTCGGCGAGAACGTCTTCCGACAGATGTCGAAGATGGAGTTCATCCTCCAGGCGCTGACCTATCCGCAGGTCGGCAGGATCATCTACAAGAGCGCCCACTCGGACCTGAACCAGGGGATCGCCGACTTCAAGGCGGCGATCGCCCAGAAGGTCGACCTCATCGTCTCCTACCCGGACTTCGGTGACGCGATGCTGCCGGTGATGAAGGAGGCGACCGACGCCGGCATCCCGGTCGCGACGTACGCGTGGGGCTTCGTCAGCGGTCCCGGCAAGAACTACCTGACCGTCGTCGGCGAGGACACCTGCAAGCTCGGCCAGGCGTATGCGAAGGTGATGAACACGCAGGTGAAGTCGGGGGACATCGCGTTCCTCGGCGGCTTCCCCGGGAACCCGCTCTCGCTCGGCTGGCAGAACTGCGAGAAGCCGGCGCTCAACTCCAACCTCGACGTCGTCGCGACAGAGCCGACGAACTGGGATCCGTCGAAGGTCCAGTCGGTCGTCGCGGGGATCCTCGCGGCGCACCCGGACGTGAAGGGCTGGAGCTACGAGTACGGGCTCGGGATGGCGCAGGGCGCGCTCGCGGCGTACAAGGCCGCCGGCAAGCCGTTCGACACCGTGCTGACGCTCCGGACCGACGACGTCGGGATGGGCTGCACGTTCAACAAGGAGAACAACCCGAACCTGAAGATGTGGTACTACACCTCCGGGAACTCGCAGATCCGCGTCGCCTTCACCGCGGCGATGATGAAGCTGAAGGGCGCGAAGATCCCGCCCAAGATCGTGTTCCCGATCGAGCTGCAGAACCAGCGGGTCCGGGACTCCTGCGTCAAGGGCTATCCGCAGGAGGCGTCCGCGACGTCCCTCATCCCGCTGAGCCTGCTCCACCGGATGTACCCCTAGGAGGCAACGAAGACCGAGCAAACGATGTCGATTCCCGGGCCCGCCACCCCGAGCGTGCTCTCGCTCCGCGACGTCTCGAAGGCGTTCGGAGCAGTCAGGGCGCTCCGCGAGGTCAGCGTCGACTGCCGGGCGGGCGAGATCCACGCGCTCGTCGGGGAGAACGGGTCCGGGAAGTCGACCTTGCTCGGGATCGCCAGCGGCTTTCTCGCACCCGACCACGGGACTGTCGAGATCGCCGGTAGACAGCGTCGGCGGGTCTCTCCGGCAGAGACCCGCCGGCTCGGTCTCGGGATCGCCTACCAGACGTACTCGCACGTCCTCGACCTCTCGGTCGCGGAGAACCTCTACCTCGGGGCGCCGCCGGAGCTGCGACCGAGGTACGGGCGGATGGAGGCCTGGGCCGGCGAGACCCTCGGCGCGTTCGACCTCGACCTCCCGCTGGCCGCCTCGACGCGCTCGCTGTCACTCGTGCAGCGCCAGCTGCTCGAGGTGGTCAAGGCGCTCCTGGCCAAGCCGAAGGTGCTGCTCCTCGACGAGCCGACGACCGCGCTCGGGCCGGACGACGTCGAGCGCCTGCATGCTCTCGTCCTGGAGCAGAGCCGCGCCGGCGTCGGGATCGTGTACGTCAGCCACCGCCTGCCCGAGGTCCTGGGCATCGCCGACCGGGTCAGCGTCCTCCGCGACGGCGTCTGCCAGGGGACGTTCGAGGCCGCATCGATGTCCGAGGAGAGTCTCGTCGCGTTGATGATCGGCCGCCCGCTCCAGCTCGCGTTTCCGGACAGGCAGGTCCCGGGCGGCGGCCGTGAGATCCGGCTCGCCGTCTCGGCTCTGCAGGGCGAGCGGTTCGGCCCGGTCGACCTCGAGGTGGCGAAGGGAGAGATCCTCGGGCTCGCCGGCGCCGAGGGCAACGGGCAGGTGCAGTTCCTCCGTGCGCTCGCCGGCGTCGAGCGGTCGGTCGGCACGGCGACCTGCGACGGGCGGCAACTCGACTCGGGGTCGCCGCTCGGCGCGCTCCGCGACGGCGTCGTGCTGCTCAGCGGCGACCGCTCGGGAGAGTCGCTCTTCCCCGTGCTCAGCGTCCGGGTCAACACGACGATCCAGGTGCTCCGTCGGCTCGGCCGCTTCGGCTTCCTCCGGCGTGGCCGCGAGCGCCGTACGGTCGACGACCTCGCGGGCCGCCTGCGCATCCGAATGGCGTCGATGGAGCAGCCCGTGCAGTCGCTCTCCGGCGGGAACCAGCAGAAGGTCTCGCTGACGAGGCCGTTCCTCCGCGGCGACGTCAAGGTGATCCTCGCCGAGGAGCCGACCCAGGGCGTGGACGTCGCCGCCCGCTTCGACATCTACGACGCGCTCCGCGAGAAGGCGAACGAGGGGGTCGCCACGATCGTCAAATCGAGCGACCCGCTCGTACTCGCGGGCCTGTGCGATCGCGTCGTCGTGTTGTCACGCGGTCGGATCGTCGACGAGATCCAGGGCGACGACCTCGGCGAGCGGCGCATCGTCGAGGCGATCGTCGGCTCGGGCCTGGGCCGGGCGAGCCGGGCCGCGGAGGAGGAGGCGGCGCCGGCATGAGCCGTGGGCTCGACGGAGGCGACCCAACCGGCGTCGGCTCGACGGAGCCGGTCAGGGAGCGACGGTGGTGGCTTTGCCACCGTAGCGGGGAAGCGACGCAGGTGCCGGCTTTGCCGGCGCCGGAGCGGGCATGAAGCTCTCCCGCACCCTCCAGGGCTGGCTGCCGCTCCTGCTGATGTCGACGCTGATCCTCGCGCTCGGTGCCTACACGGCGGTGCGGGAGGACGCGTTCCTCACCTCGTACAACCTCAACAACCTGCTCCTCGCGACGATGCCGCTCGCGCTCGTCTCGCTCGGACAGGCGACCGCGCTCCTCGTCGGCGGGTTCGACGTCTCCGTGGCGGCGCTGATGACGTTCTGCGTCGTGCTCGCCTCGTACACGATGACCCCCACCACCTCGGGCTGGGGCCTCGTTCCCGGGAGCCTCGCGGTCCTCGCCGTCGGGCTCGGGACCGGCATCTTCAACGCGGTCCTCATTCGCGTCCTACGCCTGCCGTCGATCATCGCGACCCTGGGGACGCTCAGCATCCTCCAGGGCGCCTCGCTCTGGCTGCGGGACCATCCCGAGGGAACGATCAACGCCGACCTGATCAGCGGTCTGACGAAGAGCGTCAGCTTCGTTCCCATCGCGTTCGTCGCGGTCTGCGTCCTCGCGGTGGGTGCGGACCTGTGGCTCTACCGCTCGCGCACCGGCCTCGCGCTGCGGGCGGTCGGGCTCGACGAGACGTCGTCGCGCCGGCTGGGCATGCGGACCGGCGTCGCGGTGATCCTCGCGTTCGTCGCCTGCTCGCTGATGGCGGCGATCGCGGGCTTCTTCCTCGCCGCCCAGGTGCAGATCGGGTCGCCGATCATCGGCAACTACGCGCTGGAGAGCATTGCCGCGGCCGTGCTCGGCGGCGCGAGCCTGGCGGGCGGGAGAGGCTCGTACGTCGGGACGCTCCTCGCCGCCCTCTTCCTGACGCTGATCGACAACGTGCTGCCGCTGTTCCAGCAGCCGACGGAGTACTCCGAGATCACGATCGGCGTGCTGATCCTCCTCGCGCTCGTGCTCTACAAGAGCCCCGAGCTGGTCTCGCGCCTGCGCACCAGCTGGGGCGGGGTCGGGCGTCTGCGCACGCCCGAGGGCGGGGCCCCGGCGAGCCTCTAGCCCTGCGGCGAGGAAAGCGCGGTCGCGGCGCGCGGGTCGGCCTCGCGCCCGATCACGACCCAGATCGCGTGCACCGGCTCGCCGCCGATCGTCCACAGGCGGTGCGGGGACGTCGAGTCGAACGCAATCGAGCCGCCGGCGCCGAGCTCGTACGTCTCGAACCCGACCTGGACGCCCAGGGTCCCGCTCGAGACGTAGCCGTACTCCCGCCCGCCGTGCGTCGTCAGCGCATCTTCGGGACACGACTCGGCGCCGACGGGATAGGTCACGTAGAGGAACTCGACGTCTGGGTCGCGGTCACGCGTGAGCCGCTCCCAGCGCACCCCTGAGGCGAGATTGATCACCCGCCGCGTGTCTGGCCTCTCGGCGAGGCCGTCCCCACGCTCGACGACGCGTTCCTCCGCCTGCTCTCCGAAGACGTCGCTCATTGTGATGCCGAGCGCCGTGACGAGCGAGTAGAGGGTGCTGACGGACGGGTTGACGCGGTCGAGCTCGATCTGCGAGACGAGGCTCGGCGAGACCCCGACCCGGCGGGCCAGCTCGCGGAGACCGATGCCGAGCCGCTCGCGCTCGGCGCGGAGCCGATGACCGACCCTCGACGCGTCGAAGCTGCCGTCGACCTGCTCTACGGAGGGCGCGACGTCGCTCACGTGCGGCGCAGACGTTGCCGGATTTCGGTCGCGATGCGGTCCGGGCCGGGGAGGAACGCATCCTCGAGCGGAGGGCTGTAGGGGATCGGCGTGTCCGGCGTGGCGATCCGCCAGGCGTCGTCGAGGTGGCCGAGCGCCTGCTCGGTCACCGTGGCGAGCACCTCGCCGGCCCAGCCACCCGTCTGCGGCCCCTCCTCCACGACGGCGATCCGATTGGTCTTCTGCACGGACGCGACCACGGTATCGGCGTCGAGCGGACGGAGCGTTCGGAGGTCGATCACCTCTGCGGAGATGCCGTCGCGCTCGAGCGCGTCAGCCGCCTCGAGGCTGTCGTGCACGCCCTTCATCGCGGTGACGATCGTCACGTCTCCGCCCTCACGTGCGACGCGCGCCTTGCCCAGCTCCGCGGTTGCGCCATTCACGTCGCCCTCGAGGGTGTAGAGCCGCTTGTGCTCGAAGAACAGCACCGGGTTGTCATCGCGGATCGACGCCTTCAGCAGCCCCTTGGCGTCCGCTGGGGTCGACGGACAGACGATCTTGATGCCTGGCACGCCCATGAACCACGAGACGGGCATCTGCGAGTGGATTGCGCCGAAGCGGCCTCCCGCGCCGACCACGGAACGGATCGTGAGCGGCACGCTCTGCTCCTCCTGCGTGAGGAACCAGTACTTCGTCGACTGGTTCACGAGGCTGTCCATCGCCAGCGTGAGGAAGTCGCCGAACATGATCTCGATCACCGGCCGCAGGCCTGTCACCGCCGATCCGAAGGCCGCCCCGGTGAGCGCCAGCTCCGAGATCGGCGTGTCGAAGACGCGCTCCGGTCCGTACTTGTCGTACAGGCCGGTCGTCGTGGCGAAGACGCCGCCCGCGACGGCGACGTCCTCGCCGAAGAGGATCACGCGCTCGTCGTCGGCCAGCGCCTCGTCGAGCGCGTCGCGGATCGCGGTGCGGAACGTCGTGGTCACAGCGTCAGAGCGAGCGGGCGCTCGAGCAGCTCGCGCAGTCGGGAGAGGAACCGCGCTGCGTGCGCGCCGTAGACGACACGGTGGTCGCACGTCAGCGTCATTGTGATCACGTCACGGAACCCGACCCGGTCGGGGCCGTCCTCGAACGCCTCGCGCCGCACACCGCCGACGGCGAGGATCGCCGCCTGCGGCGGATCGACGATCGCCGTGAACGACCGCACGCCGAACATCCCGAGGTTCGAGACCGTGAACGTCGCGTGGTGAAGCTGCTCCGGAGTGAGCGTTCGCCGCCGGGCGGCGTTGGCGAGACGCCGCGTGTCGGCGGCGAGCTCGGCGAGGGTCTTCCGGTCCGCGTCGTGTACCACCGGGACGAGGAGCGTGTCGTCCTCGGTGGCGACGGCGATGCCGACATTGACCCGCGAGTACGTCTCGATGCGCCCGTCGGCGTACGAGGAGTTCAGGCGTGGCTGTTCCCGCAGAGCAAGCGCGGCGGCCTTGACGACGAAGTCGTTCAGCGACGGCGTCACCTCGCCGGCCTCGCGCGCACCCCGGCGCAGCGTCGCGATCAGCGACACGTCGACGTCGGCCGCCGCCGTGAGCACGGGAGTGGTCGTCGCCGACTCCGTCATGCGACGTGCGATCGTCGTCTCCGTCGGGGTCAGCGCTCGTGCCGTGACCTCGCCCTTGCCGGCGGCGTCCTGCCGCTCGAGCGCCGGTGCGCCCGAGTCGGCCGCCGCCCGTACGTCTTCGACCGTCACCCGGCCCCCGGGGCCCGTGCCCGCGATGCCGTGGAGCGAGACACCCAGCTCGACTGCGACGCGCCTCGCCACCGGCGACGCGTTCGCACGCGAGCCTGGGGGAGCGCGGTCCGGCAGCCCGCCACCGTCGTCGCTCGCCACCGCCGGCGCCGCCTCGGGTATTACGACACGAGGAGGGGTCGCCTCGCCGTCGCCATTCGACACGGTCGCGATCGCCTCGCCGACGCCGGCCGTCCCGCCTTCCGGGACGAGGATCGCGCCGAGCGTCCCCTCCCATTCGGCCTCGTAGACGACGGTCGCTTTGTCCGTCTCCACCTCGATCAGGGCGTCGCCTCGCGCGAATGCCTCGCCCGGCCCCTTGAGCCAGCGCGTGATCACGGCGTCGGCCATCGAGTCGGATAGCTTCGGCATCGTCAGCTCGCGCGCCATGACGCTCAGTCCTTGAACTCGTGGGCCGCGAGGGCGGTGGGCCAGGGCGCCGCGAGACCCTGGGCGCGCATGTGCTCGAGCTCGTCCGCCACCTCACGCCGCGTCTCCTCGAGGCGAGCCTCGTCGACGCCCGCCGCGGCGAGCTGCGCGGCGAGCACCGTGATCGGGTCGCGCTCCCGCCAGCTGTCGAGCTCGCCGTCCGGGCGATAAGCGCCGGGGTCGCTCCGCGAGTGGCCGACGAACCGGTAGGTGAGCGCCTCGAGAAACGCCGGGCCCTTGCCCGAGCGCGCATGGTCGATCGCGCGGCGGGCGGCGTCGCGGACCGTCCAGACGCTCATGCCGTCGATCGTCTCTGTCGGGACGCCCATGACCTTCGCGCGGTCCGTGAGCTCACCTGCGGTGACCGAGCGAAACGCCGTGTACTCGCCGTAGCCGTTGTTCTCGCAGACGAGGACGAGTGGCAGCCCGAGCACCTGGCAGAAGTTGAGGCACTCGAAAACGTAGCCCTGGTTCATCGCCCCGTCGCCGAAGTACGCGACCGCAACACCGCCGGTCGTCTTCCTGAGCGCGAGGGCCGCGCCGGTCGCCGCGGCGATGCTGCCGCCGACGATGCCGAACGAGCCGATCAGCCGGTCGCGCGGCGAGTTGACGTTCATCGAGCCTGCGCGCCCGCCGTTGATGCCTGTGCCGCGGCCGAGCATCTCGTCGAGGAGCGCCTGCGGGTCGACGCCGACCGCGAGCGCATGGCCGTGCCCGCGATACGTCGCCGCGACGCGGTCGCGGTCCTCGAGCAGGCTCGCCACACCGGTCGCGATCGCCTCCTGGCCCGAGTACAGATGCGTCGTCCCGTATACCTCGCCCGCGAGGAACAGGGACTGGACGAGATCCTCGAAGCCCCGGATCAGGAGCATCTGTCGGTAGATCCCGGTGTAGAGGCCGAGGTCCTCGAGGACGCCCGTGGCCGGCGTCTCGCTGACGTTGCTCACGCCGCGCCCACCTTCGTCTCGGCCGCGAGGCGCTCTCGGAGGTAGTCCCAGTCCCGCTCGTGACGATACGAGTGCCGCGGCGGCGGGCCCGGCGCAGAGGTCTCGAGCCAGCGCACCGTGCGGCCCTGCGTCTCGTAGAAGGCGTGCACGCACCCCGTCCCCGTCCAGAAGGCATCGCCGGGCCGCAGCGTGTAACGGTCCCCGTCCGCCACGACGTCGACCTCGCCCTCGAGCATGTAGTACGACTCCTCGAACGGGTGGTCGTGCGGGTTGGCGCAAGCGCCCGGCTGGTAGTCGACCATGAACATCGTGTGGAGCTGCGCGTCGAGGCGCTGGTCGACGAGCATCTTCACCGCGATCCCGCTGTAGGCGAGGACGGCGGTCGCCATGCTTCCCGAGACCGTCGCGGCGCCCATCGCCTGGGCGTGCTTCAAGACGTCGAGGTCGGTCTCGCCGTCGCGAAGCAGGAAGAGGTTGTGGTTGCGCGGGTCGCGCGCGTCGAGCGCATCGGGAGCGCTGTCGGGAGGAGGCCCGAGAAAGAACGTGTCGCTCCCGTCGGTGCGGGGACGAGGCGAGGCCATCTCGATCCAGCGGGCCGGCTCGCCCGCGCGGAACGCATGTGGAACGCCGACGGGAATCGCCCCGCACGCCCCCGGCTCGAGGGTGATGCCGCGCCCCTCGAGGTAGAGCACCGGGTTGCCCTCCAGCACGTAGAAGCTCGTCTCGAACGAGTGGAGGTGCTCGTCGACGTGTCCGTCGGCGAGGGCGACCAGCGTCAACGCCATGTGCGTCGAGCCGAGCGAGCCGTCCACGAGCCGGCACGTCGTGAGCCCGCTCGAGCGGCCGGGGAGAGCGTCCGCGAGCGCGATGTCCTCGCGGCGGACGAGGCGGTAGGACGGTCTGCCGTCGGCGAGCGTCCGCGTCGCGGTGTCGCTCACAGCGGGACGCCGGAGGGCTCGACCACGGCAGACGAGGCGACCGCGGAGGCCAGGCCCGGCGCGCCGCTCCGCCGGTCGTCGCCGTTCTCCTGCACGAGATCCGCACCGCGTACGTAGATGCGGCCGGCGACGAGCAGCTCCTCGGCCGGGAACCGCGTGAGCACCTCGTAGCCGGTTGCCGTGACGACCACCTCTTCCTCGATGCGCGCCGCGGAACGGCCGTCGGTCGCGGCGCAGTACGTCTCGAGCGCGAAGACCATTCCCTCCTCGAGCTCGACCGGGTGCTCGAGCGAGTGGACGCGGGAGATCATCGGCGACTCGTAGAGGCCGACGCCGATCCCGTGCCCGAACTGGAGGCCGAAGCACGTCTCCTCGTCCGGGAACCCGAGCTCCTCGGCGGTCGGCCAGACCTCGGCGATCCGGTCGGTCGTCATGCCGGGGCGCACGAGCTCGATCGCGGAGTCGAGCCACTCTCGGCACTGCTTGTACGCGTCGAGCTGCGCATGGCTCACGCCGCCCACGTTGAACGTGCGGTAGTAGCACGTCCGATAGCCCATGAACGAGTGGATGATGTCGAAGAACGCCTGGTCGCCCGGGCGTAGCAGCCGGTCGGAGAACACGTGCGGGTGTGGGTTGCAGCGGTCGCCGGAGACGGCGTTGACCGCCTCGACCTGCTCCGACCCCATCTCGAACAGGAGCTGGTGCGCGCGGGCGACGATCTCGTGCTCGTACACGCCGGGCCGAAGCATGCGGTAGATCTCCTCGTAGACCGCGTCGACGAGGCCCGCCGACTGGTCGAGCAGCGCGATCTCCTGCGACGTCTTGATCGTCCGCGCCGCGAGCAGCGCCCGCGAGCCGTCGGTGACGTGGATCCCGGCGCGCTGGAGCGCCTCGATCGTGACGAGGTCGGCCATGTCGACACCGAGCGGCTCGCCCTCGAGGCCGCGTTCGCGAAGCTCCGTCGCGATCCGCTGGCCGAGCCGGTCCGGGACCCCTGTCTCGACGGGCATCGCGCCGCGCATCGGCGCGACGCCGGCGCGGAAGCTCTCCGGGGGAAGCCAGGGGGCGAACAGCTGGTGGTGCCGAGCCGCCGAGCCGAAGTCCCAGAGGATCGGGTCGCTGCCGCGGGGGAGAAGCGCAAACCGCGCGTTCTTGTCGCGCGCCCATTCGCCAATGTGCGTGCTCGTGACGTAACGGATGTTGTTCGGGTCGAACAGCAGGACCGCGCCCAGGTCCGAGGCCTCGAGCGCCGCCTTGGCGCGGTCGAGGCGCTCCTGTCGTAGGCGCGGGAAGTCGATGCGCTGCTCCCAGTCGACCGCACGCGTCGCGTCGGGGGAGCCGTTCGCCCTCTCGCGCATGGTCACGGCGCCACCTCCTGTTCGAGCTGCTTTGTCGCCCCGCCCGCGGTGCCCACCCCGGTCGAGAGGCCGATCCGCCGCCGCAGATGGTGGAAGAGCGCGATGAAGTCGTCGTCTGCGTAGCCCGCGTCGATCGCAGCGTGCAGCTGCGCTTTCATCTCCGAGGCCAGCGGTAGCTCGATGCCACCCTCGTCGGCCGCGTCGAGGACGAGGTCGATGTCCTTCTCCATCAACGCCGTCGTGAACGTCGCCGAGTACTCGTCACGGAGGAGCGCGTCGGTCTTGTACTTCACGAACGGCGCACCGACCGCCGAGCTGGCCATCACCTCGAGCAGCGCCGAGCGGCTCACACCACCCGCCTCGCCGAGAACCAGCGCCTCCGACATCGCCTGCGCGAGCACGGCGATCATGAGATTGATCGCGAGCTTCACGACGCGGGCCTGCTCGGTCCCGCCGACGTGATGGATCGTCGGCCCGATCGCGAGGAGCACCGGCTCGACCTCGTCGAGCGTCTCGCGGTCGCCGGAGACCACGAAGCTGAGATTCCCGGCACGGACGACGCTCGGGTTCCCGCTGACCGGGGCACGCAGATAGCGCACCGAGCGCGCCTCGGCATGTGCGGCTACGCGTGCGGAGCTCGCCGCCGAGACCGTGCTCGCATCGACGAGGACGGTGCCGGGTCGCGCAGCGTCGACGATGCGGCTTGCGACGGTCTCGAACGCCTCGTCGTCGGAGAGCGAGGTAAGGACGACGTCGACCTGCGCGGCGAGCTCCTCCGGCGTGCCGGCCGCGCGCGCACCGCGTGCCTCGAGCGATTCGGACTTCCCGGCCGTGCGGTTGCTCACCACGAGCTCGTACCCGCCCTCGAGGAGGCGCTCCCCGAAGGCGGTGCCCATGTTTCCGAGACCGATCAGCCCCACGACGGGACGCGGGTCCTTAGAGACGCGCACTGTGCAGTATGAATAAACGAACGCCCGTCACGGGTCAAGCCGCTCCTGCTGTGTTGTGGCCTGCCTTCGTTCCTTCCTATCGTGCCTGTACAGCGGCACCATACGCGCCAGCCTCCGCCGACGGCGGCGAGACGCCGCTCAGGCGGTCGCCAGCGCCCGGTCGAGATCGGCCCACAGCGTCTCCGAGTCCTCGAGACCGACCGAGAGACGCAGGAGCCCCGTGGGGATCCGATCGCCCTCCCAGCGATGGCGCGCCTCCAGCTTGGAGCGGGTGCCACCGAGGCTCGTGGCGTTGACGATCGTGCGCACCGCCCGTTCGACGCGCCCGGCCGCCTCGCCTTCGGCCACGTCGAAGCTGAGGAGGAACGAGAAGCCGGGGTAGCGGACGGTCTCGACCGCTTTGTGCTCCTTCAGGCGCTCCGCGAGGATGCGCGCGGTCGCTTCCTGGCGGTCGAGCCGCGCCGCGAGCGACTCGAGCCCGCGGTGGACGAGCCAGGCGGTGTCGGCCGAGGCGACGATCCCGGCGAGTCGGCGGGTCAGGTGGAGACGGTCGCGGAGCTCTTCGTCGCGCGTCACCGTGACGCCCGCGAGCACGTCGTCGTGCCCCGACAGGATCTTGGTGGCCGAATGGAGCGCGACGTCGCAGCCGTGCTCGAGCGGGCGCAGCCGGAGCGGCGAGGCGACGGTCGCGTCGCAGACCACCGGTGCCGGATGTGCGACGGCCGCCGCCAGGTCGGGCATCGTCAGGAGCGGGTTCGCGGGCGCCTCCACGAGGATCAGGTCGACGCCGTGGGGCGGCGGTCCGGTCTGGTCGAACTCGACCACGTCCACGCCCCACGGGCCGAGGTGGTCGAGCAGGGTGCGGTGGCCGTAGTACGCGCCCTCGGCCAGCGCGATCGTCCCGCCCGGGCGCAGCATCGTCAGGACGACGGTCGTGACCGCGGCCATGCCCGACGGATAGAGCAGCCCATGCCCGCGGTCGAGCGCGCCGAGCGCTTCCTCGCAGGCGACGCCTGTCGGGTGATCGGCGCGAGCGTAGGAGAAGCGGCCGGGCTCGCCGTCCTCGTACGGCCAGGTCGCCGAGCGGTCGAGCGGCGTCTCCACAGCTCGATGCTATGTGTCGCGCCTGGGGCGCTCGAGACTCGTCGAGCCGGGTTCGACGAACCCGAGCTTTCGGTACAGCCCGTGCGCGTCGGCGGTGTGGAGAAGCCACTGCGTGCCGGCGAGCGGCCCTTCGTCGACGCTGAAGCGCACGAGCTCGACTCCGAGCCCGCTGCCGCGATGCTCTTCCAGCACGTACACGTCCGCCAGGTACGACTGCACGTGTCCGTCCGAGATCGAGCGCGAGAAGCCGACCTGCTCGCCCTCGCGATACAGCCCCACGACGCGCGCCGCGTTGTCGATCAGCATGTCCATCGTCTCGCGCGGGCGACCCTTCGCCCAGTAGGACTCCTCGCACAGGTAGCGGTGAACGGCCTGGCGGTCGATGCGCGCCGGGTCGTCGTCGAGCTCGTAGCCGCCGTCGAGTTCGCGTCGCACAGCGAGCAGCGTACGTCGGCATCGAGGTAGCGAGACAACGCTTGTGGTGATTCACCACAAGCGTTGTCCCCGCGCCGAGCGTCGGCCGTCGCAAGGCTCGTTAGGCTCCTCGCGATGTCGGCTCGCCACGACACGACCGAGGCAAAGCTCGCGTGGCTGCGCGACCTCGCCGACGCGGCCGCGCACGCCGGGACCGAGAAGGCGGTCGCACGCCAGCAAGAGCGCGGCAAGCTCCTCGCGCGCGAGCGCATCGACCTCCTGCTCGATCCCGGCTCGTTCGTCGAGCTCGACCGCTTCGTCCGTCATCGCGAGAGCGAGTTCGGGATGCGCGGCAACCGCCCGTGGGGCGACGCCGTGGTCACCGGCTACGGCACCGTCTTCGGCCGTCCGGTCTGCGTGTTCAGCCAGGACTTCACGGTCTTCGGCGGCTCGCTCTCCGAGGTGTTCGCGGAGAAAGTCTGCAAGGTGATGGACATGGCCGTGAAGGTCGGTTGCCCGGTGGTCGGGATCAACGACTCGGGTGGGGCGCGGATCCAGGAAGGGGTCGTGTCGCTCGCCGGCTACGCGGAGATCTTCTGGCGCAACGTCCAGGCGTCGGGTGTCATCCCGCAGGTCTCGCTGATCATGGGGCCGTGCGCAGGCGGCGCGGTTTACTCCCCGGCGATCACCGATTTCGTGCTGATGACCGAGGGCTCGTCGTACATGTTCATCACGGGCCCCGACGTCGTGAAGACCGTCACTGGGGAGGACGTGTCGTTCGAGGACCTCGGCGGCGCGAGCGCGCACGCCACGAAGTCCGGCGTCGCACACCTCGTCGCGCCCGACGAGCAGGCGTGCATCGACGACGCGCGTTACCTCCTCACGTTTCTTCCGCAGAACAACCTCGAGACGGCCCCGTACGCCGCGCCGACCGACCCCGTCGACCGCGAGTCCCCCGAGCTCGACACGCTGATCCCCGACTCGCCGAACAAGCCGTACGACATCAAGCGCGTGATCGAGGCAGTCGTCGACGACGAGAACTTCCTCGAGCTCCAGCCGCTCCACGCGGAGAATATCGTCTGCGGCTTCGCGCGACTCGGCGGCCACGCGATCGGCGTCGTCGGGAACCAGCCCGCCGCGCTCGCAGGCGTGCTCGACATCGACGCCTCGGTGAAGGCCGCGCGGTTCGTTCGCACGTGCGACGCGTTCAACGTCCCACTCGTGACGTTCGTCGACGTTCCGGGCTTCCTTCCGGGAACGGCGCAAGAGTGGGGCGGGATCATCCGGCACGGCGCCAAGCTCCTCTACGCCTACGCGGAGGCGACGGTGCCCAAGCTGACCGTGATCACGCGGAAGGCGTACGGCGGCGCGTACGACGTCATGAGCTCGAAGCACATCCGCGCGGACGTGAACGTCGCCTGGCCGACCGCGGAGGTCGCCGTGATGGGCCCGGACGGCGCCGTCAACATCGTGTTCCGCAAGGAGCTCGAGGCCTCCTCCGATCCCGACGCCCGGCGCGCCGAGCTGATCGCGGACTACAAGGAGCGGTTCGCGAACCCGTACTCCGCGGCCGAGCGCGGCTACGTCGACGACGTGATCGAGCCACGGCGCACCAGGCCGTATCTCGCGCGCGCCCTCGAGGCGACGCTCTCGAAGCGCGAGCCCGGCCCCAAGCGGAAGCACGGCAACATCCCTCTCTAGGTCGCGGGTCCCCGCCGCTCCCGGGTGGTCGTGCGTCCGGGGTCGGGCAAGGCTCTTGTGCAATCGGTGATGTTGTCCCACACTGCGTCTGCCCCGAGTTGGGGCGTAGTGCGGCGAAGGGGAACTGGGGGGAGTGCGGCACGAAAGCGAGTGAGCGGCGAGGTCGCGAGGTGCGACGTCGACGCACGCTTTCGACCGCACGCCCGATCATGGCTTGAGAGGAGATCCGAAGTGGGGGCAGGAACACACAGATCGGGCGGACGACGCCTTGTCACCATGGCCGTAGGTGCACTGGCATTGCTGTTCGTCGGCGTCGCGCTGGCGGACACCGTGCAGCCCGACGGCGACATCGTCTCGTCCGGAAACCAGACGAGCGTGAGCCTCGGCACCGTTCCTCCGGGCGCGACACTCACTCCGACCGTGCGGTTCTACCTCACGTGCGACGGGAAGAGTCACGCAGACAGCGGTCAGACGGTGACGATTCCGTTCAAGGCAAGCGCCTCGTCGGCTCCGTCCGGTGGGTCGGTGTCGGCGACCGACGGGTCGATCGGCCCCGCGCCGGGCGCGTGGCCGGACGACGTGGCGACCGGTTCGGGGAACTGCGGATCGCCCGCGCCGGCGCCATTGAGCAGCGTCGGCTCGGACAGCACCGTGACGATCGTTGCGCCGCTGACGCCCGGTGGGCCGTACACGTACACGGTCGCGTGGGGGCAGTCGACGCTCGCTCCCTCTGGAAACAACGACACGTCGAGCATCACCGGGTCGGTCTCCTCGGTCACGTACACGCTGAGCGTCTCGGCACCCGTGACCGACACGGATGGAGACGGCGTCGCGGACGCGTCCGACAACTGCCCGACGGTCGCGAACGCCGATCAGGCGGACGCGGACGCCGACGGAACCGGCGATGCCTGTGACAGCAATGCGTTCGCTCCCGCCCTGGTAACCGCCGGCCCGGATGCCGACGGAAACGAGGGCGCGACGCTCACGACGGCCGGTGCGTTCTCGGACGCGGACGGCAACGGGACGCTCGCGATCTCCAAGCAGAGCGGTGCCGGCACGGTCACCGACAACGGCGACGGCACGTGGTCGTGGAGCCTCCCGACCACCGACAACGGCTTCGGCACGATCGTCGTGCAGGCGAGCGACGGCGAGCACACGGTCGTCACCGACTCGTTCGCCTGGTCGGCTGCGAACGTCGATCCGACGGGCACGCTCGGCAATTCCGGCCCGGTCGACGAGGGCAGCCCTGTGACCGTCTCATTCGCGAATCAAGTCGATCCGTCCAGCGCGGATACGAGCGCGGGGCTCCACTACGCGTTCGACTGCGACAACGGAGACCTCAGCGGGGCGACGTACGCATCGAGCGGCACCGATTCGTCGACGACGTGCACGTTCCCCGACGGCCCGGCCACCGAGATCGTGAAGGCCCGGATCATCGACAAGGACGACGGTTACACCGAGTACACGACGACTGTCGTGGTCGATGACGTCAAGCCGACCGTGACGATCGATTCGCTCTCCGGGAGCGGCGGAACGGCGTGCATAGGAGGCAACGCCGTCACCCTCGGATTCTCGTGGACCGACCCCGCGGGCGCGAACGACGTGTACGCATACGACGTCGACTGGGGTGACGGCTCGGCGAACACCACCGCAGCGAGCGCCACGTCGCCGGTCGGCAGCCTCACGCACACCTACGCGGCCGGTGGGCCGTACACCGTCCAGGTGACCGTCAACGACGAGGATCCCGGCACGGGCGGGACGGCGAGCAGCTCCGCGTTCTCGTTCCTCTACAACGTCAGCGGCGTCCTGCAGCCGGTGAACGACACCCAGGCGAAGAACGATCCGAGCGTGTTCAAGTACGGGGGCACGATTCCGGTGAAGATCAGGGTCACGGACTGTGACGGGCTCGTCGTCCCGGGCCTCGCGCCGCAGATCGCGGTGAAGAAGGTCAGCGGCACGACGCCGCCGACGGGGCTCGACGAGACGATCTCGTCGACGAGCGGGGCCGACACCGGGACGACGATGCGGTACTCGGACGGGCTCTACATCTACAACCTGGCGACGAAGTCGCTCGCCGACGCGTCGGCCACGTACGAGATCAGGATCACCGGGCCGTTCGCGACGGTTACCACCCAGTTCGGCACGCGCTCGAAGTAGTCCGGCCGAACCCGCAGGCAACGAGAGGGGCGCCGGGAGGCGCCCCTCTCATCCCCCAGGGGTGCCTCGTCGGGCGTGATCCAGCGTGCGCGGCGAGAGCGCGAGCTCACGCGAGTCGCACACCGGTTCGTAGCCGATCCGCTGATAGATCGCGTTCGAGGTCGGGTTCGCGAGGTCGGTGTAGAGGAAGCAGAAGCGGTGGCCGCGGTCGAGGAGCATCTGCGAGACAGCGGCCGTCACGGCGCTGCCGTAGCCACGGCGCCGGTGCGGGGGCGGTGTGTACACCGGACCGATGCGGATGCCGTTCGGCGTCGGGCCGCCGAACCCGGCGAGCGAGACGGGGCGGCCATCGACCTCCCAGAGCGCGATCCCCGAGTGGACGCCGGCGAGCCTCGCGTCCACGCTTCGCGCGACTCGCTCGCCACCCTCGTCGTCTCCGCCGCGGAGCGCCTCGCGGGCGAATGCGCCGGTCCACCCGAGCACAAGGGCTCGATCCGCGGTGGTTGCGAGGCGCATCGTGCCGGGACACGGCTCGGGTGGGACGAGCTCGCGGAGCGCGTAGATCCGCTGGTCGAACACGGGCGTGACCTCGAGGCGGAGCCGCTCGGCCCAGACGTCGGCGAACGCGTCGACCTCGGGCGTCGCGCCGACGACGCCGGGCGGACCGGCCCCGATCGCGCCTGCGAGCGCGTCGAGCGCGTCCTGCATCGCAGGCTTGAGGAGCACGAGGTTGTGTGGCGGCGTCCTGATCGCTCCGCCAACGACGCGGTCGTTCCGCACCACCCAGCCGTGGAGCTCCGGGTAGACGTCGGGCTGCGCCCGAGCGGTGGAGAGGATTCCGAGCGCGAGGTTGTGCCGCGCCTCGTCCGCCAGCAGCAGCTCTTCGATGCGCTTGAAGACCGCGCCGGCACCCGACAGGTGCTCGACCTCCACCGTCCGAGCGTAGAGACTGCGGCTGCGTGACGCCGTTCTCGCACAGAGTCACGACGCCGGGATGGCGCGAGGAAGCCGAACGATGGATCGCCGAGCAGCTGGCCGAGGCGAACCTGACCCCGACCGGCCCGCTCGAGCAGCGGCGCGTGCGAGCTTGGTCGACCCAGCTCGTCGTGCCGACCGACGGCGGCACGGTCTGGTTCAAGGCCAACTGCGTGGCGCAGGCGTTCGAGCCCCGGCTCCAGGCGCTCCTCGCGGAAATCGCCCCGGACGAGGTCGACGAACCGCTGGCCGTCGACGCCGAGCGCGCCTGGATGCTGACGCGCGATCGGGGCGCGACACTCGGCGAGAGCCGCACACCGACGGCGGCCGACTGGCGCCGCGTCGTCAGGGCGTGGGCGACGCTACAACGCCACGTCGCCGATCACGGTCGGGCGGTGATCGGCGCCGGCGTTCCGGACTGCTCGCCGGCGACAGTGCCCGACCGACTCGACTGCATGATCTCGGTCTTGTCCGGGCTGGCGGATGACCACCCGGCCCGCATCACGGTCGATGTGGCGGATCGGCTACGAGAGGCCCGACCGCTGGTGGACGCCGCGGCGCGGACGCTGGCCGACTCGCCGCTCCCTGCAACGCTTCAGCACGGCGACCTGCATCTCTGGAATGTCTTTGCAGTCGACGGTGAGCTGCGCCTCTTCGACTTCGGCGACGCGCAGTGGGCCCACCCGCTCGAGTCGCTGTGCATCCCGTGGGCCATCGTTCGCCACGATTCCACCGCGCCGTGGCCGGAGCTCCTCGCTTCGTATCACGAGCCGTGGGCGGAGTTGCTCACGCTCGACGAGATGACCGAGCTCATGGCTGCGGCGATGCTCACACAGCCGGTCAACCGATCGCTCACGTGGTGGGAGTGCCTCGCCGAGGCGACGGAGGAGGAGTGGCTCGAGTGGGGCGACACGCCCGCCCGGCACCTCGCCAACGTCCTCGAGCCGTGGCCGCTCTGACGTGGCCGAATCGCGCTTGCCTCGCCAAGCGCCGCAGTGGACACTCGTGCCGTGACGGGTGCCGACCCCGACGCGCTGCGGGCGCTCCAGCTCGAGCGGCTCCGGTCAACGCTGCATCGCGTCTACGAACGCGTCCCGCACTACCGGCGCGCGTTCGACGAAGCCGGCGTG
>DASSBV010000159.1:0-19232 GCA_035698545.1 Gaiella sp. | reverse complement strand
CGCGATGCCGCCCACGGACACGGAACGGTACGCAGTCGTCTCGTGCCACGTCGAACGACCGCTCGACGACCGCGTGTGGGCTGCATTCGCCGCGTTCCAGGAGGGCCCGCCCGGCGGGTTCGCCGTCGCCGCGCTGATGCGTCCGCCCGATGCGGCGGCCGGCGAGCACGACGAGGGGACGTGGCTCGAGCGCGCCCGGGTCGCATCCGCGCGCGCCCCGTTCGGCCACCACACCCATTTCACGAGCCACACCCACGCCCGGCCGACGGGCGGCGACCCCGCCGAGCGGGTCGCACGGGAAGGAGCGTGGCTCGGCGAGCGCGAGCTCTCTCCGACGCTCTTCTGCGGGGGCGGCTGGTACACCGATGCCTCCGTCGCGGAGGCCTGCGCCACGCTCGGCTACGTCGACGTGACGCCCCGCGCCTCGCGACCTCCGTACCTGCCGGACGGGGTTGCCTGGGCCGAGCTCGACCGTCCCGCGCGCATCGACCTCGGCGCGACGACGCTCGCCGCGGTGCCGACGACGCACAGCGCCGGCGACCTGCTCCGCACGGTCGTCCAACCCGGGCTCCCGGAGCAGGTGCACGCGTACTTCCACGACACCGACCTCGTCGACCCGCGGCGCCGCCGGCTGATCGGGCTCGGGCTGCGGCTGCTCGCTCGCCGCCGGCCGCGGAGCGACCTCGACGCGGTCGCCGCGACGCTCGCTGCAGCGCCGGTCGTGCCCTGGGCGCGGATCGCCCGCGGCGCGGTCGTCGGCAGCGCGGAGAACGGCGCGGTCCCCGGCCCAACGTAGAATCCCCTCGTGCCGACTACCACGAGGCCGGTCGAGAGCGCGGGCCCGCCGGCCGGCTCGGAGGACGTCCGCCGCGCCAGGCTCTACGTCGCCTCACGGGGCCCGCTCGTCAGCCTGATCCGTCGTGCGCTGAGCATCGTCGCGCTCGTCGCGGCCGACGTGGCGGGGCTCGCCCTCGGCGTCTACATGGCGCTCGTGCTGCGCTCGCTCGTCTACGGCGACACGATCTACTGGTCGCTGCTGTGGAAGACGGGACCGGCCGAGTGGCTCCCGTTCCTCGCCCCGATCACCGTGCTCGTCTTCCTCCAGAGCGGGCTCTACGCTCGTCGCGAGCGACGTGCAGGTGCGGGCCGGCTGCTCGGGGCGCTGATCCTCGTCGCGCTGATCGTCCTCGCGTTCGGCCTCGGCACCGATCACCAGTTCACCACCACGGGCCTGATCCCGACGGCCGTCGTCACGAGCGCGCTCGCGATCGGCGCCCTCCGAGCCGCGTACGGCTCGATCTCGCTGGAGCTGATGCGCGTTGCCGGCGTTCGCCGAAGGCTCCTGCTGGTCGGCGACAGCGAGAGCCTCGCGCACCTCGAGCGGCAGCTCCACGAGCCGCAGGGCGGGCTCGGGATCGAGGTGGTCGGCACGCTCTCCGGGCCGGGCTCGACGCCGTCCCTCGACCGGCTCGCGGTTCTGCTCGAGAGGGACCGGCCCGACGAGGTCGTGCTCGCGGAGGCGGACTTCGACGAGCAGACCGTCCTCGACGTCGTCCAGCTCGCGCACCGCCACGCGGTGAAGGTCAAGCTCGCGCCCGCCACCACCGATCTGCTGGTCCACGAGGGACAGTACGTCCCGGGCCAGGGCGTCCCGCTGTTCGAGCTGCGCCCCCCGGTGCTCAGCGGGTTCGCGTGGCTCTCGAAGCGCGCCTTCGACCTCGTGGTCGCGGCGCTGCTCGTGCTCGTCGGGATCCCGCTGTGGCTGTTGATCGCGGCCGCGATCAAGCTCGGCTCGCGCGGCCCCGTGCTCTTCGTCGACCGCCGGATGGGCGTCGGCGAGCAGGAGTTCGGGATGCTGAAGTTCCGCACGATGACCGCCGACGCGGCCGATCGCCAGTCCGAGCTGGAGGACGAGAACGAAGCCTCGGGCGCGCTCTTCAAGATCCGCGACGACCCGCGCATCACGCGCGTCGGGCGGACGCTGCGAAGGTTCTCGCTCGACGAGCTGCCACAGCTCTGGAACGTCCTGCGCGGAGAGATGAGCCTCGTCGGCCCGCGGCCGCTGCCCCTCCGCGACCACGCGATGCTCTCCGACTGGCACAGAGCCCGCTACCACGTCCTGCCCGGCATGACCGGGCTGTGGCAGATCTCGGGCCGCTCGGGGCTCGAGTTCGACGACCTCGTGCGGCTGGACTTCACGTACATCGAGAACTGGTCGATCTGGTCGGACGTGACGATCATCGCGCGGACGATCCCGGCCGTCCTCTCGGGACGCGGCGCATACTGAGTGGTCTGAGCGGGCACGAGGGATCCTGGGGGATCGAGCCCGTCCCCGAGCGGCTCCGCGTGCTCGGCGGAGTCGATCTCGGGCTCCTCTGGGGGAACCTCGGCGTCTCGCTCCTCGTCGTCGTTGCGGGCGCAGTGCTCGTGCCGGCGCTCTCGCTGCCGAGCGCTCTCGTTGCGATCGCCGTCGGCTGCCTCGTCGGGAACCTCATGCTCGCCGCGGCCGGCGCGATCGGCGCCCAGGCGAGGGTGCCCGCGATGGTGCTGATGCGCGCGCCACTCGGCACACGCGGCTCCTACGTGCCGACCGTCGTCAACGTCGTGCAGTGCCTCGGCTGGACGATCTTCGAGCTGCTCGTGATCGCGACCGCCGCCGCCGCGCTCTCCGACGAGGTGTTCGGCTTCGAGGCCCGCTGGGCCTGGACGCTCGCCTTCGGCGCGGCGACGCTCGTGCTCGGGCTGATGGGGCCGATCGGGGTCGTGCGAACGCTCGTCCGGAAGCTCGCCGTGTGGGTCGTGCCGCTCGCGATCGCCTACCTCGCCTGGTGGAGCTTGACGGGAGGCGGGCTCGACGAGGCCTGGAATCGGCCAGGCGAAGGCGGCCTCTCGACGTGGCAGGGGATCGACCTCGTCGTCGGCGTGACCGTCTCGTGGATCCCTCTCGCCGCCGACTACACGCGCTTCGCGCGGACGGCGCGCGGTGCGTTCTGGGGAACCGGGATCGGCTACGGGGTCCCCGACGCGCTGCTCCTCGCGCTCGGCGCGGTCGTCCTCCTCACGCGTGACCTCAGCGACGCGGCGTCTCTCCCGGCGGCGATTGCCTCGGGGGGAGCGCTCGCGCTCCTCGTCCTGCTCGCGTTGACGATCGCCGAGACCGACGAGGCGTTCGCGAACGCGTACTCGGGCGCGGTCTCGCTCCAGAACCTCGTACCGAAGGTGCCGCAGCGGCTCCTCGTCATGCTGACGACGACGATCGGGACGATCGGCGCACTGACGCTCGAGCTGTCGGACTTCCAGTCGTTCCTCTTCCTGCTCGGTTCGTGCTTCGTCCCGCTCTTCGCGGTGCTGCTCGCCGACTGGCTCGTCTCCGGCCGCCGCTATGTCGGCGCGGAGCTGCTCGACGCGGCCCCCACGCGCGCGGGTGCCCTCCTCGCGTGGCTCGCTGGGTTCGTCGCGTACCAGTGGCTCTCCCCGACGGGCCCGGACTGGTGGGTCGAGCAGGTGCAGCGGCTCGACCCGCCCTCGTGGCAGATCGGTGCGACGCTGCCGAGCTTCGCCGTCTCGTTCGTCCTCGCGCTCGTCGTCGCCGCGGCCGCCCGGTTCGCGCGGATCGGGACGGTGCGGGCCTGAGCCGCATCGCTGTCGTCGGAAGCCTCGCGATCGACCGCGTCGGCGGCTCTGCGCCACGAGCGGGCGGAGGGGTGTTCTGGGCGGCCCGGGCCGCGGCGCACGTCGACGCGGACGCCGCAGTGGTCACGCGCTGCGCGGCGGCAGATCGCGAAACCGCGCTCGCGCCACTCGAGGCGCTCGGCCTGCAGGTCGCCTGCGGCGACGCTTCGCGAACAACGTGCTTCAGCTTCCACTACGAGGGAGACCACCGCGTGATGACAGTCGACGCCGTAGGCGACCCGTGGTCTCCCGGGGACGTCGACGGCTGGGCGGCAGGCGCGCTCGCCGGCGCGGAATGGGTGCAGGTGGCGGGCCTGCTCCGCACGGACTTCCCGGCCGAGACGATCGCCGCGCTCGCCCGCGACGGCCGCCGGCTGCTGCTCGACGCACAGGGCATCGTCCGCCTCGGCCGGACCGGGCCGCTCGCGGAGGACGAGGGCGTCGACCCGGCGATCTTCCGCGAGCTCGCGATCCTGACGATGAACGAGCCCGAGGCGCAGGCGCTCGCTGGCGGAACCGACCCGGAGCGGCTCCGCGCGCTCGGCGTCTCCGAGGTGGTGGTCACGCGCGCTTCGCAGGGCGCCGTGGTCGTCGGCCCCGATTCGGTCGCCGAGGTCGCGGCACACCCGGTCGAGGGCGCGGTCGACCCGACAGGTGCGGGCGACTCGTTCGCGTTGCTGTACCTCGAGGCGCGGTCGCGGGGCGCCGAGCCGGCGGAGGCGGGAGCGCATGCCGCGAAAGTCGTTGCGGAGCTGATCGCGCGGCCATGACCACCGCGCTCGTCGCCTGCTCGCTCGGCACCGCCGTGATCGACCTCGACGACGAGGATGTCCTCGGGATCTCCGACGAGCCGCTGGAGCCGGCTTTCGAGCCCGCGCTCGACCTGCCGTTGGTCGTCGCGGCGGCTGCTTCCGGGTCGACGGTCGTCGCGATCGTCGATCGCCGGCCACCGCTGGTCGTCTCGAACGACGGCGGCACGACGTGGCGCGAGACGGGAGCCGGGCTCGGCCGGGGCGTGGCGATCGCGATCTCGCCCGACCACCCGGATCTCGTCCTGTTCGCGACCTCCGAGCGCCTCCACGTCTCGCGCGACGGAGGGCGCTTCTGGGCGGCGCTCGAGATCGAGCTGCCGGAGATCACTGCGGTCGCGCTGCTCGATTGACGATTGTGTGCGACGATCGCCTCACCCACAAGCGGAGGTGATCCGAATGCCAGGGCTCGACGATCTGCTTGGAAGCCTGACGAAGCAGGGCGGAGCTGACGGCGGCGGAGGGCTCGACGACCTTCTCGGTGGGCTGCTCGGCGGGGGCAGCCGAGACTCGCAGGGTGGGCGCGGCGGGCTCGAGGACGTGCTCGGCGGCCTGCTGGGCGGCGGAGGCTCCGGCGGGAGCCCCGGCACGGCTGCGCAAGGCATGAACATGGGTGCGGTCGTCGCGGCCCTCGGGCCGCTACTCGCGAAGCTCCTGAAGGGCGGCGGCCTGTCGAAGATGATGCAGGGCGCTCAGGCAAGTGGGTTGTCCTCGCAGGCGGACACCTGGGTCAGCACGGGCGGAAACGCGCCCGTGTCGGGGCAGGAGGTGCGCGGAGTCGTCGGCGACGACGCCGTCGACGAGCTGGCGCAGAACGCCGGGATCTCCCACGACCAGGCCGCGGAGGTCCTCGCGCATGTCGTCCCGCAGGTCGTGAGCGGGCTCACACCCGATGGGAAGCTTCCAGCCGACAACGACCTCGACCAGCTCGTCGCGAAGTTCGGCGGCTAACCCCTACCGGGCGCCGGCGCCCGACAACCGAAACTCGCCCCGGGCGACGACGACCGCCGAGCCGCCCACCTCGACGGCTTCGATCCGGCCGTCGCCGCCCTCGGCGCGTGCGTGGAGGGTCGAAGGGCGGCCCATCTCCACGCCCTGTTCGATCACGATCTCGGCTCCCCACTCGATCCGCCCGTGGCGGGCCAGGTGGCACACGATCGGACCGGCGGCCGACCCGGTCGCGGCGTCCTCGCCGTTCTCCCAGAACATCCGGCTGCGCCAGCGAGTGCCCGCGCCGGCGATGGCGTTCAGCCCGGTCACCCCGAGGGCTGCAACGGCGGCAAGGTCGGGGTCGAGCGCGGCGACGGCCGCCTCGGACTCGAGCGTGACGACGAGATGCCGGGCGCCGTTGTCGTAGAGCTCGACAGGCAGCTCGGAGCGCTCGACGCGAAGGGCGGCGAGCACCGCCCGCTCGTCCACGGCCTCGACCGTCGGCACCGGTTGGCTCATCCGGCCGAACACGAGCGCGCCCTGCTCGTCCCGCTCGAGGACGACCGGGACGACCCCCGCCCCCGTCTCGAGCTCGATCACGCCTCGCTGGAGCGGGGCGCCGAGGACGAAGGCGGTGCCGAGGACCGGGTGCCCCGCGAACGGCATCTCGGCCTTCGGGTTGAAGATCCGCATCCGCGCCGTCCCGCCCTGCTCGGGCGGCAGCACGAAGACCGTCTCGGAGAACCCGATCTCGAGCGCGAGCGCCTGCATCGTCTCACCGTCGAGGCCGCGCGCGTCGGTGAAGACCGCCAGCTGGTTCCCCGTCAGCGGTGTCTGCGTGAAGACGTCCGCGACGACGTATCGGTAGGCGGCCACACGCGGGTTATAGCCCGCGGTCCTCGAGCCACTTCGGGTGGTGCTCCCGTGCCCAGTCCTCCCGGACGTCGCCGAGCGTCATCCCGCGCAGGGCATGGCGCGTCGTGGGGTGGATCAGCGCGAGGTAGAGATGGCCCGAGACTATCCCCACCGAGATCAGCGTCAGTGCGTCGTGGACGGTACCCGTGCCGTCGAAGAGAAAGCGGTGGTCGCGCTCGCCGAGCCAGAGGAAGAAGCCCGAGATCGCGAACAAGAGCGCGAACGCCGCCGTCACGATCACGTTGACCTTCTGACCGGCGTTGAAGCGGCCCTGGGCGGCGGGTCGACCGCGGAGCCAGCGGCGGTCGTCGCGGTCGAGGGTCTCGACCTCGCGCCAGTCGGCGGCCAGGCGCCGCCGGTCGCCCAGCGCGACGACGAGGACGATCGCGATCGACCAGCCGACTGCCGAGAAGATGTGGACGTTCTTGACGAGGTTCCGCCGGGCGACGAGCTCCGACAGCGCCGGCAGGTAGAGGACGAGACCCGTCGCGAGCATCGCGAAGAACCCCGTCGCGTGCACCCAGTGGAGCGCACGCTCGGTGCGGCCGAAGCGCTCGACCATGCGCGGCATGGGTCAGAAGCCGTTGGACGCGCCGATCCACGCGTCCTTGTCGTACCCGTTCCGCTCCCAGAAGCCGAGGTCGTTGTACGTCGTGCGGGCCTCGATCCGCGTGACCCACTTGACGCTCTTGTAGCCGTACATCCGCGGCATCACCACCCGGGCCGGGAAGCCATGGCCATGCGAGAGCGGCTCGCCGTCCATCTCGAGCGCGAGCATCACGTCGGGCCCGAACGCCTGGGGCAGCGTGAGCGTGTCGTCGTACGGCACCTCGGCGGAGATGAACCGCAGCGTCTTCGTGCCGGGCCGGAGGCCCGCCTCGGCGAGCACGTCGTGGAGCCGGACGCCGCTCCAGTGGACGTCCTTCACCTGCCAGCCCGTGACGCAGTGGAAGTCGGAGACCTGCTCGGCGCGCGGCAGCGAGCGCAGGTCGGCGAGTGTGTACGTCACGGGCCGCTCGACCGCCCCCCCGATCGTGAGCCGGTACGCGGTCGGATCGAGGTCCGGGATCGAGTCGCCGATGGTGTAGATCCGCCAGCCGGCGGTCGGCACGATCGACTCCACGCCGTTCGGCACTACCTTCCCCAGAAGGGCGAGCGCATCGCGGCCGACGAACAGGCCGGCGACGCCCGCACCCACGAGTCCGAGGAACGCCGCGCGACCGAGCGTCCTGTCGTGCATAGCGAGGTTGTAGCGCGCGGCCGTGTTCACGTGCTGTGAAGCCGGTTCGAGGCTGCGACTATGCTCGGCTCGGTGCGCATCCACCTCTGTCGCCACGCCGAGGCGTACCCCGGCGACCCCGACGAGCTCCGCGAGCTGACGAGGGCCGGACGCGACGGCGCCAAAATCCTCGCCGAGCGCCTCGCCGAGCTCGACGAGCCGCCGCGCGTCGTCGTGACCAGCCCCCTCGTCCGCGCGCGGCAGACGGCGGAGCCTGTCGCCGAGCTCCTGGGCTGCGACGTGGTCGTCCGCGACGAGCTCGCGCCGGGTGCGACCGCGGACTCGCTCCGGGCCGCGGTCGAGGGTCTCGAGGGACCGGTCGCGGCCATCTGCCACCAGCCCGACTGCTCCGGGATCATGTTCGCCGTCACGGGCGACGACCCCGGCTTCCAAGTCGGAGAGTCGTTCCCGCTCGAGCTCGAGCAGTGAGCGAGCCGTCCGCCGCGATTCGAGTGCGTTCGCTGCGCAAGGCCTACGGCGAGCACGAGGCAGTCCGTGGGCTCGACTTCGACGTCATGCCTGGAGAGGTGTTCGGGCTGCTCGGCCCCAACGGCGCGGGGAAGACGACGACCGTCGAGATCCTCGAGGGCTACCGCGAGCGCGACGCCGGAGACGTCGAGGTGCTCGGCGCCGATCCGTGGCAGGCGGGCACCGCGCATCGCGAGCGGATCGGTGTCGTCCTCCAGCACTCGCAGCTTCCCCCGCTGCTCACGGTGCGCGAGGTGCACTCGATGTTCGCCGGCTACTACGAACGACCGCGCGACGTCGGTGAGGTAATCGAGCTCGTCGGCCTCGCCGAGAAGGCCGAGTCGCAGGTCAAGACGCTCTCGGGCGGACAGAAGCGCCGGCTCGACCTCGGTATCGCGCTGATCGGCGACCCGGAGCTCGTCTTCCTCGACGAGCCGACGACCGGCTTCGATCCGACCGCCCGGCGGAGCGCCTGGGAGCTCGTCCGTTCGCTGCGCTCCCTCGGGAAGACGATCGTGCTCACCACCCACTACCTCGACGAGGCGCAGCAGCTCGCCGACCGGGTCGCGGTGATCCGCGAGGGCCAGCTCGTCCGCATCGGGACGCCGCAGGAGCTGATCGGCGTCGCGCCCGAGGTCGAGGTGCGCTATCGGGAGGACGGACGCGACGTCGTCCTGACGACGTCCGAGCCGACGCGCCTGCTGGCAGAGCTGACGAGCGCCGCCGTCGCGGACGGCCGCGAGCTCGAGGGCCTCGAGGTCCGCCGACCGACGCTCGAGGACGTGTACCTCGGGCTCGTGGACGAGGAGGCCGTCGAGTGAGCTCCTCCACCGCCGAGGGACACAGCGCCCGCGGGGCGGGCTCGCGCGGAGGGCTGGCACGCTCGCTCGCCCTGCTGGGCCACGAGGTGCGGATGCAGCAGGTCCTCTTCTGGCGGAACCGCGAGTCGGCGGTGTTCGTCTTCGTGTTCCCGCCGATGCTGTTCCTCCTGCTCGGCTCGGTGTACAGCGACACGATCGACGGCGAGCGCGCGGTCAACGTGCTGCTCATCGGAATGCTCGGCTACGGGTGCGCGAACACCGCGCTCGCCGGGCTCGCGATCTCGCTCGTCGTGCGCCGCGAGTCGGGAATGCTGAAGCGCCTGCGCGCGACGCCGCTCCCGGCCTGGACCTATCTCTCGGCGGTTGTGCTCTCGACGCTCGTCGTCTTCCTGCTCCAGATGGCGGTCACGATCCTGCTCGGCTTCCTCCTCTTCGACGCAGACGCGCCCGTGACCTGGGTAGGGCTCGTCCTCGTCCTCCTCGTGGGGGTGGCGGCGTTCGCGGGGATGGGGTTCGGCGTCGCGTCGCTGATCCGCTCGGACGAGGGAGCGTCAGCCGTCGTGAACCTGATCGTGCTGCCGATGGCTTTCCTCTCCGGCTCGTTCGGCTCCACGAACGACTACCCCGAGGTGTTGCAGAAGATCGCCGAGGTGCTGCCGCTGACGTACCTCCTGCGCCTGACGAACGCGGCCTATCTGCACGGCGAGTACCTGACGAGCGACCTCACCGCCGTCGCCGTGCTCGTTGCCTGGGGGCTCGGCGGCTACCTCGTCGCCGCGAAGCGATTCGCCTGGCAGCCGCGCGAAAGGTGAACGCGGAAGCGCTGCGGAGCGCGCTCGCGGACGCGATCGGCGACCCGACGCGCGTCTCGACCGGCGACTCCGAGCGCGATCTCCACGCGCGGGACATCACGTTCCACGCCCCTCACCGCCCCGACGTCGTCGTCCACGTGCGCACGACGGACGAGGTCTCCGCCGTTCTCGCCCTCGCGGACGACCAGCGCGTACCCGTCACGCCGTTTGCGGCGGGGACGAGCCTCGAAGGCCATGTGATCCCGGTCGCGGGCGGGATCTCGCTCGATCTCACACGCATGGACCGGATCGTCGCGATCGCGCCCGAGGACCTGACCGCCACCGTCCAGCCGGGCGTCACGCGGAGCGTGCTCGAGCGGGCAGCCGGGGGGCACGGACTATTTTTCCCGGTCGATCCCGGGGCGGACGCGACGCTCGGGGGCATGGCGGCGACGAACGCCGCCGGGACGACCACTGTGCGCTACGGGAAGATGCGGGCGAACGTGCTCGCCGTGGAGGCAGTGCTCCCCGGCGGCCGCGTGATCCGGGCCGGGAGCGCGGCGCCGAAGACCTCCGCCGGGTACGACCTGCTCGGCCTGCTGATCGGCTCCGAGGGCACGCTTGCGGTGATCACGGAGCTGACGCTACGGCTGTTCGGGATCCCCGAGCACGTCGTGGCGCTGCGGATCTCGTTCCCCGACGTCGCGTCCGCGGCCCGCGTTGCCGTCGCGATCGTCGCCGCGGGCGCGGGCGTGACGCGCGTCGAGCTGCTCGACGGCTGGACCGTCACGGCGATCAACGCGCACGAGGGAACGGCGCTCCCGCCCGTGCCGATGCTCCTCGTCGAGGCGGCGGGGACGGAGCAGTCGGTCGTCTCCGACCTCGAGCTGGTCCGCGCCGTCGCGGAAGGTGAGGACGCGGAGGAGATCGTGGCCGAGCGCGACCCGACCGCACGGGCGCGCCTCTGGGCGGCGCGCCACGCCGCCGCCTACGCCGCCGCGGCCGCCGCGCCGGGGAAGCTGCCCAGGGCGACGGACGTGTGCGTGCCTCTCTCCGAGCTCGCCGGCGCGGTCGCGCTCGCCCGCGCCGAGGTCGACCGGCGAGGGCTCGTCGCGGGGATCGTCGGTCACGCGGGCGACGGGAACGTCCACGTCGCGCTCCACGTCGACCCGAACGACCCCGCCGAGCTCGCGTCCGCGGACGAGCTGGCCGACGTGCTCGTGAACGACGCTCTGGCGCGCGGTGGGACCTGCACGGGCGAGCACGGCATCGGCCTGGGGAAGCTCGACGCGCTGGAGCGCGAGCATCCCGACCTGATCCCGCTGATGCGCGGGATCAAGGATGTGTTCGACCCCCACGGGATCATGAATCCCGCGAAGATCCTCCGGCCCGCGTAGTGCCCCTTCAGGTGATGCTGCCTCGTTCCTCGCGTGTGAGGAGCAAGCCAGGCTAGGACGCAGGGAGCCTCGATACCAGAAGGTATCGGGGCGACCGAGGACGACGCATGGCGCCGCTCATCGCGCACGAGGGACCTGGATCGCATCGCCTGAAGGGGCACAAAACGGTTCCCTAACCCAGGCGTCCGCGAGCCGTCGTACCATTGAGCGAGACACGTGTCGGGCCGCACCCGGACGCGTCGCGAGTGCCGAAGAAGGGAATACGTTGACCGAGGCACGCGTTGCGCGTTTGTGACACGGTTTGCGGTCTCGGTCCCGTGGAAAGACCAAAGCATCGCGCATAGAGTCAGAGAAGATTGTGCTCCGCCGAGGACGGGAAAGGACTGACACACCGGCTTGACGCAGAACCAACTCATCGAACTGTTCGAGACCGACCAGCTGAAGGCGATCGTCGAGCGCTCGGAGGAGCGTGGTTGGGTCGACGCCGCAGAGCTCGCGAGCTTCGTGACCGAGCAGGAGCTCGGCTCGGAGGAGATCGAGCAGATCACCCGGGAGCTCGAGGCGATGGGGCTCGAGGTCGGGGCGCCCGCGCCGAACGAGGAGGAGGAAAAGGCGAAGGAGGCAGCCGAGGCGGCCGTCTGGGCGAGCGAGGCGCTCTCGGGCGCCGCCGACTCGCTCCAGCTGTTCCTTGCCGACGTCGGTAGGCACAAGCTGCTGAACGCAGCGCAGGAGGTGCAGCTCGCGAAGCGCATCGAGCGCGGCGACCCGGTCGCGAAGCGTCACATGATCGAGTCGAACCTGCGTCTCGTCGTCTCTATCGCGAAGGGCTATCGCGGCCTCGGCGTGCCGTTCCTCGACCTGATCCAGGAGGGGACGCTCGGCCTCAACCGCGCCGTCGAGAAGTTCGACTGGCGCCGCGGCTTCAAGTTCTCGACCTACGCGACGTGGTGGATCCGCCAGTCGGTGCAGCGCGCGGTCGCAAACCACGCGCGCACGATCCGCGTGCCTGTGCACGTCGTCGAGCGCCAGCAGAAGCTCTCCCGCGCCGCCCGCCGGCTCGAGGTGGAGCTCGGCCGCGAGGCGACAAAGGAGGAGCTCGCCGAGGCGACCGGCCTCCCGATCCAGCACGTCGACGAGGCGATGAGCGCTGCCCATGCGTCTGTCTCGCTGAACCAATCGGTCGGGGCGGACGACGAGGGCGAGCTCGGCGACCTGTTCGCCGACCGCGAGGCCGCAGACCCGTTCGACGAGGCCGAGGAGTCGCTGCGCCGCCAGGGCGTTCGGCGCGCGCTCGACGCGCTGCCGGAGCGCGAGCGCCGGATTCTCGAGCTGCGCTTCGGATTCGAAGGTGAGCCGTGGACGCTCGAGGCGATCGGCAACGAGCTCGATCTCACGCGCGAGCGCGTCCGCCAGCTCGAGGGCCAGGCGCTCTCACGGCTCGCGGCGCTCCGCGAGCTCGCCTCGCTCGCGGCCTAGACGCCGACCGCGGTCACCTCGGCTCGTCGCCGATCGGCCTCGGCGAGCGCCTCCTCGTCGTACAGGTGGCACTCGACGGTGGTGTCGCCCTGGTCGAGCGGTCGCGGCGCGATCGGCTCGTGCCACTCGAGCTCGGCGAACTGCCCGTCCGCGGCGATCTGACGGATGCCCTTCCAGAAGGGTGCGTCGGGGCTTTTCTCACGGATCGACTCGAGCAGCGCGACGACCTCCGCCCCCGTTCGTCCCGATCCGGCCTTGAGCCGGACGTGCGACGCGGGCTCGTCGAGCGCGCCGAGGTCGCCCATCAGCGCCTGCTCGGCCTCGTAGTCCTCCTGCGCCTGCATAGCCCAGCGTGCCTCGAGCAGGTCTCGTAGGTCGCGCGTCTCCCACCCGCACACCTCGAAGGCGAGCGGACAGCGGGGGTGGAACGAGCACCCGAGCGGCGGCCGTGCTGCATCGGGCACCTCGCCGGGCGGAAGATCCCGTGGCACCGCGTGGCGGGGGTCGGGGTTGGGGATCGCGCGCAGCAGCGCCCTCGTGTAGGGGTGCTTCGGATCGGCGTAGATCGCCTCGGACGGGCCGATCTCGACGATCCGCCCGAGGTAGAGGATCGCGATCCGGTCGCAGAAGAACTTCGCCGTCGCGAGATCGTGCGTGATGTAGAGGTACGTCAGGTTGAGCTGACGCTTGAGGTACAGCATCAGCTCCAGGATCTTCGCCCGCACGCTCATGTCGAGCATCGAGACGGGCTCGTCGGCAACGAGCAGCACCGGGTTGAGGATGATCGCGCGCGCGATCACGACGCGCTGCTTCTGGCCGCCGGAGAGGTCGGCCGGGTACTTCTCCATGAATTGCTCGGGTGGGTCGAGCCCGACGATCGACAGCGTCTCCGCCACTCGGCTGCGCCGCTCCGCGCGGGTTCCGACCTTGTGGATCTGGAGCGGGTGCTCGACGAGCTGCTGGACCGTCATCGCGGGGTTGAGCGAGGCATGCGGATCCTGGAAGACGACCTGCATCTCGCGCCGCAGCCGGCGCAGCTCGCGCTCGTTCATCTTCGTGATCTCGCGGCCCTCGAACTGCACGCTGCCCTCGGTGGCCGCGACGAGCCCGAGGATCGTTCGGCCGAGCGTCGTCTTGCCGCTACCGGATTCGCCGACGAGCCCGAGCACCTCGCCGCGGTGCAACTCCAGCGAGACGTCGTCAACCGCACGAACGTGACCCGCTTCGCGACCGATGATCCGTGACGCGAAGCTCCCACGGATCGAGTAATACGTCTTCAGGCCGCGGATCGAGACGAGGACGTCGTCCAGCGGCACGTCACGCCTCCTCTGCGACCGCGATCTCCTCGCGCTCGAGCTCGTCGCGCCCGCCCTCAGGGATCAGCTCGTCGGGCCCGTGCAGCCAGCACAGCACGCGGCGGCCCTCGTCGAGCGTCTGCTCGACCGGGTCGCGGGAGGCACACACCTCCATCGCGCTCGGGCAGCGTGGGTGGAACCGGCACCCGTTGGGCGGGTCGATCAGGTTTGGCGGCGCCCCGGGGATCGAGTGCAGCTCGTCGGTTTCCAGCGAGATCGTCGAGCGGAGCAGCTCGCGCGTGTACGGATGGGCGGGCTCGCCGAAGACGTCGCGGGCGTCGCCTTCCTCGGCGATCTGGCCCGCGTACATCACGGCGACGCGGTCGCACGCCTCGGCGACGATCCCGAGGTTGTGCGTGATCAGCAGGAGCGCGGTGCCGAAGTTGCGGCGCAGGTCGGAGAGGATCCCCAGGATCTGCGCCTCGACGATCACGTCGAGCGATGTCGTCGGCTCGTCCGCGACGAGGAGCTTCGGCCGAAGGACGAGGGCCAGCGCGATCATGATCCGCTGCCGCATGCCGCCCGAGAACTCGTGCGGGTATTGCCGGAACCGCGTCGGCGGAATCCCCATCTGGCCGAGCGTCTCGAGCGAGCGCGTGCGGATCTCGCGGTCTGTCAGATTGGGCTCGTGCTGCTCGAGCGCCTCGCGGAAGTGATCCTCGATCCGCATCACCGGATTGAGGCGTGTCATCGGCTCCTGGAAGATCAGCCCGAGATCCGGGCCGCGTAGACGCCGCAGCTCCTTCGGGTTCATGCCCACGAGGTTCTTGCCCCCGTAGATCACCTCGCCGTCGGACGCGGCGCCCTCGGGGAGTAGCCCGAGGATCCCGCGGCCGAGCGTCGACTTGCCGCAGCCGGACTCTCCTACGAGGCCGAGGACCTCGCCTTCCCCGATGTCGAGCGAGACGCGATCGACGGCGCGGACCGTGCCGCGGGGCGTGCCGTAGTACACGCGGAGGTCGCGCACCGACACGACGGGTGTGGTCGTCAACGAGACTCCGGCTCCGTGCCCGAGGTCGGCTGGCTCATGTCGACCTTGACCTTCGGCCGCTTGCGCAGCACCGGGTTGATCGTCTCGTTGAGGCCCTCGCCGAGGAGCGTCAGCCCTGTCACGAGGAGGACGATCGCAAGCCCCGGGAAGAGGCCTGTCCACCAGATGCCGGAGGCTGCGTCGGAGACCGCGCGGTTGATGTCGTAGCCCCATTCGGCGCCGTCGGTCGGCTGGATGCCGTAGCCGAGGAAGCCGAGGGCGGCGAGCGTGAGGATCGCGTCGGCCGCGTTCAGCGTCGCGAGCGGCGGCACGTTCTGGACCACGTTGAAGAACACGTATTTGCGGATCACCGTGAAGGGCCTCGCCCCTAGCGCACGCGCGGCCTCCACGAATGGCTCCTCGCGGATCGAGATCGTGTGGTTTCGGACGACGCGGAAGTAGAGAGGCACGTACACCACGGTGATCGCGATCGCCGCGGTGAAGATTCCCTGCCCGACCCGGTCCGAGAGGAGAAACGCGATCACGATCGCGAGGAGGAGGAACGGGAAGACGAGGAGGGCGTCCATGAGCAGCACGAGGACGCGGTCGAGCCAGCCGCCGAAATAGCCGGAGAGCAACCCGAGCGGGACACCAACCCCGATCGAGAAGACCATCGACACGATCACGACCTTCAGCTCGGTCTGAGCGCCCCAGATGATCCGCGAGAGCACGTCGGTCGACTGGACGTTGGTGCCCATCAGGTGGTCCCAAGACGGCGCCGCGAGTTGGGGGAACCGGTGCCCGTTCGCGCGGAACGTGTCGAAGTCGTATGGCGCGATCACCGGCGCCAGCAGCGCGATCAGGACGAAGGCGAGGGTGATCCCCGCGCCGATCCAGAGCATCGAGCGAGCCATGCCCCGGGCCTCGGCGATCGGGGCGAACGCCCGCCGAGCACCGACGAGCCGTCGGTTGCCTCCGGTCGAACCTGCTCCGCGGGCTTCGGCCCGAACGGACACGTCAGTACCTGATCCTCGGGTCGATGTACGCGTTGACGAAGTCGATGATCAGGCTCGCGAGGACGACGACGAGCGCGAAGACCACGATGATCCCCTGCACCGCTGCGTAGTCGCGGTTTTGGAGATAGACGATCAGCGTGTGGCCGATCCCGGGCCAGTTGAACGTCGTCTCGGTCAGCACGGCGCCCGAAAGCAGCAATGCGACCGTCAGTCCCACGACGGTAATCACCGGCACGAGCGCGTTGCGGAACGCGTGGTGGTAGACGACCGAGCGCTCGTTGATCCCACGCGCCCGCGCGGCCTCGATGTAGTCGTCCTTCATCGTGCGGATCACGTTGACGCGCACGAGGCGGATGAAAACGCCCGCAGTGACGAGACCCAGGGTGACCGCGGGCAGGATCAGGTGCTTGACCACGTCGACGAAGGCGTCCCAGTCGCCGTTCCAGAGCGTGTCGATCGTGTAGATGTGGGTATGCGTCTGCAGCGTCGCGTCGACGAGCGGGCTCGCGCGGTCGGAGGTCGGTAACCAGCCGAGATACGCGCCGAAGAAGAGCTGGGCCATCAGCCCGAGGAAGAACACCGGGGTCGCGTAGATCAGGATCCCGAAGAGACGGCCCCCTCCGTCGATCCACGTGTCCCGGTAGCGGCCGGCGAGCATGCCGAACGTGACGCCGACGACAATCGCCACGATCATCGCGTAGAAGGTCAGCTCGAGTGTTGCGGCGCCGTTCTCGACAATGATGTCGCCGACCGACCTGCGGTCGGTGATCGTGGTGCCGAAGTCGCCCTGGGCGATGTTGCCCAGGTACTCCTTGTACTGGACGAGGAGCGGCTTGTCGTAGCCGAGCTGGTCCTTGATCTGGTTTACGACCTCGGGCGGGACGTGGCCGCCGAGCGATGCAGTGATCGGGTCTCCGGGCGCCACGCGCATGAGCAGGAACACCAGCGTGAGCACGATGAAGATCATCGGTATCACGAGGGCGAGCCGCGTCAGCGCGTACCGTCTGAGCGAAGTCCCTCTGCTACCAGCCATGGACGCCTCGAGTTCTTCCGTGCACCGGGCGCGCCGGCGCGAACGCCTTACCCTAGCCCTCGCTCAACGTCGGGGGCGCCCTTCCGGGCGCCCCCGTGGTGCTGTCGTTCTACGACTTGCTGAGCTTCCAGTACCGCATGATGAACGCGGCGTCGAGCGTGCTCGGAATGCCCTTGATGCTCGGCCGAGCGGCCGCGATCATGTTGCCTTGCCAGACGGGGATGATCGGCACGTCGTTCGCCGCCACCTTCTGGATCTGGCGGATGATGGCGAGACGCCGCGACGTCGTCTTGGCCGCCTGCTCCGCCTTCAGGAGAGCCGTCATCTGCTTGGTGGCGTAGCCGTTCGAGGTGAAGTTCCCGTCCTGGTAGAACGAGAGGACGTAGTTCTCGGGGTCCGGATAGTCCGGGAACCAGCCGAGCTGGAACGCGTTGTAGTTCTTGCCCAGCGCGTCCGAGTACTGCGCCCACTCCGCCGACTTCAGCGTGACCTTGAAGACGCCGCCCCTCTCGAGGCCGCGCTTGATCTCCGCGTACTCGTCGGCCGACGCGTCGCCGTAGTGCGACGGCGTCCACCAGACCTCGATCGGCATCGGCATCGCGATACCGGCCTTCGTCAGCTCCGCCTTCGCCTTCGCCACGTTCGGCACGCGGCCGTAGCGCGACGCGAACGAGTCGACGTGGCCGGGCAGACCGGCCGGCGGCATCGAGTACAGCGGCTTGACCGTGCCGCGGTACACCCGCGATGCGATCGACTGACGCGGAACCAGATACGCCATCGCCCTACGGACGGAGACGTTGTTGAACGGCGGTCGCTCCACGTTCATCACGAGGTAGCGGATCGCCGCGCCCTGGCCCTGGTAGACCCGGACGTTCTTGTTCTCGGCGAGCGACCCGAGCTCGGTCGGCGTGAACGTCTGGTACGCCATGTCGATCTCGCCCCGCTCGAGGCCGAGCTTCATCGTCGACGACTTCGAGTAGTAGCGGACGATCAGGCCGTCGTTCTTGGCCTTCGGGCCCCAGTAGTCGTCGTTCCGCACGAGCACGGCCTGCTGGCCGGGCGTGTACTTCTCGAGCTTGTACGGGCCTGTCCCGATCTGGTCCTGGTCGTTCGCCTCGAGCTTGTTGCCCGGGTAGGTCGACGGGACGATCCCGCCCGCACCCGACGCGAGGATGTACGGCCACGTCGACTGAGGGCTCTTGAGGTTGAAGATCACCGCGTACTGACCGGCCGTCTTCACGCTCTTCAGGTTCGTGAGGAGCGAGGAGATGCCCGACGGATCGTTGATCTTGATCACGCGGTCGAACGAGTTCTTCACGTCGGCCGAGTCGAAGCCCGAGCCGTCATGGAACTTCACGCCGCGGCGCAGGGTGCACCGCCAGGTTTTCGCAGTTCCGACCGGAGCGCACTTCGTGGCGAGCGACGGCACGAGCTTCGCACCGTTCCGCGCGTCGTAGAGGTGCTCGTAGATGTTGTAGCCGAGCGTCGCCGACCCGTAGTCGTAGTTGCCGGCCGGGTCGAGGTTCGTGACCGTGTCGGTGGTGCCCGCCACGATCGTCCCGCCCTGCGCGGAAGGCGCCGACTGGCCCGCCCCCGCCCCGATGGCCGCCGTGAGGAGCGCCACCAGGCCGGCAAGCACTCCGAGGCGCCACCGTCGTTCGATTCGATTCATGAGTTCTCCCTTCTCCTTTCCCTGCATCGCGGTGCTCTTGGACTGGCAGTCCCCCAACATGAGACGTCGAATACGCCATGTTGGTCTGCACGCTGGAGGAACTCCGGCGGCTCGAAAGGACACCAGCCCCACAAAGCGTCACAAGCCTACGGGGGCCGCACGCGGCATACAAGAACTGTCGCTCAACTCTTGCGGGCATCCCTCGAACGAGCGACGTCGGCGACGGCCCGTCTAAAGCGCGTCAGCCGTCAGGCCGATACCCAAGCCGTGGACGCCGCAGAGCGGAGGGAGATCCTCAACCGGTACCGCGACCACAGCCGCCGATTCGAGGCGGCTGCAGCGCGCCGTGGCGCGAAGACGACCGGCTCAGTCATCCCCTTCACACCTCCGCCTGCTCTGCGGGAGCTCGAACAGGAGCCCACCGCCCGCGAGATCGAAGTGCTTCAGCTCGTCGCCGACGGGCTCGTCAACCGTGAGATCGGGCAGCGCCTGTTCCTCTCGGAGGAGACGGTGAAGTCCCACGTCCGGCATCTGCTCGCGAAGCTTCAGGCGCGCAGCAGAGCCCACGCCGTAGCCGTTGGCTTCCGGCGTGGGCTCATTGCGTGACTTTCGCCGTCAGTCTCCTCGA
>DASSBV010000158.1:0-6544 GCA_035698545.1 Gaiella sp. | reverse complement strand
CGCTCCTCAGGCGAGGACGAGTGAAAGGTCGTCTGCGCCGGCGAGCTTGTAGTTGTTCCCACCGACGAACGTCACGACGATCGTCACCTGGGTGGCGCCCGCAGGAACCTTGCCCTTGCGGCTACGGAACGCCATGTCGGTGCCCGCGACCGTGGTGTCGTTGCCGATGCGAAGCCGCGCGAGCACGGTGCCGCTCGCGTCGGCGAAGTCCGCGCGCACCTGTGTCATGTTCGCGCTCGGCCCGGTGCCGTAGTTCCCGATCCAGCCGCCGAGCGTCACCTTGCGGCCCACGGCCTTTGCCGGGAGCTTGATCGTCTGCGTGCCGATGGTTGCCTTGGCCGACGTGGCCTCGGTCGTCGTGCCTCCGAAGAAGTAGTTCTTCCCGCGCGTCGTCGAGCCCTTCGAGGTCTTCGAGAACCAGCCGTTCGGGAAGACGTACGACGCCGCGCCGAACTGCCCCGCCACGTTCGTCCAGCCGGGAACCACCCCGTACGCGCCGACGGCCGTGATGCCGGCCCCCGCCTCCGCACCGGGGTTCTTGATCAGGTTCTTGCCGCAGATGCCGCATGTCGCACCCGACGACGCCGATGCGGCGGCCACGAGCGCCAGGGCCAGGACGATGACGCAGGCAAGCGCCGACGTCACACGGGTGAGCGCATGGCTCTCTGTCATGAGGGACCTCCTTCGGTCGACGACGAACACGAATCCATGCGCGCATGGTCGAGAGGTCCGCTTTAGCTTCGGTATAGCGCCCGTCGCCGACTCAGTCGTACCTGCACGGAGGTCCTGCGACGGTCAGGGTGTTGTCGGACTCATCGCTCTCGTCGACCGAGCCGGGCTCATCGGCCGTGGCGGTCGCCCTGTCGGTCGTATAGACGAAGCAGAGTGTCCGAACCGTCGTCTGGCCACCGGCAGGGATCTCGGGCACGTCGAGGACCCGCTCGCCGTTCTGACCGTTGAACGAGCTGCTGAGCGCGAGCTTCAGCCGGCTCGGCGGCGCCGACGCCTCACCGATGTTGCGAATCGTCACCGCCATCGGCAGATCGCTCGACGACGCCGGCCAGCTGATAGCGCCGACGACGAGGTTCGGCTTCGGCGAGGGTGGCGGCGGGGGCGGTGGTGGGGGTGGGGGTGGCGGCGGGGGTGGCGGATCCTCGCTCGGGCCAGATCGCGTGACCTGCGGTGATGCTGGGGTCGGCACGATCCCGGTGACCAGCGCCGATCCCGTCCGCGCCGCGGTTTCGAGCCGGCGCAGGATCGCGCGTGACGCCGCAGATCCGTCGCGGCGCACGTACGGACGCGCGATGCCGATCGCATCGCGAAGCATTCGTGCCTGGATGCCGCGCGCCGTGCGGCGGAAGGTTCGCGCCCGCTGATCGAGCAGACGCACCTGCGCCCGACTCGGCGGTCCGGCGAGCACGCGTCGTTCGCGCGGTGTCCAGCTGATGGACGCTTTGCGCAGCGCACGTGCGAGGTCGAGCCGGCCCGCGGCGAGCGGCACGGCGATCTCGCGCGCGAGACGGGCCGTGCAAGCGCCCGTGGCGCAGCCGATGGGCCGGCGGCGCGCCATGCGCGCCGTTGCGAGCGCCCGTGCAGAGCTCGCAACCGTGCGGTCGAGGTCGCGGCGAAGGCGGCCGAAAACCGAGGGCAGCGTTCCGGCACGCTGGGTGTCGCGCCGCGCCCCGGCCGTCGCCGAGCTCGTCACCTTGTCGAGCAGGCAGCTGCCGGACGAGGAGAACCGCCGGTTCGCCGCGGCGGCGTACTGGTCGAAGGTGTGAATTGGCTGGGTCGGGAGGCCTACCGGCCCGGCCGCCTCGAGCAGCGCGACCATGTCTGCGCGTGTGACGCCGCAGAGGCGCTGAAGCCGGTTCAGGGCGGCGGTGACGTTCCCCTCGATCGAGTAGTCGCGGCCGTCGCCTCCGCAGGCAGGGGCCCGGCCGTCTGCGAACTTGCCCGCCCAGTAGCTGGCCCAGCCCTCGTTGAACGCGAAGCCGGAGTTCGTCTTCTTGCAGTCGTCGTGCTTCTGCGCGTAGTTCCAGTAGGGGACGTCGAGGCCGAAGAAGTGCCCGAGGCCCTCGAGCCCGCGCGGCGCGTCGTAAGCGTGGCGGAACGAGTGGGCAAACTCGTGGAACGCCGTCTCGTAGCCGTAGGCCGCGCCCGTCCCGCGCACGGAGTTCGCGACGGGATAGTCGGCGGGCCACCAGATCTCGGTGAACATCGTGACCGGGACGCCCGAGGTGATCGCGTGGGACACCACGTCGAGATCGCCGTACGGCGGCGCCTTGCCGGTCGTCGCCACGAAGTCGTCGTAAGCGCGCTGCAACCCGGCGAACACCTCGCACCGGTAGGTGTGGATCACCCGGGCGCCGTAGTCGTGGAGCGGGACGTCGTTCTGGTTCCGATCGGAGTCGACGAAGAACGGCCACGGGAGGAGGAAGTCGTGCATTCGCACGCCGTTGCCGTTCGTCAGCACGCGAACCCAGTAGTCGTCGCCGTCCTCGTCCGACGGGAACGTGAACGACCAGCTCCCGTCGACGCCCGTGTGGGTGACCTGCACGACGCGGAAGTTCCCCGGGACGATGTCGAAGTCGTCGAGGTCGACGTACGGCGTCAGCAGCTCGACACGCGCGCCCGCGAGCGGCACGAACGCACCGTCGACCTTCCAGTTGCAAAGCCACGTGCCCCGGAACGTCGTGCTGGCTCCCTGGCTCGGCTCCGCCTGAGCGAGGGTCGTCGCCAGGGCAAAGCAGACCAAGGTCGCCGCGGCGACGAGCAGCGCGCTCCGTCTGTGAGACTGCGGACGCCGAAGCGGCGGGCCAGCGACACGCGTCCGCGTCGAGCGCGCTTCATCCATCAGAGCCTCCTTCGCCCGCTCGCGCGCCTCGCTGGACGAGGTGCTGCGGCCGGAGCGCGCGAAACGTCGGCGGTGTCTGGGCGACGTCTTCGGCGTCTGGGTCGAGCCGGTCCTGTCGGAACCGCCGCCACGCGTCCTCGCTCTCCCAGACGCCGATGATCCTGAAGCCCTCGTCGGTGGGACCTGCGGCATGCAGGATCAACCCCTCAGGCGTGGGGCCCTCGAGGGCGGCCGCGAACGGCTCGTAGTGCTCCCAGCTCGCAGCGATGTCCTCCACGAACGCGTACGGCACGAACGCGAGGCTGACGGACAGCGGTTCAGTTCGGGTATAGCGATGCTCGCCGGAGAGCGCGCACGGCGCGCTTCGGCGGCGCCGGGGTTTCCGTCCGCGATTCCGTCGTTCAGACTGCGTCTCCCGTGTCGGCGGCAGAGCTGCGTGTCTTGGGGCCGGTCGAGGTCGTCGGTGACGATGGCCCGGTAGCGTTGGCGGGGAAGCAGCGACGGTTGCTTGCCGCTCTGGTCGTGGCGGATGGGCGCGCCTGTGGCGTCGATGCGCTCGTCGACGCGGTCTGGGGCGATCGCGCCCCCGCTTCGGCGGCGAAGCTGGTGCAGGTGTACGTGTCGCAGTTGCGGAAGGCGCTCCCGGCGGCGGCACGGGTCGTGACACGTGCGGGCGCCTACGCGCTCGAGCTGGAGCGCGACCTGCTCGACGCCCACCGCTTCGAGCGTCTCGTGGCAGAGGGAAAGTCGTTGCGCGCCGCCGGGAACCCGGCGCTCGCTGCGTCGCTCATCGACCAGGCGCTGCGTCTCTGGCGGGGTCGCGCATACGGCGACCTCGCGTACGAGGAGCTCGCCCGGGCAGAAGCCGACCGACTCGAGGAGTTGCGGCTGGTTGCGCTCGAGGAGCGGACCGACGCGCAGCTCGCCCTCGGCAAGCACGACGAGACGCTCGGCGAGATCCTCGGGCTCGCGGCCGACAACCCGCTGCGCGAGCGGCTACACGCGCAGGCGATGCTCGCGCTCTACCGGTGCGGACGACAAGCCGACGCGCTCGCGCACTACAACGCGTTCCGACAAACGTTGCGCAACGAGCTAGGGCTCGAGCCAGGGCCGGCGCTTCGCGCGCTACAGCAGCAGATCCTCCGGCAGGACGCGGGACTCGATGACGCCGACCCTTTCACCCCGGGACACGGCGCGCTTCCCGCGCCGATCAGCCCGCTGGTAGGCCGCGACACGGAGCTCGCCGAGCTGGCCGACCTCCTCGCCCGCCGAGACGCACGCCTGATCGTCCTGACCGGCGCGGGCGGAAGCGGCAAGACCCGGCTCGCGCTCGAAGCAGCCCGCGACGCGGCCACGTCCTACGCCAACGGCGTCATGCTGGTCGAGCTCGCCCCCCTGCGCGACCCCGAGCTCGTCGTCCCAACCATCGCGCACGCGGTCGGCATCGCCGACGTCCCGCAGCCGCTCGAGGCGCTCGCCGAGGCCCTCCGCTCCCAGGAGCTCCTGCTCCTGCTCGACAACGCCGAGCACGTGCAAGACGCGACACCCGCCCTCGTCGGGCTCCTCGCGCAGGCGCCGCGCTTGACGATCCTCGTCACGAGCCGCACCGTCCTTCATCTCTCCGGCGAGCACGTCTTTCCCGTTCCCCCGCTCGAGATCGGAGCGGCTCTGGCCCTCTTCGAGCAGCGAGCCCGTGCGTTGCAGCCCGATTTCACGGTCACGGAGGACGATCTCGAGACGGTTCGCGAGCTCTGCCGGCGCGTCGACTGCCTACCGCTGGCGGTCGAGCTCGCAGCCGCGCGCGTCCGCGCCCTGCGCCCGCAGGCCGTCCTCGACCGGCTGACGGAGCGACTGAGCTTCCTCACCGGCGGTCCTCACGACCTGCCGGCCCGGCAGCAGACGCTCTACGAGACGCTCGACTGGAGCTACGACCTGCTCCCGGACGAGGAGCGCGGCCTCTTGGCCGGATTGTCCGTATTCCGGGGTGGCGCGACGCTTTCGGCTGTCGCCGAGGTCTGCCTCGCCGGGGACGAGGGCCGCGCGCTGGATCGGGTCGAGCGTCTGGCAGACGCATCGCTCCTGCTCGTCCGCCGCCCGGCCGGCGAGACACGGTACGACCTGCTCGAGGTGGTACGGCAATACGCGGCCGACCGCCTGGACGAGCTCGGTGCGGACTCCACGAGGAGCCGTCACGCCGCATGGTGCGTGGCACTGGCCGAGCGGGCCGAGCCGGAGCTGAGCGGAGAGAGCCAGGCGTCGTGGCTCTCCGAGCTCGAGACGGAGCACGACAACATGCGCGCTGCGCTGGCGTACTTCGCGGAGACGGGAGGGTACGAGCAGGCCCTGCGCCTCACCGTCCTCTTGAGCCGGTTCTGGTACGTCCGCGGCCATCTCGTCGAGGCGAGGCGGCGGCTCGAGGCGGTGCTGCCGTCCGCTGTCGGCCAGGACCCGAACCTGCTGCGCCGGGCGCAGACGGCCGGGGCGTCGATCGCGCTCCTTCAGGGCGACTACGTCGCCTCGACGGCGTTCGCCGAGAGCGCGCTCGACTCGGCACGGCGGACGGGCGAGCCGAAGTTCGTCGCGAACGCGCTCAGCAACCTCGGCGCGATCGTCCTGGCCGGCGGCGACGAGGAGCGGGCGGCGATCGTGCTGGACGAGGCTCTGGCGCTTGCCCGCGAGGTCGGCGACGAGCGCATCACCGCGCTGGTGCTCAACAACCTCGGCGACCTGGCGCTCTCGACCGGCGACTACAGGCGTGCAAGGCCGTTCTTCGAGGAGAGCCATGCGCTCCTCGGGGCGCGCGGCGACACCGCGAACCTCGCACGCTCCCAGTTCAACCGGGGGGCGGTGGATCTCATGCTCGGCGACCGCCACGCGGCGCGGGTGCGGTTTCGCGAGGGGTTGGTGCTCGCGAACGAGACAGGCGACAAGGAAGATGTCGCGTGGTGCCTCGAGGGCCTCGCGTCGGTTGCCGCACAGGAGGGGGACGGAGAGCTCGCGGCGACGCTGCTCGGCGTGTCGGCCGCGCTCTTGAGGCAGATGGGGGCCGCCTTCAAGCCCTTCGAGCGCCAGCTCCACGAAGCGACGCACGCGCGGGCGCAGACGCTCTGCGGGATCGGGGAGTGCGGAGAGGCGATGGCCCGGGGAGAGTCGCTGTCGCTCGCGACCACGCTCGAGCTGGCGATCGGGTCGGACGACCCCTGACCGCTCTACGATCGCCGGATGTCGAGGATCCTGCTGGTTGCGGCGACGCGGGCGGAGCTCTGCGGGCACGACGGGCTCGAGTGCGGCGTGGGGCCGGTCGAGGCGGCCGCCGCCACCGCCCGTGCCCTGGCCGCAGAGGATGGCGTCGCTGCGATCCTCCACGTCGGCCTCGCCGGCGCGACCGGGATCCCGCCGGGCTTCGTCGTCATCGGCTCCCAGTCCCGGTACGAGGACCTTGCCGCCGAGTGGCCCGTCGTCGACCGAGTCGAGCCGGACGCGCGTCTCGTCGAGGCCGCGCGCACCGCGTTGCCCGACGCGCCCCTGCTGCCGATCCTGACCTCGGCGGCCGTGAGTCGGGCGTCCAACACCGTCTCACCCGCCGGGCTCGTCGAGGCGATGGAGGGCTTCGGCGTGCTGCGCGCAGCCGCGCTCGCCGGCGTCCCTGCGCTGGAGGTGCGCGCCATCTCGAACGAGCTCGGTGAGGAG
>DASSBV010000157.1:0-25149 GCA_035698545.1 Gaiella sp. | reverse complement strand
CGAGTCCCCTACGCGTGGCTATGGCGATTCCCCGTAGGTCCCGGGGACACGCCTCTACCCGTCGGTACCTCCACTGCCGGTACTGCACGAATCTGACACCCGACCACCTCCTTTCCGCGGTACACCGAGTCTACGCACGCGGATCGGACGGCGGCAAGGGGGATAACCGAACCTCAACGAAAGCGCGCGCGGACCCGGCTGGTGTCCGACTCGAAGTCGGACACCGGTCTAGCGAAGAACGGTCGTCACCTCGAGGCCGTTCCCGATCGGGACGGTCACGGAGACGAGCGTCGGGTCGGCCTGCCGCGCCTTCGCGTACTCCTGCACGACCGCGCTCGTGTCCACGTTGTCCGCGACCGCCACGGCGCCTGGCTCGAGCTTCGTCCGGGCCTCGGTGAAGTACCACTCGTAGTCGTCCTTCCAGGCGTCGATGAACACGACGTCGAAGCTCCCGCCGACCGCCAGGAGCGTCTCGCGCGCGTTGCCCTCGACCAGCTCCGCCCACTCCTCGAGCCCCGCGTCGGCGATGTTCCGGTGCCAGGCCTCGATCTTCGCGGGATCCTGCTCGAGCGAGACGATCCGCCCGCCGAGGATGCGCGCCGCCGAGGCGAGCCAGATCGTCGAATAACCGCGCGAGCCGCCGATCTCGAGCACCTCGCAGCCGGCGTTCGGGGCGACGAGCGCGAAGAGGAGCCGGCCGGAGTCGGCTCCGACCGGGAGCGACTGCTCCGCGCGAGGGAGCCCTGCTTCCTGGTCGCGCTCGTCCTCCTCCTCGAGCCGGGCGAGCACGGCGCGAACTCGGTCGTCCAACATGGCTCGACCTTACCCACAGCCGGCAGCGACCCGGCGTGGGGGCGAGGCTGAAACCACGCCCCTTGCGTCAGTCGCCGACGTCGATGACGATCATCCCGTCCTCGCGGACCCGGACCGGATACGTCTCGACCGGCATATAGGCAGGGAGCGAGAGCGCATTGCCGGTACGCAGATCGAACCGCGAGCCGTGCCGAGGGCACTCCACCTCGCATGCCTCCGCGTCCCACTCTCCCTCGCAGAGCGGCCCGTCGTCGTGCGAGCAGCGATCCTCGATCGCATACAGCGTCCCCCCGCAGCGGTAGAGCCCGAGCGTGGAGCCGTTCCCCGGGATCAGGCGCATCGACCCGTCCGGCAGCTCCTCGAGCGGCAGCGCCTCGATCTCCATCGGCACTCTGCTCAGGAGAGCGTGATCTCCCCGGACGACGTGCCCCACTCCTCGGGGAGCGGGGTTCCCTTCGTGCGATGGAGCGCCACCTTGAGGACGCCGAGCCCGAGGAGAGCGCACTTGAGCCGGACCGGCGTGAGCGGGATCCCGATCTCGTCGAGCAACTCGTCCTTCGGCATCGTCGCGACCTCGCTCGCGGTGCGGCCCTTGACGAGGTCGGTGAGCATCGACGTCGCGGCCTGGCTGATCGCGCAGCCGCGTCCCTCGAAGCCGACGTCCTCGATCACGTCGCCCTCGCCGAACCGGACCGAGACGGTCACCTCGTCGCCGCAGAGCGGGTTCTGCCCTTCGGCGATCGCGTCGTGCGGCTCGAGCAACCCGTGGTTCCGCGGCGCCTTGTAATGGTCCAGGATGACTTCCCGGTACAGCTGCTCGAACTCGCTCATCCGAGCGAGGCCTTGACCTTGTGGAGCCCGGCGACGAGCCGCTCGACCTCCTCGGGGATCGAGTAGAGATAGAAGCTCGCGCGCGTGGTCGCCGCGACGCCGAGGCGCGCCATCAGCGGCTGCGTGCAGTGGTGCCCGGCGCGGACGGCGATTCCCTCCCAGTCGAGGATCTGGGCGACGTCGTGCGGATGGATGCCTTCCACGTCGAACGAGACGATGCCCGCGCGACGCTCGGGCGGCGGCCCGAAGACCCGGATCCACGGCAGCTCGTCGAGCGCGCTCATGGTCTGCTCGACGAGCGCGTGCTCGTGGCGCTCGATTGCGTCCAGCCCGACCTCCGAGACGTACTCGACCGCGGAGCCGAAGCCGACCGCCTCGGCGATCGCCGGCGTTCCCGCCTCGAACTTGTACGGAAGCTCGTTGAACGTCGTCCGCTCGAGCCCCACGGAGCGGATCATCTCGCCGCCGAGGTTGAAGGGGCTCATCGCCTCGAGCAGCTCGCGTCTCCCCCAGAGCGCGCCGATCCCGCTCGGGCCGCAGAGCTTGTGCGACGAGACCGCGACGAAGTCGGCGCCGAGCGCCTGCACGTCGACGACGCGGTGGGGAGCGGCTTGCGCAGCGTCGACCACCATGATCGCACCCTGCGCGTGAGCCCATTCGGCGAGCTTTTCGACAGGGTTGATCGTGCCCAGGGTGTTCGAGACGAGGTTGTTGGCGACGACCTTGACGTTCCCCTCGCGCGCGATGCCGTCGAGCGCGTCGAGCTGGAGCTCGCCCTGGTCGTCGATCGGGATGTGGCGGAACCCGGCCCCGGTGCGGTGCGCGATGTACTGCCAGGGGACGAAGTTCGAGTGGTGCTCGAGCTCGGTGATCACGACAAGATCGCCCGGTCCGAGGTTGTCGAGGCCCCATGCGTATGCGACGAGGTTGATCGCCTCGGTCGCGCTCCGCGTGAACACGATCTCCTTCTCGGACGGTGCGTTGAGGAACGAGGCGACGGTCCGCCGTGCTCCTTCGTAGCCCTCGGTCGCACGTTCCGCGAGGCGGTAGACGCCGCGGTGGACGTTTGCGTACTCGTGCTCGTAGAACGCCCGCATCCGATCGAGCACCTGGCGAGGCTTCTGGGTCGACGCCGCGGAGTCGAGAAACGCGACCGGCTTGCCGTCGACGAGCTCCTCGAAGACCGGAAAGTCCTGTCGCAGACGGTGCGCGTCGAGCACGGAGGTGACTGTCGATGCCATCCCGGCCATCGTAGCCGCGCCCCTGCGCGCGTCAGCCGCGGTGCCCGTCAGCCGGCTTCGCGTGGCCGTTCGTCTGGGCTAGCGCCGCGATCTCGCGCTGGCGCTCCACCGACGCCGCGGCCGACTCGAGGATCTCGCAGAGACGAACGAGACGCTGCCGCTCGTTCGTCTCCTCGAGCAGCTCGAGCTTCAGGTCGGGTGCGAGCTCGAAGCGGGCGGCGATCGCGAACGACGGCTGCTCGCCGTTCAGGTCGGGCGGCTCCACCTCCGTCCCGGTCAGCTGGACGAGCCGCGAGAACACCGTCGTCGCGCGCTCCACCTCCTCGGCGGAGGGCGGGTCGGCCTCGAGGTCACCGAGCGGCTCGATCGTCCCGGTGTGGAAGCTGCGTCCCTCGGTCAGCTCGACGAGCCGGAAACGGTCGCCGCCCTCGACGACGACGTTCAGGCGACCGTCCTCGAACCGTTCCGTCACCTCCACCACGCTCGCGAGCGTGCCGACGCCCCTGAGGCCGTCGTCGTCCGCAAACACGAGCCCGAACGGCTCGTCCGCCTCGAGACATTCCGCGATCAGCTCGCGATAGCGCGGCTCGAAGATGTGGAGCGGCACCTGCTCCGTAGGAAGCAGGACGAGCCCGAGCGGGAACAGGCCGATCTCGTCCATCCTGCCAAGCGTACGCCCCGCCGGGCGCTGCTAGAGGAGCAGGATCGCGATCGCGACGAGCAGGCCGCCGATGGCGAAGAGTCGCATGACCCGACCCTAGGAGACGAGCGTCAGGAGATCCTGAGTGGTTCGTCAGGAATTCGTCAGGAGGGCCTGGGGCCGGACGTCGAACTGTGCGGTCTCCCAGACCGCGCCTCGCGAGACCCGCGTGCGCACGAGCCCGCGCTCGGTGGCAGCCCGCTCGAGCCTCGCGGGCGCATGGACGAAGACGCGAAATCGCTTCCGCACGAGACGAAAGCCGGCGTTCTGCAGTCGCACGACCGCTCGTACGAGGAATCGGTCGCGCGGATAGCTTGCGAGCAGCGTCCCGCGCGTCTTGGCCGCGGCCCGGCCGAGCAGCTCGGGCCCCTCGGGCGAGCAGCAGACGACCCGGCGCAGGACGACGATGTCCGTCTGCTCGAACGCGTCGGGGTCCTCGAGCAGGTCGGCGAGGACGAACACGCTCCGGTCGTCGACGTCCACCGCACGCGCCAGGTCGCCGGCGACGGCCCCATACGCCGCGACGACCTCGACCACCTTCCCGGCGGCGGCTCCGCGACGCAGCAGCTCCGCCTCGACCTGCCCGATGCCGCCGCCCACCTCGACGACCGTCGCGCCCTCGAGGCCCCGTTCCTCCGCCCACGAGGCGATCAGCCGTGCATCGCCGCCGCCGAGCCCCTTGTCCAGGTACCGCCGAAGCTCTCGACGGGCTCCTTTCTCGCCGAAGATGTCGAGCGACTCGCCTGCACAGCAGGAGCACGCCATGCCCCCATCGTGCCAGGCTCCCGCGTCAGGCCTGGGGAATCCGGGCCTCGAGCGCAGCCCCGAGCGCCTCGCGCACGGGCTCGAGCTCGATCCGGTCGAGCACGTCCTGGAAGAAGCCTCGCACGACCAGCCGCTCGGCCTCGGCGCGCGGCAGGCCGCGGGCCATCAGGTAGAAGAGCTGCTCGCGATCGACCTGCGAAAGCGTCGCGCCGTGCGTGCAGCGGACGTCGTTGGCGAGGATCTCGAGCCCGGGGATGGAGTTCGCGGTCGCCGTCTTCGAGAGGAGGAGGTTGCGGTTCTCCTGGTACGCGTTCGTCTTCTGCGCACCCTCCTCGACGCGGATCATCCCGCGCCACACAGTCGCCGCCGAGTCGCGCAGCGCGCCCTTGAAGGCGAAGTCGCTGGTCGTGTCGGGAGCGGCGTGGAGCTGGTACGTGTCGTAGTCGAGGTGCTGTGAGCCGTCGGCGAAGTACGCGCCCGTGACGCGGGACGTCGCGCCCCGGCCGGCGAGGTCGTTCTGGATCCAGACCTTGCCCTTGGCCGAGCCGAAGCCGCCCTCGACCCAGTCGAGCTCCGCGTCGCGCTCGACGCGAGCGTGGAACGAGGCGAAGAGCCATGCCTGCCGCGACAGCCGCTGAACGTCGACGATCTCTGCCTTCGCCCCATCGCGTACGACCACCTCGACGACCCCGTTCACGTACGACTCCAGCTCCTCGTCCGCAGAGGTCAGCTCCTGGACGAGCGTGAACCGCGACCCGGGCTCGGCGACGACGAGGACGCGCCAGAAGAGCGAGCCGCCCGGTGCGGACGTCGCGACGCGCAGGTACAGCGGCTTCTCCACGACGACGCCTTCAGGCACGTGGACGAGCAGGCCGTGCTGCCACACGGCGGCGTTGTGGGCGCGGAGCTTGTCGTCCGGCTTGACGAGGCTGCCGAGCAGCGGGTGATCCTCGGTGAGCGCTTCGAAGCGGACGCCGCCTGGTGTCCGACTCGAGTCGGATACCTGTATTCCGGACTCGTCGATCGTGGCTGTCGCCGCGACGTCGAGGTCGACGAGCGACGCGACGTCCGACGGCGCGGCAACGTCGGCGACCCAGGCGTCCGGATCGAAGCCGCGCAGGTCGGTGAAACGCCAGTGCTCGTCCTTCGTCGTCGGCAGCGGGAGCGTCTGGTAGCGCTCGAGGAGCTCGGCTCTCATTCAGCCGACACGTCGCAGGCTGCTCGCAGACTGCGACCTAGCCAACAGAGCCTTCCATCTGCAGCTGGATCAGGCGGTTCATCTCGACCGCGTACTCGAGCGGGAGCTCCTTCGTGATCGGCTCGACGAAGCCCGAGACGATCATCGCGCTCGCCTCCGCCTCCGAGAGACCGCGGCTCATCAGATAGAAGAGCTGCTCCTCGCCGATCTTCGAGACCGTCGCCTCGTGCCCGAGGTCGACGTCGTTCTCCTTGACGTCGATGTAGGGATACGTGTCCGAGCGCGACTCCTCGTCGAGGATCAGCGCGTCGCAGACGACTTTCGACTTCGAGCCGTGCGCGCCCTTCGCGACCTCGAGCAGCCCGCGGTAGCCGCCGCGCCCGCCGTTCTTCGAGATCGACTTCGACGTGATCACGCTCGACGTGTTCTTCGCGACATGGACGACCTTGCCGCCCGCGTCCTGGTGCTGGCCCTTGCCGGCAAATGCGATCGAGAGCACCTCGCCGTGCGCCCGCTCGCCCATCAACCAGATCGCCGGGTACTTCATCGTCACCTTCGAGCCGAGGTTCCCGTCGACCCATTCCATCGTGGCGTCCTCGTAGGCGACCGCGCGCTTCGTGACGAGGTTGTACACGTTGTTCGACCAGTTCTGGATCGTCGTGTAGCGGCAGCGACCGCCCTTCTTGACGACGATCTCGACGACCGCCGAGTGCAGCGAGTCGGACGAGTAGATCGGCGCGGTGCAGCCCTCGACGTAGTGCACGTACGCGCCCTCGTCGACGATGATCAACGTTCGCTCGAACTGGCCCATGTTCTCCGCGTTGATGCGGAAGTAGGCCTGGAGCGGCATCTCGATCGAGACGCCGGGCGGCACGTAGATGAACGACCCGCCCGACCAGACGGCGGAGTTGAGCGCCGCGAACTTGTTGTCGTTCTGCGGGATGATCGTGGAGAAGTACTGCTTCACGAGCTCCTCGTGCTCGCGGAGCCCCGAGTCCATGTCGAGGAAGATCACGCCCTTCTTCGTCAAGTCCTCGTGGAGCTTGTGGTAGACGACCTCGGACTCGTACTGCGCACCGACACCCGCGAGGTACTTCTTCTCCGCCTCCGGGATGCCCAGCCGGTCCCACGTGTCGAGGATCTCGGCGGGAAGATCCTCCCACTTGTCCGCCTGCTTCTCGGTCGGCTTGACGTAGTAGTGGATGTTCTCGAAGTCGATCCCCGAGAGGTCCGCGCCCCACGCCGGCATCGGCCGCGCGAGGAAGTAGTCGAGGGACTTGTGGCGGAACTGCCGCATCCAGTCCGGCTCGGACTTGTGGTCGGAGATGACGTCGATCAGCTCGTGCGTGAGCCCCTTCTCCGACTTGTAGATCGGCTTGTCCTCGACGTGCCAGCCGTAGCCGTACTCCGAGCGGATGTCTCGGATGATCTCGGTCTCGCTCTGGCTCATGACGCCTCTTCCGTGTCGACAGCGACACCTGCAGGGATGAATGCCTCGTAGCCCTCGGCCTCGAGCTGGTGCGCGAGCTCCGCGCCGCCCGACGCCACGACACGCCCGCCGACGAACACGTGGACGTGGTCGGGCGTGACGTAGTTGAGGATGCGCTGGTAGTGCGTGATCACGAGCGCGCCCATACCGGGCCCGACGAGCGCGTTCACGCCCTCCGCGACGATTCGCAGCGCGTCGATGTCGAGCCCCGAGTCGGTCTCGTCGAGGATCGCGATCCTCGGTGAGAGCATCGCCATCTGGAGGATCTCGACGCGCTTCTTCTCGCCGCCCGAGAACCCGTCGTTCAGGTAGCGCTGCGCGAGCTCGCGCGGCACCTTGAGGTGCTCCATCGCGGAAAGCAGCTCGGTGCGGAACTCCTTGACCGGCACCGGATCGTCCTCGCCGCCGTTCGCGGCCTTGCGCTTCGCGTTGATCGCGCTGCGCAGGAAGCTCGTCACGGTCACGCCCGGGATCGCGTGCGGGTACTGGAAGGCGAGGAAGAGGCCGCGCTGCGCGCGCTCGTCCGCGCCGAGCTCGAGCAGCGACTCCCCGTCGAGGGTGATCTCGCCCTCAGTGATCTCGTAGGCGGGGTGCCCCATGAGGGCGTACGCGAGCGTGGACTTGCCCGAGCCGTTCGGCCCCATGATCGCGTGCTTTTGGTTCGTGTCGACCGCGAGGTCGACACCCTTGACGATCTCGGTGCCGTCCTCCAGCGCGACGTGCAGATTGCTGATCTCGAGCAGTGCCATCTCTCCGATGGTACCGGCGTGGCGGTGTTCGACCCCGACCCCTTGGCCGAGCCCGGTCGCAGGAGGGAAACCGCTACGCTCTGCGCATGCCATTCGGAATCGGCATCTGGGAGCTTCTGATCCTGTTGCTCGTGCTGCTCCTCGTCTTCGGGCCGAAGCGGCTCCCGGAGATGGGCCGCCAGCTGGGGAAGGGGATGCGGGAGTTCAAGGAATCGGTGTCCGGCAAGGACGACGACGACCGCGTGGACGAGATGGCAGAGCTGCCGCCCGCGGAGCCGTCGGCCCCCGCGACCCCGAGCCGCGAGCGCGACACCGTTTCCTAGCCCCGTCGCCGCGCGATGGCCCGCATGCTGCCGCGGCGCCTCGGCCACGACGAGGAAGCGAGCCTCGTCGACCACCTGACGGAGCTCAGGCACCGCCTGTTCATCTGTCTCGGCTCGATCATTCCGGCCTTCGCGCTCGCATACGCGTTCCACGACGACCTGATCGACAGGCTCAAGGACCTGCTCCCGGCGGGGACGCCCCTCGTCACCTTCGGCGTGACGGAGCCCTTCATCACGTCCTTGAAGGTGAGCTTCTACGCCGCGATCGCGCTTGTGCTGCCGATCATCCTCTGGCAGATCTGGGCGTTCCTCGCGCCGGCCGTGACGGAGGACACGCAGCGCGTGCTCGGCGCGTTCGTCGTCCTCTCCACGGCGCTCTTCGCCGCAGGGCTCGTGTTCTGCTACGCGATTGTGCTGCCGAGGGCGCTGACCTTCCTCGTCGACTACGACTCCGACCTCTACCAGGTGCAGATCCGGGCGAGCTACTACCTGTCGTTCGTCGCGCTGACGCTGCTCGCCTTCGGGATCGCGTTCCAAATGCCGATCTTCGTCCTCGCGCTCGTCCGGATCGGCGCGCTGACCTCGGCGCGGCTGCGCAAGAACCGCCGCATCGGCTACGTGCTGATGCTCGTCTTCGCGATCCTCCTGCCGACCGTCGACCCGGTCTCGCTCGCGCTCGAGGTGGCGCCGCTCCTCGTCCTGTACGAGCTGTCGATCTGGCTATCCGTGGTGATGGAGCGGCGCTGGGAGCGGTCGGCCGCCGAAGCCGAAGCGCTGTGAGGACACTCTCCGCCGACTGCGTCCTACGCCTCCTTCCGCACCCATGAAGGTGGTCTCCGCCGACTGGGTCGTCCCCGTCGAGGGCGACCCGATTCGCGGCGGCGCCGTCGCGATCGCCGACGACGGCACCATCGCCGCGGTGGCCCCCGCGGCCGAGCTCGGCGCCGGCGAGCGCTTCGAGGGCTGCGTGATCCTCCCGGGCTTCGTCGACTGCCACTCGCACCTCGAGTACGCGGTCTATGCCGGCTTCGGGGACGGCCTCCCTTTCTCCTCGTGGATCGGCATGCACGTCGCGCGCAAGAGCCTCCTCGACCTCGACGACATGCGGGCGATCGCCACGGACGGTGCGGTGGAGTGCCTCCGCTCGGGGATCACCACGGTGGGCGACTGCAGCTTCTCCGGCGCGGCCGCCGAGGCGGCCGCCGAGACAGGCCTGCGGGCGATCGTCTACCTCGAGGTCTTCGGCCGCGATGCCTCTGCGGTCGCTCGGTTCGAGGAGATGCGGGAGCGAGTCCAGCCGGCCTTGTCCGACCTGGTGCGGCTCGGCGTGTCGCCACATGCCCCGTACACCTGCACGCTCGAGCTGTACGAGGCGTGTGCGGCGCTCGGCCTCCCCATGGCGACCCACCTCGCCGAGAGCGTCTCCGAGCGGCTCTACTTGCTCGACGGCTCGGGCGACTGGGCGGCGTTCGCCGGGCTCCTCGTGCCGCCGCCCGGGACGACCGGAATCCGCCTGCTCGCCGACGCGGGACTGCTCGCGCCGACGGTGATGGCCGCCCACTGTGTCGACGTCGCGGCAGAGGAGATCGAGCTCCTCGCGCGGAGCGGGGTCGGCGTGGCGCACTGTCCCCGCTCGAACGGCTACCTCGGCTGCGGCGTCGCGCCGCTCGAGGAGCTGCTGGCGGCCGGAATCGCGGTCGGCATCGCGACGGACAGCCCCGCTTCGACGCCGTCGTTCGACCTGTTCGAGGAGCTCAGGACGGCGATCGTCGCGGCGCGTGCCCGCGCGGGCCGGCCCGACGCACTCTCAGCCGGAAGGGCGCTCGAGCTCGCGACTCTCGGCGGTGCCCGCGTGCTCGGAATGGACTCCGAGGTGGGCTCGCTCGTGCCGGGGAAGCAGGCCGACTTGGCCGTCGTCTCGCTCGAGGGGTCGCCATTCGACCCGGTTGAGGATCCCGTTGCGGCCGTGGTTTTGGGCGGATCGCCGGATCGGGTTGCAGCTACTCTCGTACACGGCGAGGACCGCTACCGACGAGGGACGAGCGAATGGCCCGATTCGAGAAGAGCCGCCCGAAGAGCACGAAGCCGCATGCTGCCGTAGCGCCGCGGCCGCGTGCCTCGACGGCGCCGTCGATCGAGGACACCATGTTCTTCCCGCGGCTGCGTCGTCATGCGAAGTGGATGTTCGTGTTCCTCGCGCTCGTCTTCGGGCTCGGGTTCGTCGTCTTCGGCGTCGGCGCCGGCGGCACCGGTATCGGCGACATCTTCCGCGACCAGGGCGGCACGAGCTCCGGCCAGTCCGTCTCCGACGCGCAGAAGGAGGCGGCCGAGCGCCCGAAGGATCCGCAGGCCTGGCGCGACCTGTCGACCGCGTTCCAGACCGAGGGTGACACCGCAGGCGCGATCGAGGCGCTCAACCAGGCGATCACCCTCAAGCCGAGGTCGCCCGACGCCTATCGCGAGCTCGCCGGCCTCCATCTGACCCGGGCGAGCGAGTACCAGCAGCAGCTCCAGCAGGCGCAGGTCACGGCCGCGTTCCGCGCGCCGGGCGCCGCGTTCCCCTCGCTGACGACGAAGTCGGGTCAGGCGACCCTCACGGACCCGCTCGACAACGCGATCAGCACCGGAGCGACGGACGACCTCTCGACGCTGTACCAGCAGGCGTCCTCCGAGGCCGCCGCCGCTGTCACGGCGTACACGAGGCTCGCGGCGATGCAGCCGAACGACCCGAACGTCCAGCTCGAGCTCGCGCAGGCCGCCCAGCAGGTCGGGGACTCGACGACCGCGATCGCCGCGTACCAGAGGTTCCTGAAGCTCTCGCCCGACGATCCGAACGCGAGCGTCGTCCAGGCCCAGTTGAAGCAGCTCCGGAAGAACGCGTCGGGTTAGACTCGCTCCCGCGTGGAGCGCTCGCTGTCAACCTCTCTGCGCAGGCGCCCCGCGCAGGTCGCCGCGCTCGTAGTGCTCGCCCTCGTCGGCGCGCTCCTGCTCGCCGCGTGCGGCGACACGGTCGGGTACACCGAAGCCTCCTCGGGCGACAAGATCCGCGGCAAGGAGCTCTTCAAGCAAGGCTGCGGGAGCTGCCACACGCTCAACGACGCCGGCACGACCGGCACGATCGGGCCGAACCTCGACTATGCGTTCCTCCAGTCGCGCAAGGACGGGCTCGGCGACGAGACGATCCTCCAGGTCGTCCGCGACCAGATGGCGTACGCGGTGACCACGCCCTCTACGGGGGCGCCGGGCATGCCGCGGGACATCTTCACCGGCCAGGATGCCGACGACGTCGCGACGTACGTCGCCTCCGTTGCGGGGCTCGACGCGAGCGGGCAGATCATCGATCCCGCGAACCCGCCGAAGCCGGGAGGCGGCGGAGGGAGCGCGACCGACGGGAAGACCATCTTCGCGACCGCCGGCTGCACCGGGTGTCACACGCTCGAGGCCGCCGGCTCGTCCGGCACGGTCGGCCCCAACCTCGACGACGCAAAGCCGCCGAAAGAGCTCGTGATCGACCGCGTGACGAACGGCCAGGGCGGCATGCCCTCGTTCAAGGGCCAGCTCAGCGAGGCGCAGATCGAGGCGGTCGCGACGTACGTCTCGGAGAACGCCGGGAAGTAGTCACGTGGGTGTCCGACTTCAGTCGGACACCTCCTGGCGGGAGCTCTCGGTCGATGAAGCTGTCCGACTGAAGTCGGACACCTCGAGGTCCACGACGACGTGCGTGACCGGCACGTCGTAGCGCTGGCGCGCCTGCTCGACGACGCCCTGCTCGAGCCAGTTAGAGCGGCCCGGCGGGTGCGTAGAGACGACGATCTCGTCGGCGGGGAACTCGCGCAGCGCGTCTTCGAGCGCCTGGAGCGGGTCGCCGTCGCCGATCTCCCCGCGTGCGATCACGCCTGCCGTGGCGAGCCTCGCGAGGCTCGCGTCCAGGCGCTCCTGGGCATCGGCGCGCGCGGGATCCTCGTCCGATGTCCACGTGCGAACCCGCGAGTTCAGCGCCGGGCAGATGAGCAGCATCTCCTCGTCGGCATCCTCGGCCTTTCTCCCGAGCAGCGTGAAGAGCTCGTCGCCGCCGACCGTCTCGTTCGCGACCACCAGGATCTTTCGCGCGCCGCCTCCGTCATGCACCACGTGGGCCTGGGGAGGACGCTGTATGAGCCCGCCGCGGATCGCCCACAGAGCCGCGCCGACGAGGACGATGAACACTGCGAGCCCGAGCCAGGTGTTGATCCAGGCGGCGAGCACCACGAGCACGGCGCCGCCGAGCGTGATCAGGACTACCTGGAAGGCCGACGCCTCGTCGCGCAGCGGGTTCTTCACGGGGATACTTCCCTTCGGGAAGCCTCCCTAGGCGTCCAACCGATCGACGCGGTTGTCACACCGCACTATTTACCTGATCGCCGACACCTGGTGCGGTTTCGCCGCAGGCGAAAGCGCGCTTACAGGACGTAGACGGCGAAGAACACGATGATCCACATCACGTCGACGAAGTGCCAGTAGATCCCGGGGATCTCGACGCCGTGGTGGTGCTCCGCCGAGAAATGCCCCTTGAAGGCGCGCACCGCGGAGATCGTGAGCAGGGAGAGCCCCACGGCGACGTGTGCCCCGTGGAGGCCGGTCAAGCCGAAGAAGACGGAGGCGAAGGCGCCGTCACTGGTGTTGAAGCCGACATGGGCGTACTCGACGATCTGCGTGAGCAGGAACGCCAGGCCGAGCATGATCGTGCACACGAGCCCCGCCCTCAGGCCGTTGCGATCGTTTCGCTTGATCGACTGGGTTGCCCAGTGGATCGTGAAGCTCGAGGTGACGAGGATCGCGGTGTTCACGCCCGCGACGAACACGGGGAACTCGAAGGGCGGCGGCGGCCACTCCGCCGGCGCGAGCGGGTTGACCACGCGCACGAAGAAGTAGGCCGTGAAGAAAGCCCCGAAGAGCATCGCCTCGGAGGCGATGAACAGAAACATCCCGAGAGTGGCCGGGTCGAGCCGCGAGCTGTGGTTCGCGGCTGGCGGCCCGTGGTGTGCGTGGACGTCGACGGGCTCGGCGTGACTCGTCACCGCGCGGCTCCTTCCAGCGAGGCGGTCGAAGGAGCATCGGCGACGACGTGCTCGACCGGCACGCCCGCGTCCTTGCGGAGCCGCCCGACCACGTCTCGGCGGAGCCAGCCCGAGCGCTCGCCCGGGAAGGTCGAGACGATCACCTCATCGACGCGCTCGTCGTCGATTACCTGCATCGCCGCCGTATACGGGTCGGGATGGGCGACCTGGCCGTGGACCTCGATCCCCTCGTCGCGGAGCGTCGCGAGCGCGGCGCGAAGGCGCCGCTCGGCCTCGGGGTGCTCCGCCTGGCTGGGATCCGACTGCGGGCAGACGATCAGGAAGGCTGCAGGCCCCTCCGCCACCCGCTCGCGAATCCGCTGGAGAAGCGGCTCGCCGAGCACCGTCTCGTTGGCGACGACGAGGACATTCGCCTGCCCGCTGCGAGCGGCCACGTCCGAGACGACGTGCGTGAACGGCCGGTCGCCGGCGAGACGCTTCAGCTGCTCGAGGACGTTTCGGCGGCGAAGCCAGCCCGACTTCTCCTCGGGATGCGTGGAGACGATCAGCTCGTCGATCGGTTCCTGGGCGAGCACGTCCTCGACCGCGGTTACCGGCCCGCCCTCGAAGACGTCCCCGTGCGCGGGAATGCCCGCCGCGCGAAGCGCCTCGACCATCCGGTCGAGACGGCGTCCCGCGGACGCCCGCCGGGAGTTTCGGTACACGACGTAGCCGGCGCGCGGGTCGTTGACCGGCGCGACCACGACGGCGCGAATGGGGCCCTCGGCGGCGCGCCGGCGGACGGCGTCGAGGAGCTCCTCGGCGGCGAGGGTCTCGTTCGCAACGACGAGCACGCGCTTGGCGTCGTCCCGCTCGATCTCGCTCACGTGGGCGCCTCCTGGAGCGCGCCGCCCTTCAGGACGACGTGCTTCGCGCCGGGCACGCCGTACTCGTACGGACTGCCGACGACCTGCGGGATCTCGTCGAAGTTGAACACCGGCGGGGGCGAGGAGACCTGCCACTCGATCGTCATCGCCTTCCACGGGTTGGACTCGGCGATCGGCCCGCGCGCCCAGCTCGTGACCATGTTGTAGACAAACACGACAACAGAGGCGCCGAGGATGAACGAGAAGACCGAGATCACCATGTTGATCGCGCCGTACGTGCCCGCATAGTCCGCGACGCGGCGCGGCATCCCGTCGAGACCGACCCAGTGCATCGGGAAGAACGTCGCGTTGAACGAGACGAACGTCAGCCAGAAGTGCAGCTTCCCGAGCCGCTCGTCGTACATCCGCCCGGTCATCTTCGGGAACCAGTAGTAGAGACCCGCGAAGATCGTGAACACGGAGCCGCCGAACAGCACGTAGTGGATGTGGGCGACGATGAAGTACGTGTCCGAGGCGTGGATGTCGATCGGCACGGCCGCGAGGTAGATGCCCGACAGACCTCCGATAACAAATGTCGAAATAAAGCCCAGGGCGAACAGCATCGGCGTGTTCAGGTGGAGCTTCCCCTCCCAGAGGGTGGCAAGCCAGGAGAACACCTTGATCCCGGTCGGCACGGCGATCAGCAGCGTCGTGATCATCATCGGGATCCGCAGCCAGTCGGCCATGCCCGCGACGAACATGTGGTGCGCCCACACCGAGAACGCGAGCACGAGGATGCCGATCAGCGAGATCGCCATCAGGCGGTAACCGAAGATCGGTTTCCGGCTGAAGACGGCGATGATCTCCGAGATGATCCCGAAGCCCGGTAAGACCATGATGTAGACGGCCGGGTGCGAGTAGAACCAGAAGATGTGCTGGTAGCCGAGTACGTAGCCGCCGTTGTCCGGCGTGAAGAAGCTCGTGTGCATCACCCGGTCGAACATCACGAAGAACTGTGAGCCCGCGATGAACGGCGTGGCGATCACGACGAGGAGCGACGTGGTGAAGTTCGCCCAGACGAGAAGCGGCATGCGCCAGAAGGTCATCCCTGGCGCGCGCATCGTGATGATCGTGACCAGGAAGTTCAGGGCTGTCGCGATCGACGACGCGCCCGCCCACTGGACGCCCATGTTGAAGAACACCTGGCCGAACGGCTGCTCCGACGCGAGCGGCGCGTAGCTCGTCCAGCCCGTTGCGAACGCGCCACCCGGCGCGAGGAAGCTCGCGAGGAACAACGTCCCTGCCACCGGCAGCATCCAGAACGACAGCGCGTTGAGGCGCGGGAACGCCATGTCGGGCGCGCCGAGCATCAGCGGCACCGCGAAGTTCGCGAGCCCGGCAAATGCCGGGATGATGAACACGAAGATCATCAGGGTCGCGTGCGCCGACACGAGCCCGTTGAACGTCTGCGTGTCGAAGAACTGCATCCCGGGCTGCGCCAGCTCGGCCCGGAACAGCATCGCCAGGAACCCGCCCACGATGAAGAACACGAACGTCGTGACGAGGTACTGGATCCCAATCACCTTGTGGTCGGTGTTGACCTTGAGGTAGTCGGTCCAGCGATAGGCGCCGTGGTTCGCGTGGTCGTCGACGAGCGTCGGCCGGCCCGAGATCCAGTAGAGCCAGTAGTCGAACGTCCCGATCCCGAGCAGGAAGCCGATCGGCGCGGTCACCATGCCGGCGATGAGGACGATGAACTCCCAGTCGTAGACGGGGTCCCAGCCGAAGATCCATCGCCACGTCACGACGAGGTACATCCCGATCAAGAAGAAGGCGGCCGTGCACCACGCGGCCCGCACCCACCCCGGTCGCATCAGGAGGCCGCGCCGGCGAGGCGCCGGCGCGTCCCCATGGCCGGTGTCGTGATGCGTCGGTACGTGAGTGGTGCTGGTCACTGGATGATTGATCGGTAATTGACGTGGCGTCCGGGGGCGTCCCAGACCAAGACGGGCGCACCGTCTGGGCGCGGTTCGTAGCGGAACCTACGGATCGTGCCCAGACGGGGCGATCCGGCGCCGCGTCTGGGACGCCATCCGGTTCGCGGGAATTGCCGATCAATCATCTAGTCCTCCTCCCCGCCCACATACGCGACGAGCGCGCCGATCTCCTCGCTGGACAGGCTGTCTTTGAAGTTCTGTGGCATGACGCCCGGTTGGTACCCCTCGGTGACGACTGCGTTCGGATCCTCGATCGACTCGCGGACGTAGTCGGGAACGGATTCGCCGGCCTTCTGGGCCGCCGCCGTCAGGTCGTCGAGCGACGGGCCGACCTGCGCGTCGGTCCCGGCCTTCTTGAACTCATGACAGGAGCCGCAGCCGGCCGAGGCGAACGTCTTCGCGCCGAGCTGCTCGTCGGCCGCGTTGCCGCCAGTCGTGGTACCGCCGGTGGTCTCGCCGCCCGTGGTCTCGCCTCCTGTGGTCGCGCCACCCGTTGCCCCGCCCGCGCCGGCTCCACCGGCCGCCGCGCGCTGCTTCGTGAGCCAGGTCTGGAAGGCCGCAGGCTCGAGCACACGGACGGGTGCGCGCATCGTCGCGTGGCCGAGGCCGCAGAGCTCCGTGCAGATCAGGGTGAACGTGCCGGTCCTCGTCGGCGTGACGACGATCTCCGTCTGGATGCCTGGGACGACGTCCTGCTTCTGACCCATCTGCGGGATCCAGAACGAGTGGATCACGTCGGCCGAGGTCATGTCGAACTTGACGTGTCGGTGGAGAGGCATCACGAGCTCGTCCGAGCGGACGTTGCCGGGGTAGACGAAGCGCCATGCGAACTGCTGCGCGAAGACCTTCACCCGGAGCGGGTTCGCGCCCGCGTCGGCGTTCTTCGAGAGCACGACCGCGCTGACGACGCCGATCGCGATCACGAGAACCGCCGGGACCACGGTCCAGATCACCTCGAGCCGCGTGTTCCCGTGGATCGGCGGCCCGTCGGTGTCGTCGTCGGGCTGTACCCGGAACGCGAGCACGCAGTACACGATCACGCCGATCACGAGGGAGAAGATCGCGATGCAGATCACGGTGGCGAACCAGTACGTGAACGTGATCCGGTCCATCTCCTCGGACGCCGAGGTCGGCAGCCAGCGGATCAGCACGGCGATCGCGGTCGTGATCGCGCCAGCGACCACGGCGATGCCGAGCATCTTCAGCAGCGCACCCCTGCGGATCACCGTGCGACACTACCAACGCCGGAACGCGGGGGAATCACATGGTTCCTCCGGCGAACCCCCCTCCTTCCGCGCGGCTCACACGGGCCCTCGTTCTGGCCTTCCGGCCGGCCAAGCCGGCCTCCGGCCGCGACGCGGAAAGAACACAGATCCCGCCGAGCCCCGGCAAAGGGCGGCGCTATCCTTGGCCCCTCGCGGGCCGTTAGCTCAGCTGGTAGAGCAGGGGACTCTTAATCCCAAGGTCGAAGGTTCGAATCCTTCACGGCCCATGGTGCGACCGCGCTCGCGGCGGCTCAATGCGGGCCCAACAGGCCGTCGAGGAGCGACAGCACGCCGTCGAGCAGGCCGCCCGAGCCTGAGCCCTGCGAGTCGGACGGTGAAGGCGGCTCCTGGGGCGCGGGGGCCGGGGCGGGCGGAGGAGCCGGAGCGGGGGCCGGAGGAGGCGTGGGAGCCGGAGACGCCGGCGCGGCGGGCTGGGCCGGCGGCGGTGTGACAAGAGTGGTCACGTCCTGCACGGCCGTCACCGCGCTCTCCGTCACGTCTCCGACCGTCGTCGTCACGGTGTCCACGAGCGCCGGCGCGGGGGCTTCCGGCGCCGCAGGCGCCTTCGCCGCCGGCCCGCGTCGTCCGGCAGCCGCCGGGGCGGTACGGGCTTCGGCGGCCGCAGGCTGCGCGGGCGCAGAGGGCGACTTCGCCGGAGCCTCGGACGCGGCGCGCGGCTCGGGCGGAGGGGTCGGTGCAGTCACAGCACGAGGCGGCGGCGCGGGGGCCTCGTTCGGCCTCGGCGTCGTGGCCGGCTGCGGCTTTGGAGCCGCGAGCCGATGCGGCTTCGCCTGCGCAGCCTTCCGCTTGGGGATGCGCTGCACGGCCGGCGGGCGCTGCGGGACGGCGACCGTCTGCCGACCCGGGACTGCCCTCGCCGTCGCTTCGCGTACCGGAGGCGCCGGCGGTGCCGTCATGGCGCGAGGCTGAATCGACGTCGTTGCCCCGACGCCGACGGTGACTGCGGCCGCGGCAGCGGCCCCGGCGGTCAGGCCGCTTGCCTGCGTGACCGGCAGTCGCGCGAGCATCCCCGCGTGCGCGAACCACGCGAGTGGCGCTGCGAGACGACTCTGGCGCACCGAGATCGCCAGGAACGCGCGCACGACGTCCGGGTCGAACTGTGTGCCGGCGCAGCGCGACAGCTCTTTCCTTGCCTCGGCGACCGAGGACTGCCGCTTGTACGAGCGCGCGGATGTGATCACGTCGAACGCGTCCGCGACGGCGACGATCCGGCCCGCCAACGAGATATCGTCGGCGGCGAGCCCGGACGGATAGCCCGTGCCGTCCCAGCGCTCGTGGTGCTGGTCGATCGCCCCGCTCCATACGCCCAGCCACTGCCGCAGCGGCGCGGCGAGCTCGGCACCCAAGCTCGGGTGCGCGCGCAGGATCTCCCACTCCTCCTCCGTGGGCTTGCCGGGCTTGGCCAGGATCTCGTGCGGGATCTCGAGCTTGCCGACGTCGTGGAGCAGGGCCGCCCAGTTGAGGAGGTCGAGCTCCCGCGCGTCGAGGCCGAGCTCTCGCCCGATGCTCTGCGCGTATCCGCGAACGCGCTCGGAGTGCCCTCGCGTGAGCGGGTCGTGGTCGTCCAGGTGCGCGACGAGCTCGAGCAGCAGCTGAGCGGCTGCGACCGGCGTGCGCTCCATCTCGCCCTGGCGCGCTGCTCCAAGCCGCTCCTCGAGCGTTGCCACGGTGCCCGTCTGCAGTGCGGTCCGGAAGCGCGACGGCGCGCTGTCCGGGAACACGAGCGACAACCGCATGAGAGCCGCCAGAGGGAGCAGCCTCCGCGAAAGCCGTCCCGCTACGACGAGCGCGGCGGTCGCGGCAACCGAGAGCCCGGCCCACCACCCGATGTACGACAGCCGCGATCCGCTCGGTGGCCCCACGACCCGACTCGCGAGGTAGACGACCGCCACCGAAACGGCAACGGGCCCGCACAAAGCGAGGAGACGGATCGCAGTCGCGATCCTCGGCCGCGCGTGCCAGCCCGGCGCTGCGGCCGCGGTGAGCCCGTTCGGCGAACACGAGCCGTCCATCGTTCCTGTCGTCTGCCGCAAGAAGGAGCCCCCTCTCGTCGATCCTCTGTCAAAGCTTCCGGGGGCCCCGTCCCGCGGTCGTCACCCCGACGGGGCACCTACGTCCCTCGATCGGAGGGCTGGAGAGGGCTATTCGACGGCGTCTGAGCCGCGCCATGCCGCGTCGAGCAGCAGCGGCACGAGCCCCGCAGAGACGACCACCAGGGAGCCGCAGAGGCGGACGAGCAGGTTTACGCCCTCGTCCTGCTCGTAGGGAAGCTCGAGCTCCGTGAAGGACCAGAGCACCCACACGAACCCCGCGGCGGACAGGCAATAGACGAGCGCCGCGTACGCCGGCAGGATCCGTGCCCCCCCGGCCAACGCGAGCACGACCGAGGCGAGCGCCAGCGGAATCGCGAAGAGCCAGAGCCCTGTGTCGAGGAGCGCATCGACGACCGACTGGAGCGCGGGCCAGGGGCGGTCCAAATGATCGACGAGGCCGAGGAAGCCGCTGGCCGGCAGCTCGCCGGTCAGGCCGCGGGACTCGAACCAGATGCGCCATGGGAGGGCTAGGGCGAGCGCCGAGGCGCCGGCGAGGACGAGCCTGGGCCACGCCGTCCGGCGGGTGCTCCACGACGCCGCGAGGGCGGCGACGACGATGCACGCGGCGAGGAGCTGCCCTTCGCGCTTCGTCAGCATCGCGCCCGCCAGGAACAGCGAAGCGAGAGCGAGCTGCCACGGCTGCCGCTCGACGAGCCAGAGCGCGACCAGGACGGCGGCCAGCGCGAAGAAGTAGTCGAGCAGGAAGTCCGCCTGCGGCTCGAGCGCCCTGTTGACGACGCGCGGGGCGACCAGGACGAGCAGCAGGACCGGCCAGAGCACCGGCGCACGAACGCGCGGCGCAAGCAACCCTACGATGGCGGCCACGAACCCCGTGAGGAGGAACCAGAACTGGACGTGCAGGGTCACGGCATCGGCCGAGCCCATCGCATGGAACGCGGCGGCCTCGAGCGCAGGCACGAGCGGCGGGTAGGTCGGGTTTGCGAGCTCGCGAAAGAACTGCTCGTCGAGCCCACCGAAGAAGTAGATCGCCTTCGCCTTCGGGACCCAGAACGCCCAACCGTCGAAGTTGGACAGCGGCGCGAGGCGACCGGCCCGAAACAGCGCTTCGAGGTAGACCCCCACGAGGGCGACGTACGAGACCGCGAGGAGGCCAAGCCCGCGTCGATCCTCACCGAGACCGAGCAGACGCGGCCGCCCGAGGGCCCGCGCGAGCGCGAGCCCGGCGGCCGCCAGGACGAGCGAGGTGATCGCCATCGTCGCGAGACCGAGCTGCACCCCGAGCACGAGCTCGAGCGTGAAGGCGACTCCGAGGGCGGCGACCCCGACCATGTAGGCGAGCCCCGACAGCCGCGCGACCTCCGCCCACGAGCGCAGTCCGCGCGCCCCCCAGAGGAGGCAGCTCCCGACGACGAGCACGGCGACGTTCGCGGCCGCGAGGCCGAGCAGAGCCCGAGCGGTCATGCGGGCAGCCGACCCACGGCATTGCCGGCATCATCTCGCCAAACGACGACGACGTCGTTGCCGAGGCTCGAGAGGTCGCACGCGTAGCAGAGCACCCAGCGCGCGTCGGCCTTCGGACGGCGCGGCATCAAGAAATACCGCGCGAACTGCCCGATGTTCGTCGCGTCCGGCCCGAGCACGAGCCGGTAGGCGCCGCGCTCGGGGACCAGGCCGCGGGCCTGGATCAGCGCCTCCTGCGCAACGCCGAGCGAGTTCCCCCCGGCGAGCGCACGGTCGTCGTCGTTCGCGTCGGCGTTCGCGCTCGCGTCGGTGCCGAGCTTGTCGACCGCCTTTGCGAAGTAGACAAGCCCCACGACGAGCGACATCGCGACGCAGAAGGCCACGCCGAGCCTGACGAGCCCGCGTGGCGGGTCGCTCCGCGGATCGATGCGACCGAGCCGCCGGCCGGCCCCGGCCGCGAGTCGGTCGAAGCGCCCTGGTGCCAAGAGCCCAGGATACGGCCGCCGGAGACGTCGCCGGAAGCCCGCGACGCATTGACCCGCGTGAACGAGCGGAGATAATCGCGCGGTGCACCGTCACGCCGACCCGCGGGCACTGCACTGAACCCGTCGCCGTCGCGCGCCGCACGGGCGACGGTCGAGACGGTCCGTGGGCCTGTCTCCCTCGACGCGCTCGGCCCGACCTTGATGCACGAGCACGTGTTCATCCTCGATCCGGGTGCGCTCGCGAGCTTCGGCACGCACTTCGGAGCGAGCTACTGGGACGAGGAGAAGGGCGTCGCCGCGGCGATCGAGCAGCTCCAGAGGCTGCGCGACACCGGCATCGAGACCATCGTCGACCCGACCGCGTACGGGCTGGGCCGCGACATCCCGCGCATCCAGCGCGTCAACGAGGGCGTCGACCTGAACATCGTGGTCGCGACAGGCGTGTACGCGTTCGTCGAGCTCCCGGGCTTTCTCGCGTACCGGACCGACGACTGGATCGTCGACCTCTTCGTGCACGAGATCCGCGAGGGCATCGGGGACACGGGTGTGAGGGCCGCGTTCCTCAAGTGCGCGATCGACCGCCACGGGCTCGTCGGGGACGTCCCGCGCATCCTCTCGCTCGTCGCCAAAGCCGCCCTCGAGACCGACGCGCCCGTGATGGTGCACACCTACGCCCCTACGCAAACCGGCCTCGTCGCCCTCGACGCGCTCGTGCGCGAAGGGGTCGATCCGCGACGCGTGGTGGTCGCGCACGCGGGCGACAGCAACGACCTCGACTACCTGCGCGCGATCGCCGACGCGGGCGCGAGCCTCGGCTGCGACCGGTTCAACATCGAGCATTTCAACCCGGACGAGGACCGCATCAGGACGCTCGTCGCGCTCCTGGAGGCGGGCTACGTCGACCGGATCCACCTCGGGCACGACGCGGCGACGTTCCACGACTTCATGATCGGAAACCCGCTGTTCGCGGACGAGCACCCCGACTACCTGCACCTCTCGACGCGGATACTCCCGCGGCTGCTCGCCGCCGGCGTCACGCAGCAGCAGATCTACGAGATGCTCGTCGAGAACCCACGCCGCTTCTTCGCGTGATCGCCGGCATCGGTCCACTCGCGGCCGGAGCAGGCCGCAACGCGCGAGTACGCTGGCGCGCGGATGAAGCTCGTCACGGTCGTCGGCAACCGTCCCCAGCTTGTCAAGGCGGCTCCGCTCTCGCTGGCTCTCCGTAACGCGGGGATCGAGGAAGTCGTCGTCCACACCGGGCAGCACTGGGACGACGTGCTCTCGCAGGTGTTCATCGACGAGCTCGGGCTGGACGAGCCTCGGCACCGGCTCGACCTCCGCACCGCCGACGTGGCGACGTTGACTCCTGCGATCCGCGGCGTGCTCGAGGAGGAGCGGCCCGACACGGTCATGGTCCTCGGCGACACGAACTCGACATTGGCCGGCGCACGCGCCGCGAGCGAAGCCGGGCTGCGGGTAGCGCACGTGGAGGCGGGGCTCCGCAGCGGCGATCTCGAGATGCCGGAGGAGCGCGCCCGGATCGAGGTCGATCGGCTCGCCGCGCTGCTCCTTTGCCCCGACGAGCGCTCGGCGGCGACGCTGCGCGCGGAAGGGGCCGCAGGGCACATCGAGGTCGTGGGAGACGTGATGGCCGACGCGACGCTGCGTTTCGCGCCCCTCGCGCGCGAGCGTGTGCCGCCGCCGCACGTCCCGGGGACGTACCTCGTCGCCACGGTGCACCGTGAGGCGAACGTCCGCCCGGAGCGGCTCCGGCGGATCGCCGACGGCCTCTCACGCCTCGACGAGCCGGTCGTCCTTCCCGCGCATCCACGCACCGCCGCGACGCTCCGCGCCGGGCGCATCCCGCTGGGAGACAACATCGAGCTGCGAGAGCCGCTCGGCTACCTCGCGTTCGCGTCGGCCGCATCACAGGCGCGCGTGATCGCGACGGACTCGGGCGGGCTCCAGAAGGAGGCCTACTGGTATCGCGTGCCCTGCGTCACGATGCGCCCCTCCACGGAATGGGTCGACACGGTCGAGGCGGGCGCAAACACGCTCGTCGACGACGACCCGGACGCGATCGTCGAGGGCGTCCGCGCCGCGAGATTTCCCGAGGACGCACCGTCCCTGTACGGCGACGGCGAGGCGGCGTCTCGGATCGCCGACGCCCTGCTCCGTGCATGATGTGACCACTCTCGGAAAGGAGCAGTGATGGCCGGCAAGCTCGTGCATTTCGAGATCCCCGCAGGCGACACGGCCCGGGCAAAAGGGTTCTGGAGCGGTGTCTTCGGGTGGGAGTTCGGGGAGTCCGCGATGCCCGACATGGAGTACTCGATGGTGCGGACGGGCGAGGACCAGGGTGGTGCGGTCATGTCCTCGGAGGGCCCGTTCGGGCTCGTCGTCTACTTCGACACGGACGACATCGACGCGTCCGTCGCAAAAGTGCGCGAGCACGGAGGGAGGTCGGATGAGAAGATGCCGATCCCGCACGTTGGCTGGTTCGCGCACTGCACCGACACGGAGGGCAACGAGTTCAGCCTCTTCCAGAGTGACGAGTCCGTCACCGGGTAACGGCGCCCACCGTCGCTACGATCCCGGCTTGTGAACGGCCCGGAGGCGACATCGGCGGCAGGAGTCGAAGGCGTGGCGTCCAGCGCCGCGACGACCGGCGGACCGGCGACGTCGCAGTACGAGATCGCGATCGTCGGAGCCGGCTATGTGGGCGTGCCGCTCGCGCAGACGTTCGCCGACGCCGGCCGCCGCGTCGTGCTCGTCGAGGTCGACGAGGGGCGCGTCGCCCGCCTTCGCCGCGGCGAGAGCTACATCGAGGACGTCCCCTCCGAGACCCTCGGCCGGCTGATCCAGGAGCGTGGTCTCGGGGCGACCGCCGACTACGACGTCCTCCGCGATGTCGAGGCGATCCTGATCGCGCTTCCGACTCCGCTGACCCGGCAGCGCGAGCCCGATCTCTCGATCGTGCTGGGCGCCGGCGCCGAGATCGGGAGGCGGCTCCGCCCCGGCCAGCTTGTCGTGCTCGAGTCGACGACGTACCCGGGCACCACGCGCGAGGAGCTGCTCCCGATCCTCGAGCGCGAGTCGGGGCTCGTCGCCGGCAGTGACTTCCATCTCGCGTTCTCGCCCGAGCGAGTCGACCCCGGCCGGGTCGACTGGACGACGAAGACGGTGCCGAAGGTCGTCGGCGGGATCGACGAGGCCTCGACCGAAGCGGCGGCGGCGTTGTACCTGACCGCTGTCGACGAGGTGCACCGCGTCTCGTCCCCCGACGCGGCGGAGCTGACGAAGCTCCTCGAGAACATCTTCCGCTCCGTCAACATCGCCCTCGTCAACGAGCTCGCGCAGCTCTGCGACCGGATGCAGATCGACATCTGGGAGGTCGTCGACGCGGCCGCGACGAAGCCGTTCGGCTTCATGCCGTTCCAGCCGGGGCCGGGCCTCGGAGGCCACTGCATCCCGATCGACCCCTTCTACCTCACGTGGAAGGCGCGGGAGTTCGACTTCGCGACGCGCTTCATCGAGCTCGCAGGCGAGGTCAACCAGAACATGCCGTACTACTGCCGGTCGCGGGTCTCGCAGGCACTCAACCACGGCGCGCGGAAGTCGGTTGCGGGAGCGCGGATCCTCGTGCTCGGCGTTGCCTACAAGTCGGACATCTCCGACTGGCGCGAGTCGCCCGCGGTGAAGGTGATCGCGCTGCTTCAGAACGCCGGCGCGAACGTCGCCTACCACGACCCGCACGTCCCGTCGTTCGCGACGAACGGCATCGCGCTCGAGTCCGTCCCGCTGGCACCTGCCGAGTACGACGCCGTCGTGATCGCGACCGCCCACTCGGGG
>DASSBV010000156.1:0-6164 GCA_035698545.1 Gaiella sp. | reverse complement strand
GCGGCGACCGTGACGCGACGGGTGTGCCGGTCGCATGTGCCGTCGCCGTCGGGCGCAAGCGTGGACACGGCCCGGCGAAGGTCGTCGGGGTTGCGCACGATGACCTCGATGCGCTCGCCGCCGACCTGCGCCTTGAGCTGGTCGGAGGTGCCGCGCGCGATGATCTGGCCGTGGTCGACGACCGCGATGTCGTCTGCGAGCTCGTCGGCCTCCTCGAGGTACTGCGTCGTCAGGAGGAGGGTCGTGCCTTCGCGCACCTGGTTGCGGATCACGTCCCACATCCCGAGCCTCCCCCGCGGGTCGAGCCCCGTGGTCGGCTCGTCGAGGAAGAGGAGCTGGGGTCGCCCGACCAGCGCGCCCGCGAGGTCGAGCCGGCGGCGCATCCCGCCGGAGTACGTGTTGGCCACGCGATCGGCTGCGTCCTCGAGCCCGAACTGCCCGAGGAGCTCGTCTGCGCGGCGCCGGGCGTCCGCGCTCGAGAGCCGGTAGAGACGGCCGAACATCCAGAGGTTCTCCCGTCCGGTCAGGTTCTCGTCCACCGCGGCGTACTGGCCCGAGAGGCCGATCACCTTGCGCACGGCCTGTGCCTCGCGCGCGACGTCGAGCCCGGCGACCGTCGCCCTCCCCTCGTCTGCTCGGAGGAGGGTCGCGAGGATCCGCACCGTCGTCGTCTTGCCGGCGCCGTTCGGGCCGAGCAGGCCGAGCACCGTTCCCTCCTGGACCTCGAGGTCGACACCGTCGAGCGCGCGTACCTCCTCGCCCCGCGAGCGGTACACCTTGCCGAGGCCCTCGGTCTCGATCGCAGCCACGTGGGACAACGTAGCTCCGTCTTTCGAGCATCGCGGTGCGGCTGGCCGTACCCGACGCTTCGTGCGACCCGCAAAGCCTGGCTGGGAGTAGCCTCCGAGCATGAGAGACGAGATCGACCGCGGGGCAATGGTCACGCTCTCCGCGGGTCATCTCGGGGTCGACTTCGCCTCGGGCGCGGTACCGGCCCTGCTGCCCTTCGTAGCGACCGAGTTCGACCTCAGCTACACGGCGACTGCGGCGATGATGCTCGCCGCGCTCGTCTCGTCGTCCCTCGTCCAGCCGCTCTTCGGGCTCTGGTCCGACCGGCGCGGGGCGATGTGGCTCCTGCCGGGAGGGGTCGCGCTCGCCGCCGTCGGCGTTGGTGCAGCCGCCGTCGCGCCGGCGTACACCCTCGTCCTCGTCGCGGTGTTCGCCGCGGGAATCGGCGTGGCGGCGTACCACCCCGAGGGGGCGAAGTTCGCCGCCTTCGCGAGCGGGCGCCAGCGCGCGAGCGGCATGTCCTACTTCAACATCGGTGGCAACACGGGCTACGCGCTGGGGCCGATCGTGGTCACGCCGCTCGTCATCTGGCTCGGGCTCGCAGGCGGCACGCTCGCGATGCTCCCGGTTCTGGCGATGGCCCTCGTGATCCTGCGGGCGCTCCCGTCTCTCCAACGGGTCATTCCGGCCACGACCGAACGACGGCTCGACAGCGGCGAGGACGACGTCCGTGCGATGACGCTGCTTTCGGTGGTGATCGCGTTCCGAAGCGTCGCGTGGTTCGGGCTGCTCACATTCGTGCCGCTGTGGGTCGTCGCCAACGGCGGGACGAAGGGAGAGGGCGGCCGGACGCTGGCGCTGATGCTCGTCTGCGGCGCGATCGGAACGCTGGTGCTCGGTCCCGTCGCCGACCGGGTCGGCCTCCGGCGCACCCTGCTGATCACGCAAGCGGCGCTGCCGTTCCTGGTCGTCACGTTCGTCGCGGTCGGCGGCGTCGGCGGCACGGTTGCGCTGATGCTCGTCGGCCCCTGCGTGGTGGGGACGTTCGGCGTGACGATGGTGCTCAGCCAGCTCTACCTGCCGCGCCACGTCGGCATGGCGAGCGGCCTCTCGGTGGGGCTCGCGATGGGTCTCGGCGGGATCGCCGCCGTCGTCCTCGGCGCCGTCGCGGACGCGGTCGACCTCCAGACCGCCCTCTACGTCGCCGCGGCCGCACCCGCAATCGGGTGCATCGCATGCCTGATGCTTCCCAGGCCCGTCTCCCTCGCGCCGACGCCGAAGCCCGAGCCTGCGCCCGCCGGGATCGTCTAACCTGGCGCGAAGCTGATTGAACCGCCAGTCAACGAGGAGACGAGGCGCATGACCGCACAGGAGTTCTTCGCAGCGCTTCCGGAGAAGGCGGATCCCGCGAAGACGGCCGGGATGCACAACACGTACGTGTTCGACGTCGAGGACGTCGGCCAGTGGACGGTCGCGGTCGACGACGGGACGGTGACCGTCTCCGAGGGCGCCGGCGAGGCGGATTGCACCATCCGTGCGAGCGAGGAGACGCTCGTGAAGATCGCCCGGGGCGAGGCGAACCCGACCACCGCCTACATGACCGGGAAGCTCAAGATCGACGGCGACATGGGCGCCGCCCTGAAGCTCCAGAAGCTCTTCTGAACGATCGCGCCGCGTTGTCCGCGCGGCGAATCCCGACCGTGTAGGGTCTCGCCGTGGTCTGGGGCGTCCGCATCGCCGTCGCGTGGGGAATCAACATCCTCGCGCTGCTCGTCGCGGACTGGCTCTTCTCCGGGTTCTCGATCGAGCGCTGGGGCCCCGTGATCCTCGCCGGCGCCGTGCTGGGCCTCGCCAACGTCTTTCTGAAGCCGCTTCTCACCTTCATCGCGCTGCCGCTGATCATCCTCACGTTCGGCATCGCGTACTTCTTCGTGAACGTCGTCGTGCTCCTGTTCACCGAGTGGGTGACGCCCGACTTCTCGATCGACGGCTTCTGGACCTACGTGGGCGCGACGATCGTGATCTGGCTGGTCAACTGGATCGTCTGGACCCTCGTCGACTCGCTCGCCGGCGAGGCCCGCTGAGTCGCACGTAGGCTTGATGTGAAATAGGCGTCCCTGCGGGGCCGCGCCTGGTGCGGCATCCGCTGCCGCGGATATTTCACATCAAGCCTCTGGTAAGGATCTTCTGAACACCACTCGTCGTGCCCGGCGCACCCGGTAGGGTCGGCGCGAGTGGCTCGGTGCCTCGCCATCGCCTGCGCGGCCCTCGCTGCCGTCGCGCTCGGGGTCACGGGCGTCGCCTCGGCCGCACCGCGGCTTCAGGTCGGCATCACCGACGACGCGTGGCTGATGTTCGGCCCGGGCACGGCGGAGGAGCGGGCGCAGCAACTCCACGACATGGGCGCCGAGATCGTGCGCGTGACGCTCGACTGGCGTCGGATCGAGAGCCAGGAAGGCACCTTCGACTGGGAGCGGGAGGACGCGGCGCTCGACGCGCTGCGCGCCCAGGGCATCGCTCCCATCCTCGTCCTGTGGGGCACGCCGAAGTGGGCGAACGGCGGCCGCGGCGCGAACATCCCGCCGCGCTCCGCAGCCGATTTCGCCGCGTTCGCGCAGGAGGCCGCGACGCGCTACTCGTGGGTCAGCCGGTGGATCATCTGGAACGAGCCCAACCAGCGGCGCTGGCTCGTCCCGCCCTCGCCGGCGCTCTACGTGACGCGGCTCCTCAACCCCGCGGGCGAGGCGATCAAGGACGTGATCCCCAATGCGACGATCGCGGGCGGCGCGACGGCGCCGCGCGGGAGCAAGGGAGGCACCTCGCCGGTCGCGTTCATTCGCGGCATGGGCCGCGCGGGCGCGCACCTCGACGCTTACGCCCATCACCCGCATCCGCTCTCGCCCGCCGAGTCGCCCTTCAAGGGAGGCTGCGACCACTGCACGACGATCTCGATGGCGAACCTCGAGCGCCTGCTGACGGAGACCCGCAAGGCATTCGGCCCGCGCACCCGCATCTGGCTCAGCGAGCTCGGCTACCAGACGAACCCGCCCGACAAGATCCTCGGCGTACGCTTCGGGACACAGGCCCGCGACGTCGCGGAGGCACAGCGCCGCGCCTATCTCGCGCCGAGGGTCGACATCCTGATCCAGTACCTCGTGCGCGACGAGCAGTCGACGGCGGCGTGGCAGAGCGGCCTCGAGACCGCCTCCGGGCGGCCGAAGCCGTCCCTCCGATCGTTCACGTTGCCACTGGTACAGGTCTCCCGGAAGGGAAGCTCGACGAGGCTCTGGGGACAGATCCGACCGGGAGACGGAGCGCGCCAGTACGAGATCGAGCGATATGACGGCGGCACGTGGGAGCGTGTCGCTGCCGCCAGCACCGGCTCGCGGGGATTCTTCACGCGGACGCTGCGGGCCGAGCATGGCGATCGCCTGCGGCTCGTCGACCCGGCGAGCGGTGAGACGAGCCCGACGCTCGTCGTCGTCTAGCTTGCGAGCGTCCGTTCCGCAGGAACGGAACGGACGCCGCAAACTCCGTTGGCCCGGCTGTGCCGGGCCAAGGGCAGATCCCTGAAGCGGACTGCCGGCTTTGCCGGCGTCCGGCCGCGCTCTCTCGAGTCAACGCGTTGCGGAGGACGCCGTATAGGGTCGGCCGGTGATCCGGTTCCTGGTCAGGACGCTCATCGCCCTCGTTGCGAACGCCGTCGGCCTGATCGTCGCCGCGATCGTGCTCGACGACGTGCATCTCAACGCGGCGTCGTTCGTCGTCGCGGTCGTGATCTTCACCGCCGTGTTCGTGCTGCTCCAGCCGTTCCTCGCGGTTCAGCTTCGTCGTATGGGTCCCGGCATGCTCGGGACGGTGTCGCTGATCGCGACGCTCGTCTCGCTGATCGTGACCGATCTCCTCACGGACGGGCTGTCGATCAGCGGCGTGCTCACCTGGATCCTCGCGGCCCTGATCGTCTGGCTCGTGGCGCTCGTGGCCACGCTGCTCCTGCCCTTCCTCGGGCTGAAGAAGTTCCTGGATAACCGCCGCGCCTAGTTCTCGACGTCGGGAGCGGGCGCCCAGGCCGGGCGGCGCCGCTCGAGAAACGCACGCAAGCCTTCCTGTCCCTCCTCGCTCGTACGCCGCTCCGCGATGCGCTGGGCGGTCTCAGGCCCGTCGGGCCGGTCGAGCACGAGGCGCTTGGCGTGGCGAGCCGCACGCGGCCCGGCCGTCCGTAGCTCGGCGAGGAGGCGGGCCAGCGCCGCGTCGCGGTCGTTCGTCACCTCGTGCACGAGACCAATCCGGAGCGCGGTCTCCGCGTCGAAGCGCTCGCCCGTGACGAAGTAGCGCCGCGCCGCGCTCTCACCGATCTTGCGCAGCGCGAAGGGGGAGATGACCGCGGGGACGATCCCGAGCTTCACCTCCGAGAAGGCGAATACCGTTCCCGGGTCGGCGAGGACGACGTCCGACACCGCGACGAGCCCGACGCCGCCGCCGAGCGCGTGGCCGTGGACGACCGCGACGACCGGCGCGGGACAGCCGTCGATCGCCTCGAGCATCCGCCGCAGCGCGTTCGCATCGGCGACGTTGGCCTCGCGGTCGAGGTCGGCCGAGGCGCGCATCCACTCGACGTCCGCCCCGGCGCAGAAGCTCCGCCCCTCGCCGGAGAGCACCACGGCGCGGGCGGCACCGACGTCGACGAACGCCTCGGACAGCCCCGCGATCAGGGCCGCGTCGAACGCGTTGCGGGACTCGGGCCGCGAGAGGGTGACCCGCAGAACGTCCTCGTCGCGTTCGATCCGCAGCGCGCCCACGAGAGGAGAGCTTAGGGTGTCCGCGATGGCCGAGCACCGGAGGCTCGAGGGCGCAATCGCGGCCGCCGCCACCCCGCTGCGCGAAGGGGGGCACCGCCTCGACGAGGAGGCGTTCGGCCCGTACGCCGACTTCCTCGTGGCGGCCGGTCTCGACGGCGTCCTGGCGTTCGGGACGAACGGCGAGGCGGTGTTGCTCTCCGTGGAGGAGCGGAAGCGCGGCCTCGAGCTGTGGCGCGATGCAATCGGGGGTCGCGCGCTCGTCGCGGCGCACTGCGGCGCCCAGACGACGGCGGCGACGGTCGCGCTCGCCGGGCATGCGCTCGCAACCGGCGCCGACGCGGTCGCCGTGATCGGCCCGCCGTACTTCAAGCTCGACCCCGCCGCGCAGCGGGCCCACCTCCTCGCCGCGGCTCGCGCCTGCGCGCCGCTGCCGTTCTACGTCTACGAGTTCGCGGCGACCGCCGGCTACGCGTTCGACCCGTCGATGCTCGCCGCGCTGCGCGAGGAGGCCGAGAACGTCGTCGGCATGAAGGTCTCCGACACCCCGTGGACCGCCTTCGAGCGGTATCTGCTCGA
>DASSBV010000155.1:0-3624 GCA_035698545.1 Gaiella sp. | reverse complement strand
CGTCTCGTGCAGGCCGAGACTCGCCGCCGCGAGCACGCGGAGGATATGGGGGACCTGGGTCGTGGAGTACAGCGTCATGTCGCCCGTCGTCCCGGGCAGCGCCAGGACTGCGCGTGGCTCAATCGCGTTCGGGATCAGCCGTGGCTGGTAGTACGTCCGCGACACGACGACGTCGGCATCGTCTATCGCCTGCCCGGTCGCATCGGTGTCGAGTCGCCAGACGTAGCACTCGTTGGTGCCGAGGTCGGGATGGACGAGGGGTGCACCTTCTTCGAGCGCCTTGGCGACGCCCGCGACGGCATCGAGCGGCTCGTAATCCAGCTCGACGAGCTCTGCCGCGTCCTGCGCCTGCGCCCGGCTCTCCGCGAGCACTACCGCCACCCCGTCGCCCTGGTAGCAGGGGACATCGGTGAGCGGATAGTGGTCGGGGCTCTTCATGTCCTCCGTCACCGGCCACGCGCAGGGCAGCGGCGCCTTCCAGTCCTCGCGCAGGTCGGCGGCCGTGAAGACAGCAACCACGCCCTCCGCTTTCGTCGCGGCGCTCGTGTCGATGCTTTTCACGCGGGCATGCGCGTACGGGCTGCGGACGACGACCATCGCGACCGTGCCCGCCGGAGCCATGTTGTCGACGTACGTGCCTCGCCCCGTGAGCAGGGACGCGTCCTCGCGGCGCTTGACGGGCGCCCCGATGTACGCGGTGCGTTCCTCTGTCGCGCTCACGACTCCCTCCCTGATCCTTGCTCGCGAAGCAGGATTCCGCAGAAGCGGAATCCTGCCGCTTCATCCCCGCCTCCGGCGGGGCAAATCCCTAAAGGCGCCCGCTTCGCGGTCGCACTGCTCGCGGTGGCGCTCATCACGCCCTCCCCATGGCGGCCGCTGCGTCCTGGACGGCCACGACGATGTTGTGGTAGCCGGTGCAGCGGCAGAGATTCCCTTCGAGCCCCACGCGGATCGCCGCCTCGCTCGTCGCCTCGCCGTGCTCGATCAGCGAGACGGCGGCCATCACCATCCCCGGCGTGCAGTAGCCGCACTGGAGGGCGTGGCGGTCGTGGAAGGCCTGCTGGACGGGATGGAGCGTGCCGTTCGTTGCAAGGCCCTCGATCGTCATGATCTCCGACCCGTCGACCTGGACGCCGAGCAGCGTGCACGACTTCGCCGACTCACCGTCCACGAGCACGGTGCACGCACCGCAGGACGAGGTGTCGCAACCGACGTTGGTGCCTGTCAGCCGGAGCCGGTCTCGGAGGACCTGGACGAGTAGCTCGCGCGACTCGAGCTCGAGCTCGTGCCGTGTCCCGTTGACGGTCAGCGCAACATGTCGCACGTGACGGCCTCCTTGTCGTCTGAAGCTGTGGGGAGCCTACCCCGCGATCCGTTGCTGTCGCCGCGGGAAACTCTAGGCTGGCGCGCGTGGCCGAGATCAGAGAGATCCACGAGGACGAGCTCGCACGCTGGGTCGCCGTCACGAAGGCCGCGACGGACGAGGCGGACACGGTCGAGGGCTATCTCGACTGGAAGAAGCAGGCGCGCGAGACCGTCTGGCTCCTCGCAACCGAGGGAAAGCAGGACCTCGGAGCGGGGCTCGGGATCGGCGGCTGGCATTCGCCCGAGGGCGTCGCCCGCGGGTCGGTCGCGGTCGTCCCGGACGGACGTCGAGGTGGTGTGGGCTCCTCCCTGCTGGACGCCCTCTCGGCGTGGGCGCGCGCGCTTGGCTACGTCGACCTGATGGGCCCTGTGAAGGAGACCGACGACGTCTCGCTCGCCTGGGCGAAGAGGCGTGGCTTCGTCGAGATCGGCCGCAACTCGCTCCTCGCACTCGACCTGACCCGAGCGTCGAGGCCGGCGGTTGCTCCGCCGCCCGGTATCGAGATCGCGTCCTGGGCCGAACGCCCCGACGCTTCGGAGGGGATGTATGCGGTGGCGCGTGAGGCGTATCCCGACGTCCCCGGCGAGGAGGACGCCGAGGTCGCGCCGTTCGACGAGTGGCTCGCGATGGACATGCAGGGCGCGGGCGACCGGCCGGAGGCGACGTTTGTCGCGCTCTCGGACGGCGAGGTCGTCGCCTACGCGAAGCTCTCGCTGTCCCTCGCTCGCCCGACCGTCGCGATGCACGACATGACGGGGGTTCGGCGCGACTGGCGCGGCCGTGGCATCGCGCGGGCGCTCAAGGCAGCCGAGATCGCGTGGGCGCTCGACAACGGCTACGAGCGGCTCGAGACGCAGAACGAGGAGCGCAACGAGCCGATCCGCCGGCTGAACGAGCGCTACGGGTACGTGATCGAGCCGGGGTCGGTCACCGTCCGCGGCCCGATCGCCTGAGCCCTGCTCACGTCAGCTGGTGTCCGACTTGAAGTCGGACACCAGCCGCCTACCGGCGGCTCTTCAGCTCGCGCTCGATCTGCCGGCGCGCGTCGCGCTCCGCGAGGTCGCGGCGCTTGTCGATCCGCTCCTTGCCGCGCGCGACGGCGAGCTCGATCTTTACGCGGCCGTCCTTGAAATAGAGCCTCGTCGGGACGAGCGTCAGGCCCTTCTCGCGCACCATGCCCTCGAGCGAGTCGATCTCGCGCCGGTGCAGAAGGAGCTTCCGCGCGCGCTCGGGACGATGGTTCTGCAAGTTCCCCTGCGCGTATTCGGCAATCGACGCGCCGACGAGCCAGGCCTCACCGTCCCTGATCTCCGCGTATGCCTGACCGAGCTGCGCCCCGCCGGCACGAAGCGACTTGACCTCTGTGCCGGTCAGCTGGATGCCCGCCTCGACCCGTTCGAGCAGGTGGTAGTCGTGCCGCGCGCGGCGGTTCTCCGTGATCAGCTTCGAGCCCGAGTTCGACACGACGGGAGTGTAGGGACGGAGCGATGCCGCTCAGGTGGTCGCGCGCGCCTCGACGAGCCGGCGCGCCAGCTCTCGCAGCAGGTGACCGGCGAACGCCGGCTCTGTCTCCACGAGGAAGAGAAAGTCGTCGCGCGGAATCGAGACGCAGCGCACCTCGCTTGTCGCCCGGACACGAGCCACGCGCATGCCGTCCTCGACGAGGAGCGCGAGCTCGCCGAAGAAGTCGCCCGGCCCGAGCTCGATTACCCCACTGCGGAGCTCGACGGCGACGGTGCCGTCGCGGATCACATACATGCCCGAGCCGGGATCGTCGGGAAGGGCGAGCACCTGACCCGACTCACAGGAGACCTCGGCGGCGCAATCGGCGATTCGCTCGAGCCCGGCGTCGCTGATCCCCTGGAAGGGCGGCAGTCCACGGAGCTGCTCGACGTCCATTGCGACGTCTATATCAGCTTCGCTGGAGAGAACCGGTCAATGGCGGTCGTGCTGCGGTTCCGCTGACCAGCGCCCGTTCCGAAAGCACTCCAACCTCCCCCAGGGGCACCCCAGGTGCCCTGTAGTCACGCTAGCAAACAACTCGATACGAGTCTGTGCCGGCTCTATGCCGAAAGCTTGGCGACTCGGAGCAGGACGCCTGTGGCCGGCTAGCGACGGCCCGAGCGCGCGCAGCGGTCGCAGAGCGGGAACCACGGCGGACAGCTCCGCCCGCACGAACGGCAGCGGCCGAGCTTGCCGTCGCGCACCTCGAACGCCAGACGCCTGACGACGCGCTCCGCCGCGGCGCGCTCGAGGTC
>DASSBV010000154.1:0-21748 GCA_035698545.1 Gaiella sp. | reverse complement strand
CAGCCGGAGCCGCAGCCGCCCATGTGCGTTCCGTCGGGGAGCTCCTCGCCCTCATCGACCTGGAACGAGTGGCCGCAGCCGCACGAGGAGACCGCGTTCGGGTTGTCGATCTTGAACCCGGACTCCTGGAGGCCGTTCAGGTAGTCGATCTTCGCACCCTGGAGATACGGGGCGCTGAACGGATCGACCACGACGCGGACGCCCTCGAGGACCAGCTCGTGATCGCCCTCGGCAATCCCCGAGTCGAACCCGAGGCCGTACTGGAAGCCGGAGCACCCGCCGCCCTGGATCGCGACCCGAAGAACGAGCGACTCGGCGTCGGGCTCGGAGGCCATCAGCTCTCTGACCTTTTCCGCGGCGAGCGGGGTCAGGTCGAGCAGGACGTCAGTGGGGCGCTCGGCGATCTCCATGCTCTGATCGTACCCGAGGCGCGGGAGGTCGCGAATCCCCCGACTTTGTGACACCTGAAAGGGCGTGCCCGTGCGGGATTCGGTGCACGCTCGTGCGGCACGACGAGAGTGGTAGCCTCCGCGAGAACCCGCCTTTCGGCTGGGGATCGAGGACAACGTGCTGTCGGACTGGCTCCCGTTTCTCATCTACGCGTTGTTCGCGGCGGCAATCCCGGCGTCGATGCTCATGGCCTCGTTCGTCTTCGCGACGCGGCCGAAGACGCGGACGAAGCAGCGAACGCTCCCGTTCGAGTCGGGTGTGTCGCAGGACGCACCGGGGCTCGAGCGGCGCTTCACCGTGAGCTTCTACCTCACGGCGATGCTCTTCATCCTGTTCGACATCGAGATCGTCTTCCTGTATCCGCTCGCGGTGGAGCTCGACGCTCTCGGGTGGTTCGGGTTCGTCGAGTTCCTCGTCTTCGTCGTGATCCTCGCGATCGCATACGTCTACATCTGGCGCAAGGGAGCCCTCGAGTGGCGATAGCGAGGCAGCTGCCCCTCGTCTCCGACCGGCCTGCCGCGAAGGCCGGGCTCCGCTCCGAGCGGACGCTCTGGCCCGATCGCGGGCCGGGAGTCTTCGAGCAGGAGCTCGACTCGATCGAGGATGCGCTGCTGATCACGACCGTCGAGAAGGCGGTCGCGTGGGCGCAGTCGAGCTCGGTGTGGCCCGACACGTTCGGGCTCGCCTGCTGCGCGATCGAGATGATGTCGATCGTCTCGTCGCGCTACGACATCGCGCGGTTCGGAATGGAGCGTTTCAGCTCCTCGCCCCGGCAGGCCGACCTGCTGATCGTCTCGGGTCGCGTGACGCACAAGATGGCTCCGCCGCTCCGGCAGGTGTACGACCAGATGCTCGAGCCGAAATGGGTGATCGCGATGGGCGCCTGCGCGAGCTCCGGCGGGATGTTCAACAACTACACGGTGCTCCAGGGCGTCGACAAGATCGTGCCCGTCGACATCCACGTCCCGGGCTGTCCGCCGCGACCCGAGGCGCTGATGGAGGGGATCGTCCGGCTCCACGAGAAGATCCGCGCGGGCGTGCCGCCCGCGTACGAGATCCGCGGGGTCGCGGAATGACCACCGGCGTCCCCGGGGTCGTCGAGACGCTCGAGTCGTTTGGCGAGACCACCCTCGTGGTCGACCCGTCCAGGATCGTCGAAGCGTGCACGCACCTTCGCGACGAGGACGGCTACAACGAGCTCGTCGACCTCTCCGGCGTCGACTATCTGGGCTGGGGGGAGAAGGGTGTCGCGGGCTACATCGGCACGGCCGGCGGTCGCGACCTCAACGAGCCGGGCGCGCAGGGCTACGGGCGGCTTCCCGACCCGAAACCGAAGCGCTTCGCGGTCGTCTACCACCTGCTCCGCGTCTCCGCCGACCCGGCTCGCCTGCGCCTCAGGGCCTGGCTGGACGACGGCGAGGAGATCGAGTCGGTCATCTCCGTGTGGCCCGCCGCCGACTGGTACGAGCGCGAGACGTACGACATGTACGGGATCGTCTTCCGCGGCCACCCGAACCTCGTCCGGATCCTGATGCCCGACGAGTGGGAGGGCTTCCCGCTCCGCAAGGACTACCCGCTCGGCGGCGAGCCGGTCCGGTTCTCGGGGGAGCGGTAGTGACCGTCGTCCCCGACACTCGCATCTACGAGGGCACCCGCATCCCGGCCCGCTGCCCGACGATCCTCGACGTCGACCCGGCGAAGCACGACCTCGAGGACATCCTCACCGTCAACTTCGGGCCGAACCACCCGTCGACGCACGGCGTTCTCCGGCTGATCGTCGACCTCGACGGGGAGCGCGTCGCAGGGCTCGAGGCGGTCGTCGGCTACCTCCACACCGGTTTCGAGAAGAACATGGAGGCGAAGACGTACTGGAAGGGAATCACGTATCCCGAGCGGATCGACTACCTCTCCTTCCAGGCGAACGAGCTCGTGTTCGTGCTCGCGATCGAGAAGCTGCTCGGGCTCGAGACACCCGAGAAGGCGGTGTGGATGCGGATGTGCCTCTCCGAGCTGAACCGCATCCACTCCCACCTCGTCTGGCTCGGCACGTCAGCGCTTGAGCTCGGCGCGATCTCGATGTTCTGGTACGCGTTCCGCGAGCGAGACATGGTGCTCGACCTGTTCGAGATGGTCGCCGGGGCGCGCATGCACACGCGGTACTTCCAGGTCGGCGGCCTCGCCGAGGACATCCCCGAGGGCTTCTACGACGCCACGCGCGCGTTCACACGGCACATGCCGCACGCGATCGACGACTACGAAGGCATCCTCGACCGGAACCAGATCTGGCTCGAGCGGACGAAGGGCATCGGCCTGCTCTCGGCCGAGGACGCGCTCGCGCTCGGGCAGTCCGGGCCGATGGCGCGCGCCTCCGGGATCGACTGGGACCTCCGCCGCAACGAGCCGTACCTCGCCTACGACGAGGTCGACTTCGAGGTTCCCGTCTACCCGAACGGCGACGTCTACGACCGCTACAAGGTGCACATGGACGAGATGCGCCAGTCCGCGCGCATCGTCGCCCAGTGCGTGACGCGGCTCGAGGAGCTGCGCGGCGCTCCGTGGATCGCGGACGACCGCAAGGTCGTGCTGCCGCCGCGGGAGGAGCTGCACACCTCGATGGAGTCGCTCATCCACCACTTCAAGATCGTCACCGAGGGCTACCTCGTCCCCGAGGGCGAGGTGTACGTCGCCAACGAGTCCGCCCGTGGCGAGTGCGGCTGCTACCTCGTCTCGGACGGCGGGCCGAAGCCGTGGCGCGTGAAGTTCCGCGCGCCGAGCTTCGCCGCGCTCCAGGCGACGGCAACCTGCGTACGCGGCACAGCCGTCGCCGACCTGGTCGCGGTCGCCGGCTCGCTCGACCCCGTGATGGGGGACGTCGACCGGTGAGCGCGCAGGCATCACCCGAGGCGATGAGCGCGGACGAGTTCCGCGCGGCGGTCGCGAAGATGCGCGCGACCTACCCGGACGACCGCTCTGCCGTGCTACCCGCGCTTCGCCTCGCGCAGGAGCGACACGGCGGCTGGCTTCCCGAGGAGGCGTTCCGCGAGGTCGCCGACGCGCTCGACCGGACACCGGCCTTCTGCCTCTCGATCGCGACCTTCTACGACATGTTCCACACCGAGCCGGTCGGGCGGCGAGTCGTCGGCGTCTGCACGAATGTCTCGTGCGCGCTCGCAGGGGCACAGGCGGTCGTCGACGCGTTCGAGCGTGAGCTCGACGTGCGCGTCGGCGAGACGACCGACGATGGCGCGATCACGCTCCGCACGGTCGAATGTCTCGGCGGCTGTGGCTGGGCGACCGTGGTTGCCGTCGATGATCACCAGAGGCTCCGCGTCGGCCCGCGCGACGTGCCTGCGCTTGTGAAGGAGCTCCGTGGCGTCTCCTGAGCTTGTCTTTGCGGGAACGGATGGCGGCGCGGTCACCGACCTCGGTACCTACGAGGAACGGGGCGGTCTCACCGCGCTTCGCCGCGCACGCGAGATGACCCCCGACGAGATCGTTGCGGAGCTCAACGCGTCGAACCTTCGCGGGCGAGGCGGGGCGTTCTTCCCGACGGGGAGGAAGTGGAGCTTCATCCCCAAGCCCGACCAGAATCCGAACCCGCACTATCTCGTCGTGAACGCCGACGAGTCCGAACCGGGCTCGTTCAAGGACCACGAGATCATGCTGCGCGTCCCGTTCCGCTTCCTCGAGGGCTGCCTGATCGCCGCCCGCGCGATCGAGTCGCGGCGGGTGTTCGTCTACATCCGCGGCGAGTACGGACGGCCGTTCGAGGTGCTCGTGGACGCCCTGGCGCAGATGCGCAAGCAGAAGCTCCTGGAAGACGTGACGATAGTGATCCACCGCGGCGCCGGCGCATACATCTGCGGCGAGGAGACCGCGCTCCTCGAGTCGCTCGAGGGTGAGCGTGGCCAGCCGCGCACGAAGCCGCCTTTCCCCGCGATCGCCGGCCTGTACGCGTCGCCGACTGCGGTGAACAACGTCGAGTCGATCGCCACCGTGCCGCCGATCATCGAGCTCGGCGGCAAGGAGTACGCGGAGCTCGGCGTCGAGGACTCGACGGGGACTCGCGTGTTCTCGCTCTCCGGGAACGTCGTGCGGCCGGGCAACTACGAGCTGCCGCACGGCTTCCCGCTCAAGGACCTGATCTACGAGATCGGGGGCGGGATCCCGGACGGCCGCGTGCTCAAGGCAGTGATCCCGGGCGGCTCCTCCACGCCGATCCTCACTGCCGTGGAGGCCGACCAGGTGACGCTCGACTACGACTCGCTCTCGCAGATGGGCACGGCGATCGGCTCGGCTGGCGTGATCGCGATCGACGACCGCTGCTGCATGGTGCAGCTCGGGGTCCGCGTCTCCCAGTTCTACGAGCACGAGTCGTGCGGCAAGTGCACGCCCTGTCGCGTCGGGACGCGCTGGCTCACGCAGATCCTCAAGAAGATCGAGTCCGGCCGCGGGACGCACGCCGACCTCGACCTGCTCCTCGACGTCGGCGAGCACGTGAACGGCACCTGCCTGTGCCCGCTCGGCGACTCCGACGCGATCGCGGTCGCGAGCTACGTCGCGAAGTTCCGCGACGAGTTCCTCGCGCACGTCGAGGAGGGCGGCTGCCCCTTCGAGGGCGAGTCGTCACTCGACCAGATCGTTGCGCCGACCGACGTCCACGAGGCGCATGTCGGTCCGGCGGAGATCGTGCGGCCGCTCGAGGTGGTCGCGTGATCCCGGTGTTCGCGGTGTCCGACTTCAGTCGGACACCTCAGGCGAGACCGCGCGGTCTGGCGTCTGGTGTCCGACTTGAAGTCGGACACCAGTCGGACACCGAGCGAGGCATCCGGTGAGCGAGACGGTCAAGGTCACGATCGACGGGCGCGAGGTCGAAGTCGCGAAGGGGACCGGGCTGATCGAGACCGCCGAGGCGGCGGGGGTCGAGATCCCTGTGTTCTGCTACGAGCCGCGGCTCGGGCCGGCGGTCGGCGCGTGCCGCATGTGCCTCGTCGAGGTGGAGGGTCTGCCGAAGCTCCAGGCGGGCTGCACGCTCTCCGCGCAGGACGGCATGGTCGTGAGCACCGCGGCGACCTCTGCGCGGGCGGCGGAAGGGCAGAAGGGAACGCTCGAGTTCATCCTCGTCAACCACCCGCTCGACTGCCCGGTCTGCGACAAGGGCGGCGAGTGCCCGCTCCAGGACCTCACGTTCCGCTACGGCCCCGGGTCGACGCGGATGACGTTCCCGAAGCTGACGTTCGACAAGCCGATCCCGGTCTCGCCGCTGATCGCGCTCGACCGCGAGCGCTGCATCCTCTGCTACCGCTGCACGCGCTTCTCGAGCGACGTCGCGGAGGACGGCCAGCTGATCGCACGAAACCGCGGCGCGTACTCGGAGATCGCGACGTTCGGCGAGGACCCGTACCGCGCGCCGTTCTCAGGGAACGTGATCGAGCTCTGCCCGGTCGGCGCCCTCACCTCGACCCAGTACCGCTTCGAGGCGCGGCCGTGGGAGATCCAGGACGTCCCGACCGTCTGCGGGCTGTGCCCCGCCGGGTGCAACGTCCGCGCGACGACGCGCGAGGGCGTCGTCAAGCGCGTGCAGTCCAGGAACCACCCGGAGGTCGACGGCGGCTTCATCTGCGACAAGGGCCGCTTCACGTATCCGCACCTGACCGCCGACGACCGCGTGCTCGAGCCGCTCGCGCGCGGGCCGCACGGCCTCGAGCCTCTGAGCTGGGACGAGGCGCTCGACCGGGCCGAGGAGCTTCTCCGTAACGCGAGGGGACGGGTCGTGACGGCGCTGTCCGGCTCCGAGACGACGGAGATCGCGTACGCCCTCTCGACGCTGATGCGCCGCGGGCTCGGCGCCCACTCGGCCGTCCTGCACGAGTCGACCTCGGCGGCCCTCGATGCCTTCCGTGCGCCCCTCTCGTCGATCGGCGACGCCGAGCTCGTCGTCGTGGTCGGCGACGAGGACGTCGTCGACCGGGCGCCCGCCGTCGAGCTCTGGCTCAAGCGCGCCCGCCGGAACGGTGCCGAGATCGTGACGATCGGCGCGCGAGGGTCGGTGAGCGCGGCGCCGGGCGAGACCGCCGATGCGCTCTCGTCCCTGCTTGGCTCGCGAAGCGCGCTCGGCAAGCGGCTCCGCGACTCGGAGCGCGCCGTGCTGGTGTGGTCGGGCCCGGGCGGCGGAGGCGGCGCGCGGCTCGCCGAGGCTGCGCACGCGCTCGGCTTCGAGGGCAAGCCGGGCTGCGCGGCGTTCCATCTGCCGGCAACGCCCAACGCCCGCGGCGTGGCGGAGGCCTGGGCGGCCGCATCCGACCAGGAGGAGGTGGAGCCGGAGGGGATCGCGCTGCTGGTCGTCTCCGGGGACGAGGCGGCCTCCGACCCCGGGGTGCGTGCGCTCGCGGAACGCGCAGAGCACGTGATCGTGATCTCGCTGTTCGCCTCGCTCGCCGCAGGCTGGGCCGACCTCGTCCTCCCTGCGACGGGCGCGCTGGAGCGCGAGGGGACGTCGATGAACCTCGAGGGCCGCGTGCAGCGCCTCCGCCGGGCCGTGATTCCGCCCGTCCCCGACGAGCTCGCGTGGCTGTCGAAGCTTGCCGCACGGTTCGACGTGGGCCTTTCGCCGTACCCGGAGGTCGTGTTCGACGAGCTCTCGCAGCGGATCTACGAGGGCCTCGAGCTCGAGACCCTCGGCGAGCGGGCACCGCTCCCGGCTCGCGCGCCGTACGCGACGCCCCCGGCGCGCGCGACCGACGGGCAACCGCAGCACGCGGAGGCGCCGGAAGGGCATTTCGTCGGCACGCTGCGGCTGCTCCGCTACCGCCCGCTCTTCTCCGGACCCGAGGTCGAGCGCGTCGCCGAGCTCCAGTTCCAGCGTCCCGACCGGGAGGTCGCGCTCTCAGCGCCCGACGCCGACCGGCGCGGGATCTCCTCGGGTGACGCGGTCTCGCTCCGCTCGAACGGCACTTCCGTCGAGCTCCGCGCCCGGATCGACCGAAAGCTTGTCGAGGGGGTCGCGCGGATAGCCGACGAATATGCCGGCGACCTGCACCTCGAGATCGAGGTCGTGAAGACATGAGCTGGCTCGTCCTGGCCAGCGGCGCGAACGGCGAGCCGTGGTGGATTGCGCTGATCAAGTCGGTGATCGTCATCAACCTCGTCCTCTTCGGCTTCGCCTACCTCACGCTGATCGAGCGGAAGGTGATGGGCCGCATGCAGCTCCGCTACGGCCCCAACCGGGCCGGCCCGTGGGGACTGATGCAGCCGATCGCCGACCTCGTGAAGCTCATCCGCAAGGAGAGCTTCTTCCCGGCCGCGGCGGTCGACGTCCTCTACATCTTCTCGCCGTTCATCGCCGCGTTCACGGCGCTGACGACGTTCTCGGTGATCCCCTGGGGACCTGGCTGGACGATCGCGGGGTACCAGGTCAACGGGTACGTCGCCGACGTGCCCATCTCGCTGCTCCTGATCTTCGCGCTCGGCTCGATCGGCGTCTACGGGTTCATCATCGGCGGCTGGGCGTCCGACTCGAAGTACTCGCTGCTCGGCTCGATGCGGACGTGCGCGCAGCTCGTCTCGTACGAGGTCTCGCTCGCGCTCTCGGTGCTCGGCGTCGTGCTGATGGCGGGCTCGCTCTCGCTCGTGGACGTCGTCGCCGCGCAGGACCAGGAGGTCTGGTACGTGATCCCGCAGTTCGTGGGCTTCGTCGTGTTCCTCCTCGCCGGGACGGCGGAGACCTCCCGTGCGCCGTTCGACCTGCCGGAGGCGGAGCAGGAGCTCGTCGCGGGCTACCACACCGAGTACGGCGGGATGCGCTTCGGCCTCTACTCGATGTCGGAGTACATCAACCTGATCACGCTCTCCGGCCTCGCGGTGACGCTGTTCCTCGGCGGCTGGCACGGGCCGTGGCTGCCCGGGCCGGTCTGGTTCGTCCTCAAGGTCTTCGTGCTGCTTTTCGTCTTCATCTGGATGCGGACGACGCTGCCGCGGCTCCGCTACGACCAGTTGATGCGCTTCGGCTGGAAGGTGCTCCTACCCGTCGCGACGGTCAACGCGGTGGTCACCGCGCTCCTGGTGGTGTGGATCTGAGGTGCCCCGCTTGGGTGGACAGCCGTTCGGGACGCTCAAGGGCTTCGGCGTCACCTTCAAGCACATCTTCAAGCAGCCGATCACGCAGCAGTACCCGGAGTACAAGCGGCCCGTGTATCCGCGCTTCCGCGGCCGCCACCGCCTGCACCGTCATGTGAACGGGCTCGAGAAGTGCGTGGGCTGCTCGCTCTGTGCAGCCGCCTGCCCGGCCGACTGCATCCGCGTCGTCGCGGACGAGAACACCGCCGAGCACCGCGTCTCCGCAGGCGAGCGCTACGCGCGGATCTACGAGATCAACCTCTCGCGCTGCATCTTCTGCGGCTACTGCGAGCTCGCCTGCCCGTTCGACGCGATCACCCTCGGGAACGAGTTCGAGCTCTCGGAGTACTCGCGCGACGACCTGATCTACACGAAGGACATGCTCCTCGCGGAGCCGATCAAGCGGGTCCCGGTGCAGGACGCGGACCTCTACGACACGCCTATCCCCGCGTACAAGCGCGACTCCTGATGGGCAACTTCCTCACCTGGGTGGTGTGGCTCCTCGCCGCGGCAGCATGCCTCGGCACCGGCCTGCGCGTCGTGACCGCCTCCAATCCGTTCTCGTCGGCGCTCTCGCTGATCGGGAACCTCGCCTCGCTCGCCGTCCTCTACCTCCTCGCCTCGGGCGAGTTCGTCGCGGCGGCGCAGGTGTTGGTCTACGCCGGCGCGGTGATGGTGATGTTTCTGTTCGTGATCGCCTACCTCGGCGGACGTGCGGACGCGCCGTGGGCGGGCGGCACGCGGCTGATCCAGGCGGCCGCAGTCGTCGCGGCGGTCTCGCTGCTCGCGGTCACGCTCGTTGCGGTGGGGCTCGAGGCGGGCGACCAGCTCTCGAGCGAAGCGGACGTCGACCGCTCGTTCGGCTCGCCCGCGGCGATCGGCCAGTTGTTCCTCACCGACCACCTGCTTGCCTTCGAGATCACCTCGATCGTGCTGCTCGTCGCGGCGATCGGCGGCGTCGTGCTCGGCATGCGCTCGCAGTCGGAGCAGGACGCGGATCGGGCGGAGGCGGCGCCTTGATGGGCCCCGACATCCCGTGGTATCTCGCGGTCTCCTCGATCCTGTTCGCGATCGGTGTCGGTGGGGTGCTGCTCCGCAGGAGCCCGCTGATCGTGCTCCTCTCGCTCGAGATCATGCTCAACGCGGCGAACCTCGCGTTCGTCGGCTTCTCGCGGCTCCACGGCGAGATGGACGGGCAGATCTTCGCCCTCTCGGTGATGGCGGTCGCTGCCGCCGAGGTGTGCGTCGGCCTCGGGCTGATCGTCGCGATGGCGCGCCGCCGTCTCGCGCTCGACGTCGACACGCTGACGGAGCTGCGGGGCTAGCCGCGTGCGCGCAGCCTCCTCCGCAACGACGGCGCACGGATCCGCGCGAGGCGCAGAAGCGCTTGTGGTGATTCACCACAAGCGTTGTCAGCGCCGCGCCCCCGTGGTCCGAGCGGCGAGGGCTGTGGGGTCCGGGGGGACGCGCTGATGGTCTTCGGAGGCTGGCTGTGCGTGCTCGCCCCGCTCGCGGGGTTCCTCGCAATCCTTCTCGCGGGCACGCGGATCACACGCGTCCAGGCCGGCATCCTCTCGACCGCTTCGGTGTTCGTCGGCTTTGCCGGCGCGGTGATCGCGTTCGTCGACGCGCTCGGCCGCAGCCCCGATGACCGCGCGGAGCTGACGACCGCGTGGACGTGGCTCTCGGCGGGCGACTTCCACGTCGGCCTCGACCTCCTCGTCGACCCGCTCTCCCTCGTGATGATGCTCGTGGTCAGCGGGGTCGGCGGGCTGATCATCCTCTACTCGAACGGTTACATGGCCGGCGATGACGAGGAGCGTCGCTACTTCGCGTACATGGCGTTCTTCGTGTTCTCGATGCTGCTGCTCGTCGAGGCGGGGAACCTGCTGCTGCTCCTCGTCGGCTGGGGCCTCGTCGGGCTCGCCTCGTACCTCCTGATCGGCTTCTACCACGAGCGCCCGTCCGCGGTCCTCGCCGCAAAGAAGGCGTTCATCATGAACGCGCTCGGCGACGCGACGATGGCGCTCGCGTTCTTCCTCACGATCGCGAAGGTCGGCAGCCTCGACTTCTCGGCCGTCTTCGATGCTGCCTCGTCCGGCGCGCTCTCGAACACGGTCGTCACGCTGATCGCGCTCGGGCTCCTCGGCGGCGCCGTCGCGAAGTCTGCGCAGATCCCGCTCCACACCTGGCTCCCGGACGCGATGGAAGGACCGACTCCCGTCTCCGCCCTGATCCACGCCGCGACCATGGTGACGGCCGGCGTCTACCTGATCTGTCGCACCCACCCGGTGTTCGAGGCCGCGCCGGACATCCAGCACCTCGCGGCGCTCCTCGGGCTCGCGACCTTGCTCCTCGCCGGCGTCGTCGCGCTCGTGCAGTGGGACATCAAGCGCGTGATCGCGTACTCGACGATGAGCCAGATCGGCTACATGTTCCTCGGCGCCGGGATCGGGGCCTACGGGTTCGCGATGTTCCACCTCGTGACCCACGCGTTCTTCAAGGGGCTCCTCTTCCTGACCGCGGGGATCGTGATCCACCGCTTCTCCGGCGAGCAGGACATCCGCAAGATGGGCGGGCTCCGCAAGGAGCTTCCGTTCACGCACGCGACGTTCCTCGTGGGGACGCTGGCGCTCGTCGCCATTCCGCCGTTTGCCGGGTTCTGGTCGAAGGACGCGATCCTCGCCTCGGCGCTCGCCTACGGTGGGGCGCTCGGGTGGATCCTCTACATCGGCGGGCTGATCGGCACGTTGCTCACCGGCCTCTACGCGTTCCGGCTCTACTTCTACGTCTTCCGCGGCGAGCGGCGCGAAGCAGCGTCGGAGGCGGAGGGCGAGCACCACGGCGCCGGCGAGGCGTCCAGGTCGATGACCGTACCCGTCCTCGTCCTCGCGATCGGCACGACGGTCGTCGGCTTTCTCGCGATCCCCGGTGTCTGGGAGCCGTTCGAGGAGTGGCTCGCGCCCGTCGTCGAGCCGCTCGTCACGCCGTCGGCGACGGAGGAATGGCTGTCGAGCCTCGTCGCTGTGTGCTTCGGGGTGACGGGCATCTACCTCGCCTGGCGCGCCTTCCGGGCCGGACGCGAGCTCGTACGGGAGGGCGCGATCCGCGACGTCCTCGAGCACAAGCTCTGGTTCGACGAGCTCTACGACGCGCTCTTCAGCCGTCCCTCGCAGGCGCTCGCGGTGCGGCTGCGCGACGACGTCGAGCGGCCGGTGGTTCAGCGCGGCCTCGACGAGATCGCCGACGGCACGCTCGACGCGTCGGCCCTGGCCGGGCGTGCCCAGAGCGGCCTCCTGCGCACGTACGCGCTCGCATTCGCCGTGTCCGTCTCGGTCCTGACCCTCGTCTTCCTGGTCGTGCGCTGATGTTGACGACGCTGCTGATCGTCGTCCCGCTCGTCGCGGCGGTCGTCGTGTGGATCCTGCCGCTCTCGAGCGAGTCGACCGCCGGCCTCGCCCTGCTCGCGGCGCTCGCCGAGGTGGGGCTCTGGGTGGGCGGCGCGCGCAACTTCGACTTCTCGAGCCAGGAGCAGCAGTACTCGGCGACGCGCGAGTGGTTCTCGGACCTCGGGATCTCCTACTCGGTCGGCCTGTACGGCTTCCAGTACTGGCTCGTCGGGCTCACGGTCGTCGTCGGCGCGGCGGCGATCGGATATGCGATGTGGGTCGGCCGCGACCGCCCGCGGGCCTACTACGGCCTCCTGCTCTTCCTCGTCGGCTCGCTCGTGGGCTTGTTCTCCTCCCAGGATCTGCTGCTCTTCTACGTCTTCTTCGAGGCGATGCTGATCCCGATCTACGTGCTCGTCGGCGTGTGGGGCGGCCCGCAGCGGGTGAAGGCGACGGTCACGTTCGTGCTCTACACGATGTTCGGCTCGCTCCTGATGCTCGCGTCGGTGATCGCGTTCGGGGTCTCGCAGGGGACGTTCGAGCTCGCGAACATCGGGACGAGCTCGAACGACTGGATCTTCCTCGGCTTCCTCGTCGCGTTCTTCGTGAAGTCCCCGATCCTGCCCTTCCATGGCTGGCTCCGGCTCACGTACGTCGAGGCGCCGGCCGAGGTGTCGGCGATCCTCTCCGGCGTCGTTCCCAAGGCGGCCGTGTTCGGGTTCCTCTGGATCGTGCTGCCGCACTTCCCCGGGCCTGTCTCGGACTTCCGCGGGCTCGTGCTCGTGCTCGCGGGGGCGACGCTCGTCTACGGCTCCCTCCTCGCCTTCCGCCAACCCGACATCCGCGGGGTCGTCGCCTACTCCTCGATGGCGCAAATGGGGCTGATCATGTTCGGGATCTTCGCCGTCAACGACCTGGGGCTCGACGGCGCGGTGCTCCACTCGGTCAACCACGGGCTGGTCTCCGCCGGGTTCTTCCTCGTGGCCGGAATGATCGAGTCGCGGGCAGGGACCGGGGAGCTGGCCCGGCTCGGAGGGCTGGCGAAAGGCCGCCCGGCACTCGCGAGCGTTGTGCTGATCCTGGGAATCTTCACGCTCGCCGTTCCAGGCTCGACGAACTTCGCGGGCGAGTTCGCTGTTCTCGCCGGGGTGTTCGCGCGCGGCTGGGGCTACGCGGCGGTCGGGGCAGCGGCGATCGTGCTCGCGGCGATGTACGCGCTCCGGCTCATCTCCGCGATCCTCCACGACCGGCGCGCGAGCGGCGGCACGGACGACTCCACAGACCTCGTCGGCGGCGAGCTCGCGCTCGTCCTGCCGCTCGTCGCGATCCTCGCCGTGCTCTCGGCCTGGCCCGCCCTCGTTACCGAGCGCTCGTTCCCGCTCGACCAGCCCACCTCGTTCATCGCCGGCCAGGAGCAGGCGCCGTGATCGAGACCCCGCACGTCGACTGGCTCGCCCTCTCCCCGACACTCGCCCTGCTCGGTGCGGCGGCGATCGCCCTGCTCGGGGCGGTCACCGTGCCGCGGGCGGCGCTGCGCGCCTTCTCGGTCGCGATCACCGCCGTGGGCTTCGTCGTCTCCGCGGTCTTCGCCGCGATCCTGTTCGACCGCTCCCCGGATCCGACCGTCCTCCTCTCCGAGGGGATGACGCGCGACCAGCTCGGCGCGCTGGCGGCGATCGTCCTGGCCCTGATCGGCCTCGTCGTCGTGCTCACGTCGTGGGGCGACGGACGCAAGGACCACGTCGGCGAGTACTACGCCCTGATCACGGCGTCGGCTGCCGGGATGGTCTTCTTCGTCTCCGCGTCGAGCCTCATGACGATGTTCCTCTCCCTCGAGTGGCTCTCGATCTCGCTGTACGTGTTGTGCTCGCTCGACACGCACCGTCGCGAGTCGCTGGAGGCCGGGCTCAAGTACCTGATCATCGGGAGCTTCGGCTCGGGCGTGCTCCTGTTCGGCTGCGCGCTCGTCTACGGCTCGACGGGTGAGCTCGGCTTCTCGGCGATCCGGGAGGCGACGGGCGCCGACGACCCGCTGTTCGTCACCGGCATGGCGATGATCCTCGCCGGGCTCGCCTTCAAGGTGTCCGCGGCGCCGTTCCACATGTGGACGCCCGACGTGTACCAGGGCGCGCCGACATCGGTCACCGCGTTCATGGCCAGCGCAACGAAGGTCGCGGCGCTCGTGCTGACGCTGCGGATCCTCGTCACCGCCTTCCCGGAGCAGGCCGAGATCTGGTCGGTCGCGGTCGCGGTGCTCGCCGTCGCGTCGCTGGCGATCGGGAACCTCGCCGCGATCGCGCAACGAGACGTGAAGCGGATGCTCGCGTACTCCTCCGTCTCGCACGCCGGCTTTCTCCTGATTGCGATAGCGGCGAACTCCGACGACGGCGCGACCTCGCTCCTGTACTACCTGATCCCCTACGTGGCGGCGACCGTCGGAGCGTTCGCCGTCGTCGCGGCGCGCGAGCGGGAGCTCGGGCGGCCCGTCTCGCTCGCGGAGCTCGAGGGGCTCGGTTGGGAGCGGCCGTTCCTCGGGGTCGGTATGTGGGTCTTCATGTTGAGCCTCGCCGGGTTCCCGCTCACCGGCGGGTTCCTCGGCAAGCTCTTCGTCTTCTCGGCGATCTACGAGGCAGGCTGGTGGTGGCTCGTCGTGATCGGCGTGCTCGCAACCGCGCTCTCGCTCGCTTACTACCTCTGGATCGTGCGCGCGCTCTACATGCGCCCCGGCGAGCTGCCGGAGACCGTCGTCGCCGCCGGCGGCTCGCCGCCGCGCGACCTGCTGCTCGACGCGGCGGTCGGCGCGGGGATCGTCGTCACGATCGGCTCGTTCTTCTTCGTGCAGCCGCTCGTCGACCTCGCCCGCGACGCCGCCGCGTCCCTGCCGCTGTAGCGGTTAGCCCTTGCCCTTTCCGGGCTTGCCGTGGCCCTCTGACTCGTCGGCCTGCCCGCCCTGATCGGATCTCCCGTTTCCGTTCGCGTGCCCGGTCGCGTTCCCGTTCCGGTTGTCCGTCTCGGGCGCCGGCTCGTCGACCTTCGCTGCGAGCCCGGGCGGGCCGCAGTGCGTGTGATTCTCGTCGCCGTAGCCCCAGCCGGGCCAGCAGGAGTACGAAACCGTGACGGTGAAGGTGCCTGCGTTGTCGCCGAGCAGATCGTCGTTGACCGCAAAGGCGACCGCGCCCGTGCCGGTCAACGTGGTCGGGCCCTGTCCGATCTGCACCCATGGGCCACTCCCGACGCGACCGACGAGCCCCCAGGCCGGCGCACCGGGGAGTGGGAAGCCGCCGAACAGCGTGTTCGTCGTGTCCTGGGCCGCGTTTCCATCGGGCCCGGGACAGTACGTGTCGCCGAAGGGACAGACGCCACCGCTCGCATTCACGGTGACGACCTGCCCGGGCTGCAACACGAGGCCGGTGGTCAGGCCCGGGACCGTGAGCCCCCCGACGCTGTAGACGGCGTAGACCGTGGTATGGCCAGCGGCGCCCGCCTGCACCGCCGCCGCGAGCGCGATCGCCAGCACGGCGAGCGCAACGCCCTTGAAGCTCTGCATGGCTTTCCCCCTCTGGAAGCCCGCCGCGACCGCTTCGCGACGTAGCTCCACGATCGGCAGGCCCGGCCGCGCCCCCGATCCCCCGATCAGGTGGGCGACGGGTTGGTGCCGGGGTAGAGCGCCTCGCCAGGTGTAGGCTCGAGCGCATGGCTACCACTCTCACCTGGCTCGGTCACGCGACGTTCCGGCTCGACACGGAGGCCGGCACGCGCGTCTACATCGACCCCTTCCTCACCGGAAACCCGAAGTGCCCGGAGGACGAGCGCTCCCCCGAACGATGTGACCTGATCATCCTCACGCACGGGCACGGCGACCACTTCGGCGACACGGTCGTGCTCGCGCAGAAGTTCGAGTGCCCGGTCGTCGCGGCGGTCGAGCTGCGCGACTGGCTGTCGGCGACCCACGGGCTTCCGGAGGACCCGTCGCAGGGCCCGAACAAGGGCGGCACGGTCTCCTTCGCGGGGGTACGGATCACCCTCACCGACGCGAACCACTCGTCGAGCAACTGGCAGGACGGAAGGATCGTCTACACCGGCGAGCCGACCGGCCTCGTGTTGCGCCAGGACGGCGCGCCGACGATCTACGTCGCGGGCGACACGAACGTCTTCGGGGACATGGCGCTGATCCGTCGGCTCTACGCGCCGGAGGTGGCGGTGCTGCCGATCGGCGATCACTACACGATGGGCCCCGAAGAGGCCGCGCTCGCCGCCGAGCTGCTCGGCGCCGGGCGCATCGTGCCCTCCCACTGGGGCACGATGCCGCTGCTCACCGGTACGCCCGACGCGTTGCGGCCGCTCCTGCCCTCGGGCGTGGAGCTGCTCGACATCGCGCCGGGCGAGAGCCTGACCCTTTAGCCGAGCACAGGACGAGCGCCCGGCCGCCGTCTGCGGAGCGCGAGGAGCAGCGCGCCCGCGAGGGCGATCGCCGCAAGCACACCGGCGGTGACAGGCACGGTCGGGAATGAGCCGCCGCCGCCGTCCCCGATCGTCACCGGCGAGTAGGTGTGCGTCTGCGAGAAGCCGTCCCAGATCTCGTAGCGCCACGTCCCGGCGGTCGGGAACTCGACGTCCGCGACGTATTTGCCGGGGTCGCCCGCCGGCCTGGCAGCGAACGAGCGGATCTCTCCGGACTCGTCGGTGATCCGAACGGCAGGCTGCAGGCCGTCGAGCGGCGTCACGCCGTGTTGGAGGATGGTCATGGTCGGCACCCAGGTCCAGCCGGCGTCAGTACCGGCCGGGAGCGAGCTCAGCTGGACGGTGGCGAAGCCGCCTGCAGTCGCGGCAGCCGGGAGCAGTAGGCCGGCGAGGGCCAGCCCGAGCAGCAATCTCTTCATCGTGCCTCCTTGGTCATCCCTCCTACACCGGCGGGCACCGGACCGGTTCCCTGACCAACCTCGGCTCCAGTAGCCTCACCGGCGTGAGGGAGCGCTGGTTCGGTGCGACGGGCCGCAAGGTGCCCGCCATCGCCCTGGAAGGGACGCTGGATCTCGACGACGCCCTCGTCGTCGAGTCCGTCGACGACGAAGCGGGGTTGCGAGACGCTCACGCGTCCGGGCGGCCGGTCGTCGCGCACGCCACCGACGCGGCCGGGGTCGCGAGAGCACTGTCCCGGCCGGAAATCTCCTGCGTGCTCGTCACCGACCCGGCGCTCCTCGAGCTCGACCTGCCGGAGCTGACCTATGGCTGACAACACACGTCGGAGCTTGCAACTTGCGCCCCCGGCTCCACGGCTCGTCGCGACCTACTCGATCTGCGCGTGCGACCTCGCGGCGGGTCAGTGGGGCGTCGCGACGCAGTCGAAGTTCCTGGCGGTCGGCTCGGTCGTCCCGTGGGCGGAGCCGCACGTCGGCGCGATCGCCACCCAGGCGTATGCGAACCCGCGCTACGGCCCGGAGGGTCTCGCGCTGCTCCGCGAGGGCCTCTCGGCCGGAGAAGCGGTCGAGCGGCTCACCTCGGCGGACGAGGATCGCGCGCATCGGCAGCTCGGGATCGTCGACCCAGAGGGACGCGCCGCCACCTATACCGGCGAGGACTGCCACGCCTGGGCGGGTGGGCGGACCGGCGAAGGCTACGCCGCGCAGGGAAACATCCTCGTCTCCGGCGCGACGGTGGACGCGCTCGCCGAGACGTTCGAGTCCTCCATCGGGAAGTCGCTCGCCCCGCGGCTGCTCGACTGCCTCGACGCGGCCGAGGCAGCGGGCGGCGACAGCCGAGGGCGGCAGTCGGCCGCGCTGCTCGTCGTCGAGCGCGACGGCGGGTATGCGAGCCTCTCCGACGTCCTCGTCGACCTCCGCGTCGACGACCACCCCGACCCGCTGGTGGAGCTGCGCCGCATCTACCGGATGCACGATGCGCTCTTCGGCTCGACGCCGCGCGACCAGTGGCTCCCGGTGGACGACGAGCTCCGGGCGGAGGTGGACGACCTCCTGCGGCGCGTCGGGCACTCCGACCTCGCCTCGTGGGCCGGCGTCGAGAACCTCGAGGAGCGCGTGGACGGGGAAGACTCGATCGATCCTGTCGTGCTCGACCGACTGAGGGAGTCCGCATGAGCGACCGTTACGCCGTTGTCACGCTCGACGAGATGGCTCTGGGCCAGGTGGGAGCGCACTGGCACCCTGTCCGGCGGACGCTCGGAATCCAGGCGTTCGGGATCAACGCCTGGACGGCGACCGCTGCCGGCCAGCAGGTGATCGGCGAGCACGACGAGTCCGAGGGCGAGGAGCACGAAGAGGTCTACGTCGTCGTCTCGGGCCACGCGACGTTCACGCTCGACGGGAAGACCTTCGACGCGCCCGCGGGCACGGTCGTCCACGTCCCCGACCCGTCGGTGAGGCGCGGCGCCGTCGGCGAGAGCGGAACGACGATCCTCGCGGTCGGCGCGAAGCCGGGCGCTGTGTTCACGCCGTCGCCGTGGGAGCGCACGGCAGAGGCGCTTCGCTACTGGGAGACCGAGGAGTGGGACAAGGCAATCGCGGTGCTCGAGGAGCATCTTGCCGAGACGCCGGACAGCGGACTGAGCCACTACAACCTCGGGTGCGCACTCGCGCGCGCCGGCAGGCGGGAAGAGGCGCTCGCCCACATCCAGGAGGCGGCGACGATGGAGGCCCGCTTCCTCGAGCTCGCGCAGACCGACGACGACCTCGCCTCGATCCGCGACGACCCGTCGTTCCCGCGCCCCTGAAACGCCGGGAGTGTCCCTGAAGGTCACGCGAGAACAGATCCTCGCGTTTCGCCGGCGCGTCGGCTGCCTCGACGTGCGGCTGCCGCCGGGGGCAACCTCCCTCGCACGCGCTGCCAGGGCAGGTCTCCAGGACAGCGTTCCCCGGTCGGCGCTCCACTCGCTTCACGCCCGCGTCGAGGGAACCGTGCCCGAGGCGTGGGAGGACCCGTCGCTCGTCCAGGTCTGGGGGCTGCGCTACACCGCGTACGTCGTCCCTGCGGGGGAGCACGCTCCCTTCACGCTCGGTCGGCTGCCGGACAGCGGCAGGACCCGGCGACGAGCCGAGGATCTCGCCGCGCGGCTCCATGCCTACCTCGAAGGCCGTCGCCTCGGCGTCCAGGAGGCGGGACGTGGGCTCGGCGTTCACCACAACGCCCTTCGCTACGCGGCGCTGACCGGCACCGTGCTGATCCGCTGGGGCGGCGCGCGCCAGCCGACGGTCTGGACCGTTCCGCGCCCGGAGGTCGATCCGCTGGAGGCGCGCGCGGAGCTCGCGCGCCGCTACCTCCACGCGCTGGGCCCGGCGACCGCCGAGAGCTTCTCGGTCTGGGCGGGGACCGGCACGCGCGAGGCGCTCGCCACCTTCGAGGCGCTCGGCACCTCGCTGGTCGCCGTGCGGACGCCGCTCGGTGAAGCGTTCCTCCTCGCCGAAGACGAGCCGACGTTGCGCGCGCCCGCGGGGGCGGCCGCAGCGGCCCGGCTTCTGCCGAGCGGGGACGTCTTCTACCTCCTCCAGCGCGTCGACCGCGAGCTCCTCGTGCGAGATCCGGCGCGGCGCGCGGAGCTCTGGACGTCCAGGGTCTGGCCTGGCGCTCTCCTGCTCGGCGGCGACGTCGCCGGGACCTGGCGCCGTGCGGGCTCGGCCGTCACGGTCACTCCGTGGCGCAGGTTCTCGAAGACGGAACGCGACGCCGTGGAAACCGAGGCTGCGACGCTGCCCCTCCCCGACGTCCACGGCGCAGTCTCGGTCCGTTGGGACGGCGGCTAGGCGTGCGATGCGTCTCCGGGCAGCCTGAGCCCCTCCGCCAACGCGCGCAGCTCGGGCACGGGATCGTGCTCCGGCCTCGCCGCCAGCACGAGCGCACCGTGCTCGGGCCCGGCAAGCGCACCGACGAGTAGCTCGACCCCGAGAGCGAGGGCGAACGCCTTGTGCGCCTGGGGACCGCCGAACGGGACGAGCTCCTCCGGGCGCGCCATCCCCGTGAGCACGTCGCCGTGCGTCACGGCGCCCATCGAGACGTCCGTGACGACGGGACGTCCGTCCGAGGAGGGGATCGCGATCGCGATGGGGTTCGTTCCCGTCAGCGGGGGGCCACCGGCTGGATGCGGGAGCCGCCGCGGCGACGTGGCGGTGACGACGGCGACCAGACCGGCGTCGGCAAGCCGCCTCGCCCATGCGCCGAGGACGCCTGTGGGGAAGCACGACTCGGCGACGACGAGCCGGGCGCGGCTCGGCGGGTCGGCGAGCAAGCTGTCGCAGATCGAGGCGAGCGTCAGATAGCCGAGCGCCCCGCCGCCCCGCCAGCGCTCGAATCCCTCCGCGCTCTCGATTCGCTCGGGCCGTCCCGCAGGGTCGAGCTGGCCGTCGAGCAGGCCTTCGACCCACACGATCCTGGCCAACCCGTGGCCTGTTCGGCCCATGCGATCGGCCGTCGCGAGATGCTCCACGACGACCGCTGCACCACGCTCGGAGAGTCCCCGCGCACGCAACCGAGCGATCGCCTCGGCGGATGTCACGACATGAGCCTCATGAACGCGAGTACGCTTACAGCATCCTCACACCACGGTGTGAGGATCGACTGGATGGCCGCGCCTCCCCCCGGCGCGGACGTGCAGCGACGGCACCGGGCCCACCGCCGCTGGGCTCGCCGTCCGGGGAACATGGGGGAAACCATGTTTCCCCCATGAACCCCCTTCTTCCGCGCTGCTCACACGCAACCCCAGCCTGGCCTCCGGCCGGGCAAAGCCCGGCTCCGGCCACGGGCCGACCTGCACCGGCCAACGGCTAGAGAACCGTCAGCGCTTTGCGGATGCCGGCGGGACGGCGCGATTGGACCTGCTCGGCGAGGGCGCGGATCGCGGCGGTCACCTCGGCGTCCGGGGCCGCCTCGATCACCGGGCGACCCTCGTCGGCCGCCTCGCGCAGCGCGGGGTCGAGCGGGATCTGCGCGACGAGCGGCGCGTCGATCTCGGCGGCGAGCGCCTCCCCGCCGCCGGCGCCGAACACCTCCTGGCCGGTGCCGACGAGCCACGACATGTTCTCGACGACCCCAACCACCCGCATCCCGGTCTTCTGCGCCATGACGGCCGCCCTGACGGCGACCTGCTGTGCCGCGGGCTGCGGGGTGGTGACGACAAGCGCCTCGGCACGGGGGAGCAGCTGTCCGATCGAGATCGCGACGTCGCCGGTGCCGGGCGGCATGTCGACGACGAGCGTGTCGAGCTCGCCCCAGTGGACGTCAGAGAGGAACTGCTCGAGCGCTTTGTGGAGCATCGGCCCGCGCCACATGATCGGCGCGTTGTCCTCTGCGAAGAGGCCGATCGACATCACGTGCAGGTCTCCCCGCACGGGCGGCACGATCATCGAGTCCACGACGACGGGGCGCTGCGACACGCCGAGGACGTGCGGGATCGAGTAGCCGTAGACATCCGCGTCGAGGACGCCCACGGTCTCGCCGCGCTCGGCGAGCGCGGCCGCGAGGTTGGCCGCGAGCGTCGACTTGCCGACGCCGCCCTTCCCCGAGACCACGGCGATCACGCGCGTCGAGGGATCGAGGCGGATCTCCTTCGCCGGCCGGCCGCCGCGCAGGCGCGAGGCGAGTGCCGCCTTCTCCTCGGGGGTCATCACGTCGAACCGCAGCGTCACCCCCCTGACTCCCGGAACTGCTCCCACGTGCCGATCGACCTGGTCCTGGAAGCTCGCGCGCAGCGGGCAGCCCGCGACCGTCAGCGCAATCGTCACCTCGACGGCTCCGTCGTCGGAGACGACCACGCCGCGCACCATGTCGAGCTCGGTGACGGGTCGCTT
>DASSBV010000153.1:0-10366 GCA_035698545.1 Gaiella sp. | reverse complement strand
CCCCCGCTCCAGTTCGACGGCTGGGAGTGGGTTGCCGGCGCACTCGCGACCCCGGTCGTGCTCTGGGCGGGGCTCGGCTTCCATCGGGCGGCCGTGCTGAACGCGAGGCATCTCACGGCGACCATGGACACGTTGATCTCGATCGGCACGCTCGCAGCCTGGGCCTGGTCGGTCGTCGCACTCCTCGCGCTCGAGGACGCGCACACGTACTTCGAGGTCGGCGCGGCCGTGACGACGCTGATCCTGTTCGGCCGCTTCCTCGAGGCCCGGGCGAAGCGCCGCTCGAGCGCCGCCATCCGCGGGCTGCTCGACCTCGGCGCGAAGGAGGCGAAAGTCCTGCGCAACGGCGTGGAGACCGTTGTCCCGGTAGCCGAGGTGCAGCCCGGCGACCTGTTCGTCGTCCGGCCCGGGGAGAAGGTCGCGACCGACGGGGTCGTCGAGGTTGGTTCCTCCGCGGTCGACCAGTCGATGCTGACCGGCGAGCCCGTGCCCGCCGAGGTCGGCCCGGGCGACCAGGTCGCGGGCGCCACCATCAACACTTCAGGGCGGCTGATCGTCCGCGCGACGCGTGTCGGAGGGGAGACCGCGCTCGCGCAGATCGCGCGCCTCGTCGAGGAGGCGCAATCCGGGAAAGCGCCCGTCCAGCGGCTCGCCGACCGCGTCTCGTCCGTCTTCGTGCCGATCGTGCTCGGGATCTCGCTCGCCACGCTGGTGGGGTGGCTGGTCCTGACCGGAGACGCGACGGCGGCGTTCACCGCCTCCGTCGCCGTCCTGATCATCGCGTGTCCCTGCGCGCTCGGACTGGCGACGCCCACCGCGTTGCTGGTGGGGACGGGCCGCGGCGCGCAGCTCGGGATCGTGATCAAGGGCCCGGAAATCCTCGAGCGGACTCGCCGGGTCACGACGGTCGTGCTCGACAAGACCGGCACCGTCACCGAAGGGCGGATGTGGGTCGCCGACGTCGCGCCGGCGCACGGTGTCGAGTCCGCGGAGGTTCTGCGGCTGGCCGGAGCGGTGGAAGACGCGAGCGAGCACCCGATCGCACAAGCGATTGCCGAGCGCGCTCGTGAGGAGCTCGGACGGCTACCCGCGGTCGAGCACTTCTCGAACCGCGCTGGGCTCGGCGTCGAAGCGGTCGTCGAGGGCCACGTGCTCGTCGTCGGGCGGCCCGCGTTCCTCGCCTCGCACGGCCTCGAGCTTCCCGACGAGCTCGTCCGCGCGCGCGACGACGCGCAGACCGCGGGTTGCACGGTGGTCGCCGTTGGCTGGGACGGCGCCGCGCGTGGGCTCATCCAGGTCGCCGACCGGGTCAAACCGACGAGCAAGGAGGCAGTCGCGGAGCTCCGGAGCCTCGGGCTCGAGCCTGTCCTGCTCACCGGCGACAACGAGCGGACCGCCCTCGCGGTTGCCGAGGCGGTCGGCCTCGAGCGGGTCGTCGCGAACGTGCTTCCGGAGGACAAGGTCGCGGAGGTTCGGCGCCTCCAGGACGCGGGGCGCGTGGTCGCCATGGTCGGCGACGGCATCAACGATGCGCCGGCGCTCGCCCAGGCCGACCTCGGGCTCGCCCTCGGAACGGGCACCGACGTGGCGGTCGAGGCCTCCGACCTCACGCTCGTCTCCGGGGATCTCCGCGCCGCAGCCGACGCCATCCGCCTCGCGCGTCGGACGCTGCGCACGATCGAGGGGAACCTGTTCTGGGCGTTCGCTTACAACGTCGCGGCGATCCCGCTGGCGGTTGCGGGCCTGCTCGACCCAATCGTCGCAGCGGGCGCGATGGCGTTCTCGAGCGTCTTCGTCGTGACGAACAGCCTGCGCCTGCGCCGTTTCCACAGTCATCGGGAGGCACCGGAGGCGCCGGCGCCATCGCGAAGGCACGACCTCGAAGGAGCACCCGCATGAGCCACGGATACGTTCAGGACAAGGATGCGCTGATCAAGCGTCTGCACCGGATCGAGGGGCAGGTGCGCGGGCTCGAGCGCATGGTCGAGGAGGAGCGGTACTGCATCGACATCCTCACGCAGATTGCTGCCGTCTCGACCGCGCTCGACAGCGTCTCGGTCAAGCTGCTCGAGGATCATGTCCGCCACTGCGTCGGCGACGCGCTCGCGGCGGGTGACGCCGAGATCGCGGCTCAGAAGAGCGAGGACCTGCTCGCCGCCGTACAGCGGTTCTCGCGCACGCGGTAGCTTCCAACAGAAGGAGCCGGAGAAGGGATTCGAACCCTTGACCCCCGCTTTACAAGAGCGGTGCTCTGACCAGCTGAGCTACTCCGGCGCTCGCTCGATGGTAGTCGCCGGGCGTTACGAGCAGCATGGCGCGGGGTGCTCGTCGACCCGCTGCTCGCGGCGCCCTGCCGTCTCCGGTGTCTCGACGAGCAGCCGGGCAACCAGCCAGCCGGCGAGCACGACGACAGCTCCCAACGCCGCGTCGAAGACGAAGTGATTGCCCGTGCCGACGATCACGAGAAGCATCGCCAGCGGGTACAGCGCCCCGGCGACCCGCACCACGCGGCGCTTCGCAAGCGTGGCGAGCGCGACGCCCACGATCAGCGCGTATCCGAAATGGAGGCTCGGCACGGCCGCGAACGGGTTGTAGAGGGTGCCGAGCACGTCGGAGCTCAGGTTGATCCCCGCGTGCGTCGTCACGGTGTCCGAGAAGCCGAGGCCGGCGAGCCGAGGCGGCGCGGCCGGGTACAACACGTAGCCGACGAGCGCGAGCGCGGTCGCGGTGACCAGCGTGGTGCGCACCATCGGGAAGTGCTCCGGATGCCGCCGATGGAGCCAGACCAGCGCAGCGGTCGTCCCGGCGAAATGGAGGAACAGGTACGCGAGGCCGAGGACGGTCGGTAGCACGGGCAGCGCCTCGAACGCGCCTTGCACGGCGCGCTCGACGTAGATCCCGGCACCCTGCTCGAGCGCGACGATCTCGGATGTGTGGCGCATCGCGGTCGCCACGTTCTCGCTGGGTACGCCTCTGACGACCTCGTAGAGGGTGTAGAGGACAGCCAGGGCGCCGAGCTCTTGGAGCCCCGAATGCGACCGCGAGAACCAGGAACGCACCATGCACCCATGGTCGCTTCAGAGGTCGGCGCAATGCGTGTGGTCGCCACCATTTCCGCAGGTTCGGAAAACCACACTCCCGCGGGGCTGCGCGGCCCGGCGAACTACGCCCGGAGATACGCGAGCACGGCGAGCACGCGGCGATGGTCGTCGGTGCTCGCGGGGAGGCCGAGCTTCGTGAAGATGCTCGTCACGTGCTTCTCGACGGCGCGGAGCGTCACGAACAGCCGTTCCGCGATCGCCTGGTTCGAGCGGCCTTCGGCCATCAGCTCGAGTACCTCTCGCTCCCGCGCGGTGAGCTGGTCGAGCGGGTCGTCGCGCCGCTTCCGGCCGACGAGCTCGCTCACGACGGCCGGGTCGAGCGCCGAGCCACCGTCCGCCACGCGGCGCACTGCGGTGCCGAACTGGTCGAGGTCGGCGACGCGGTCCTTGAGCAGATAGCCGACGCCTTCGGCGCTCGACTCGAGGAGCGCCATCGCGTAGCCCGGCTCGACGTACTGCGACAGGACGAGGACACCGACCCCGGGATGCGTCTCGCGGATCTCCTGCGCCGCACGGAGCCCCTCGTCGGTGTGCGTCGGAGGCATCCGGATATCGACGACGGCCACATCCGGCTTGTGCATCGACACGTGCCGCAGGAGGTCGTCTGCGGTGCCGGATTGCGCCACGACCTCGAAGCCCACCTCCTCGAGGAGGCGCGCGACGCCCTCTCGTAGGAGCACGGAGTCGTCTGCGAGGACGACGCGCCGCGCGTCGCCGAGCTGTGAGACGGTGCCGCGGAGCGGCGGGAAGTCGCGTGGCAGCCCGTCGGCGAGCACCTGATGGATCGACTCGGGGTCGGGCAACCCCTGGAGGCGGTGCGTTCCGAGATCGCGCGTCTCGACTTCCGTCACGAACGGCGCCGCGGTGGACGAGAGCAGCACCTGCCCGCCGTGACCGGCCGCTGCGATCCGCGAGGCGCGGATCACGTCGAGGCCCGTGTAGCCCTCCTCGCCGAGGTGCGGCACGCCCGTGTGGAGGCCCATGCGCACCTTGACGACCGCGCCGTCGGGCCAGCTGTGGTCGCGGATCCGTTCCTGGCCCGCGAGCGCGGCGGTGAGCGCCGGCACGACGTCCTGGAAGACCGCCGAGACCTCGTCGCCCGTCGCGTCCATCTCGGAGCCGTCGTTCGCCTCGATCTCGTCGCGCAGCAGCCGGCGCACGTCCGCAAGCAGGCCCGCGTACGCGCCGCCCGCAGTCCGGACGAGCTGCGTCGAGCCCTCGACGTCCGAGAACAGGAAGGTGACGGTGCCGGTCGGAAGGGAAGCCATCCGGGGTTGAGTCTACGGACGGGGCGTTACAGCTGAGCCACGCGGGACGCGGTCGGAATTCTCGCACGGATCAGCGTCCCGACGCCGGGAGGGCTCTCGACCTCGAGTGTCCCATCGAGTGCCGCCACCCGGTCCTCGAGGCCCTTGAGACCCGACCCGCGCGACGGATCGGCGCCGCCGATGCCGTCGTCCATCACCTCGACGATTATCTCGCGGCGCTCGTCGTCCTCCGTGATACGAACGCCTGCCGACGTCGCGTGCGCGTACTTCGCGACGTTCGCGAGCGCCTCGGAGGCGACGTAGTAGGCGGCGGCCTCGATCGCGGGCGCGAGGCGCTCGTCCGGGGCGTCCACGTCGACGGGGAAGGGCGAGCGGATGACGAGTGACTCGAGCGCAGGGCCGAGGCCGCGGTCGGTGAGGACGTTCGGGTGGAGGCCGCGCGCGAGCTCGCGCAGCTCGTCCAGCGCGCTGGCGAGCTGGTCTCGGGCGCCCTTCAGCAGCTCGGCCGCCTCGGCGGGATCGTCCGGCAGCCGGGACTCCGCGAAGCGGAGCGAGAGGGACAGGGCGGCGAGACGCTGCTGCGCCCCGTCGTGCAGGTTGCGCTCGAGCCGCCGTCGCGCGGCGTCCGTGGCGGCCACGATCCTGCTGCGCGAGGCCCGGAGCTCCTTCTCCTGGCGCTTGCGCTCGCTGACGTCCATCCCGGAGACGAGAACGCGAGCCGTGCCTCGCTGGTCGAGGATCGGGGTGGCCGTCCACGCGACCATGAGCCGGTGCCCGTCCCGGCCAATCCAGGTGTTCTCCCGCTCGGACTGGGCGATGCCGCTCGCGGCGCCGGCGATCGCGAGGCGCGCGGATGGCTGGTCACCCGGCTCGACGAGCTCGAGGATCGAGGTTCCCGCGAGCTCGTCGACGTGCTTTCCGAAGGCCTCGCAGAACGCGCGGTTTGCTCCGATCGGCACGACGACCCCGTCGCGATCGGTGATCACGATGTAGCTCGGGATCGTGTCCGCGACGGTGTTCGCGAAGTCGCGCTGCCGTTGGAGGTCGACCTCGCGGCGCTTCCGGTCGCTGATGTCGATCCCGCCGGCGACGATCCGGAGCACGTTGCCGGTCTCGTCGACGAGCGGCGCCGTGCGCCAGGCGATCACGCGCTCCTGCCCTGTCGCGTCGGTGAAGTTGTTCTCGTACTCGGCCGCCGCGAAGTCGGGCGCGGCCTGGTGGAAGCGCTCGATCATCGCTTCGCGCTCCTCGCGGGAGATGAAGACGTCCCAGAAGTACGCGCCGTCGATCAGGTCGCGGTCCCCCAGGCCGCTCGCGATCTCCACCGCCCGGTTGAAGTTGCGGAACCGTCCCTGGGTGTCGACGACTGAGAGAAGGCTCGGCACCGTGTTGATGATCGTCTCGAGAAAGCGGTACTGCGCCCGGACTTCCGCCTGGAGGCGCTCCTTCTCGAAGGCGAGCGACACGGTCGCGGCGACCGCATCGACGAGCGCGCGCTGCTCGGTCAGCGTCCGGTCGTGGATGAGGGCCGCGACCCGCTTTCCGCCCTGCTCGACGAAGGTGGCCGCCTGGGCGTCCTTCGCGATCGGGTCGCTGAGCATCCTCCCGTCCTCGTCCACCCAGCTGTCGCGCTCGGGCGACCAGTACGCGAGCTCGAGCGAGGGGTCGCCAAGGGCGTCCGCGAGCGCATCGCGCAGGGGCGTGCCGTTGCCGATCGCGATCGCGAGATCTGCGATTCCCGCCCGGGCAAGCCTCGTTCGCAAGACCCCCGCCACGAACGCGACCGGCATCAGGGCGAGGGAGGCAAGCGCTGCAAGCTCGACGATGAACCCGGCCGAGGCGCTGATCGTGGCGATCAGGCCGCTCGCAACGAGCGTGACGAGCGAGACGAGCGTGAAGAGATAGACCGGCCCGAGGACGCGCCGGAGCGGCGGCGTCGCCTGGCGGTAGCGGCGGACGAGCCGAACGATGAAAGCGGCTCCGATCGCGGCCGCCCCGAGTGCAAGCAGGACTCCGCTCGCGCGGGCGAGTGAGGAGTTGTCGCTGACGAGGAAGGCGCTCGTCGGGCAGGTGTCGCACGTGGGGAGGGGGGTCGGATCGAAGAGCGTCACGAGGAACGGCCCCACGGTGACGGCCACGAGCACGCCCCACACGAGCCAGCGGTCGCCGGGGCGGAGGTAGCCGGTCGGGTACGCGAGGATCAGGTGGGCGAATGCAACGAACGCCAACCCCGAGAGGAGATAGCCGATCGTGAAAGGGAGGGAGCCGCTCGTCAGCTGGAGCGCGCCCAGTGACCACAAGAGGCCCACGGCGAGCATCTGTGCCCCCGTGCGGTTCTCCGGTCTCGTCGCGGCGGCGAAGGCGCCTGCGATCGTGAAGCTCAGGCCCGCGAGCACCGCGATCACGACCGCGAGCCTGGGATTCTCGATGTCCGCGATCGCGATCAGCACCACTGCGCCCGCGTAGAGCAGCGCGCCGAGCGTGACGGCCGCGACGAGCCGGCTGCGGCTCACCGCAGGAGTGAGCGGACGGCGGAGCCCGACAGCTCCGCCTTCGAGATGAAGCCGCGTGCGCCTGAGCCGCGGATCATCCCGTCGTAGTCGCACGCATCGCGGCTCGAGATCAGGACGACCGGTGGGGCGCCTGTGCCGAGGCGCTCGAGAACCGCGAAGCCGTCCATGTCGGGGAGTTGGACGTCGAGCAGCACGACGTCCGGAGTGAGCGAGTCGAGCGCCGAAAGCGCGCCTTGACCGTCCTCAGCCTCGCCGATCACCGAGAACCCGTCCGCTTCGAGGATCGCCCGTGCGCAGGCGCGAAAGCTTGGGTGATCGTCGACGATCAGGACGGTCGTGCGTGTCTCCACAGGGCAATCGTACGAGAGGCGCACACGCTGAGTGGTGTGGCAAACCGCACCGGGTTCGTTCGCAAGCGGGATTCCGCAAAAGCGGAATCCCGCGCTCGGATCCCCGCCTGCGGCGGGGCAAATCCCTGAAGGCGTCGGCTTCGCCGCCGCAACTGCCTCGGTGCCTCGTTGGCTGCGCAATGCGAGGCAAACAGCCCTCCACATTGCGCGTTTGCTCCGTCATACTCGCGCGCATGACTTCGATCGATCAGCAGACCACGGCAGACGTACTGTCTGACCGGGCGCGGTACGTCTCCGGCGGCGTCTCGACACCGAAGCTCGTCGTGGCGTCTGCGGAGGGGGCTCGCGTCACCGACCCCGAGGGACGCGTCTTCGTCGATTTCGCGGGCGGGATCGCCTGCCAGAACACCGGTCACCGGTTCGGCCCGGTCGTCGACGCGATCCATCGGCAGGCCGACCTCTATCTCCATCAGTGCTTCATGGTCGGCGTCTACGAGCCGTACGTCGAGACGTGCCGTCTGCTTGCGGAGCTCTCGCCGTGCGCGGGCGCCGACCAGAAGTCGATTCTCCTCAACTCGGGAGCGGAGGCGGTCGAGAACGCCGTGAAGATCGCGCGGGCGGCGACGGGTCGCCCCGCTGTGGTCGTGTTCGACAACGCCTTCCACGGGCGGACGCTCCTCGCGATGACGATGACGAGCAAGGTGCACCCGTACAAGGCGGGGTTCGGGCCGTTCGCACCCGAGGTGTACCGCGCGCCGGCGCCGTACCCGTACCACGGCGTGACGACCGAGGACGCGCTCGACGGGCTCGCGAAGCTGTTCAAGTCCGACGTCGATCCGAAGACGGTCGCCTGCCTCGTGCTCGAGCCGGTGCAGGGCGAGGGCGGGTTCGTGCCGATGACGCCGGACTTTCCGGCGCGGCTGGCCGAGGTGTGCCGCGCGTACGGGATCCTCTACGTCGACGACGAGGTGCAGTCGGGCGCCGGAAGAACCGGGAAGGTCTGGGCGATCGAGCACTACGACGGCGTCGAGCCCGACCTGCTCGTCTCGGGGAAGTCGATCGGCGGCGGGCTGCCGCTCGCCGGCGTGACCGGGCGCGCAGAGCTGATGGACGCCGTCGGCCCCGGCGGGCTCGGCGGCACGTTCGGCGGCAACCCGCTTTCGTGCGCGGCCGCGGTCGCCGTGCTCGAGGCGATCCGCGAGCCCGAGTTCCTCGGGCGCGCGACGGCCCTCGGGGAGATGCTTCGCGCCCGGCTCGACGAGCTGGCCGGACGCCATGCGGGAGTCGGCGAGGTGCGCGGGCTCGGCCCGATGCTCGCGCTCGAGCTCGAGGAGCGCACCCCCGACCGCGCGAAGGCGACCGTCGAGGCCGCGTTCGAGCGCGGGCTCCTGCTGCTCTCGTGCGGCCTCTACGGGAACGTCATCAGGCTTCTGCCGCCGCTCACGATCACGGACGAGGATCTCGACGAGGGCCTCGGCCTCCTCGACGAGGCGCTCGCCGCCGGCCTCGGCGGGTGATCGACGCCCCCGATATTCGGCTGCGCAGCCTGCGGAAGACGTACGGCGACGTCGCTGCGGTCGACGGAATCGACCTCGACGTCGGGCGCGGCGAGTTCTTCACCCTGCTCGGCCCGTCGGGGTCGGGGAAGACGACGACCTTGCGGATGATCGCCGGGTTCGAGCGGCCGGACGGGGGAGAGGTGGAGCTCGGCGGCCGCGACGTCTCGCGGCTGCCGCCGTTCGAGCGCGACGTCAACACGGTCTTCCAGGACTACGCGCTGTTCCCGCACATGACGGTGCAGCAGAACGTCGAGTACGGGCTACGGGTGAAGCGGATCCCGAAAGCCGAGAGGCAGACGAGGGCGACGGAAGCGCTCCGGGTCGTGCGGCTCGACGGTTACGGCGACAGGAAGCCGTCGCAGCTCTCGGGCGGCCAGCGTCAGCGGGTCGCGCTCGCGCGGGCGATTGTCAACACGCCCCGCGCGCTGCTGCTCGACGAGCCGCTCGGCGCGCTCGACCTGAAGCTCCGGCAGGAGCTCCAGATCGAGCTGAAGGCGATCCAGCGAGAGCTCGGGATGACGTTCGTCTACGTCACGCACGACCAGGAAGAGGCGCTCACGATGAGCGATCGGATCGCGGTGTTCAACCAGGGCCGGATCGAGCAGGTCGACACACCGGCCGTGATGTACGAGCATCCGGCGACCGGGTTCGTGGCGGGCTTCATCGGCACGTCGAACATCATCGACCGGGACGGCCGGACGTTCACCGTCCGCCCCGAGAAGATCCGGGTCCTCCCGGCCGAAGGGTCGGAGGGAGAGCCCGGAACCATCAGGGCGGCGGTCTACGTCGGCCCGTTCACCAAGCTCGTCGTCGCGCTCGACCGCGGCGGAGAGCTCACCGTCGTCGAACAGAACCTCGAGACGTCGTCGACGGACGTCCACGAGATGGAGGGTCAGCGCGTCAGGCTCCGCTGGAGCCCGGACGTGGAATTCGCGGTGAAGGAGGAAACGTGAAGCGAGTACGTCTCGTGCACATGCTGGTCGCGGCCGGCGTCGCGGCGCTGGCCGTGCCGGCTGCGGGCGTGACGAAGTCGGACGCAGTCCCGACGTCGGTCGGCAAGGGCGAGGGCAAGCTCACGCTCGTCGCCTGGGAGGGCTACACCGAAAAGCAGTGGGTCGCACCGTTCGAGAAGGCGACCGGTTGCGACGTGACCACGAAGTACGCCGGCAGCTCGAACGACATGTTCAACCTGATGACCTCGGGTGGCGGCGGCCAGTACGACATGGTCTCCGCGTCGGGTGACGCGAGCCTGCGGCTGATCTACGCCGGTGCCGTGGCCGAGGTGAACATGAAGCTGATCCCGGCCTCGAAGGACTTCTTCAAGGCGTTCCAGTCGCCGTCGAACAACACCGTCGGCGGGAAGCACTACGGCGTCTCGCTGCAGTTCGGCCCGAATGTCCTGATGGTCAACAAGAAGGCGTTCAAGAAGACGCCGACGACCTGGGGGGCGCTCTACGACCCGAAGAACAAGGGCAAGATCACGATCCCGGACAACCCGATCCAGATCGCGGACGCGGCGTTGTACCTCTCGAAGACGAAGCCGTCGCTCGGGATCAAGGACCCATACGAGCTGAC
>DASSBV010000152.1:0-32405 GCA_035698545.1 Gaiella sp. | reverse complement strand
ATGCCCCCAGCGGGATTCGAACCCGCGCTACCACCTTGAAAGGGTGGCGACCTGGGCCGCTAGTCGATGGGGGCGGCGGGGCGAGGATAGCTGTGCCCGGAGCTACCATCCGTGGCCGCCCGGGCGGTTAGCTCAGCTGGTAGAGCGCCTGCCTTACACGCAGGTGGCCGCAGGTTCGAGTCCTGCACCGCCCATTTCGGCAATCCCGACTATCCGGGTGGGTACGTCGCGATGATCGCGCCTAGCTGTCGGCCGTGCTCCGATGCGAAACACATCTGTCAGCGGAGGGCCGCACCGTTTCGCTACGGTGATCCATAGGCCCTCCGCGACGCGAACTATCGGTCGCGCCGACGTTGTCAAATCGAGACCGGAGGTTCCGCAGGCTTATGAATCGTGATCGTCTGGCACGTAGCTGCGTTCTCGTTGCAGCTCTCGGGGTTGTCCTCTTCGTCGGCTGGACCACAGACGGATGGGGCGGAATGCTGTTCGCTCTCGCGATCGGCGCCGCCGGCGCGGTGGCGATCTCAAGCGACGGCAAGAAGACGTGCATGCCGGGGTTTCTTCGGCGTCGAGAGTGATCGTCAGACGCGCTCCCGCCGTGTCTAGGCCGTTCTAGCCCTTCGGCTGGACACGAATGCGTCGCGGACGCCGATAGTGGGAGTCCATGAGCGAGATCACCCCCGAGGAGCGCCCGGCGCAGCACGGCTATGAGGGCCTGCCGTGGTTCGACCGCGTCTGGGTCTTCCTCTTGCTCATGGTCGTGCTGACCGCGTGCTGGCGCGTGATCGTCTAGCCGCGCGCGGCGGCCCGGGCTACTGGCGGATCTGGTCCGCGTAGTCGCTCGAGCAGACGACGACCTTGCCGTAGTTGCTCGGGACGGCTGCGCACGTCCGGTCACGGGAGCCGAGCCAGATCCCGGTGTAGAGCAGCGCAATCGCGGAAACCAATGCGAGGGTGAGCGATGCGGCAAGCCTCATGACTTCCCTCCTCCCTTGCCTCGATCGTAGCTCGCCGACGACGGTCTCCGCGGCGGCATGGCTCAGGCCGCTGTTCGGCGCGCGGCCTCGCGGGCCTGACGCTCGTACGGGCTCCGCCGGTAGCCCGTGCGGAGGTAGCTGAGCGGCATTCGGATCGGCCGGTGCTGCATCTGCCAGACGTGGCAGAGCTCGTGCGTGATCAAGCCCTCGTGGACATCGGCGCGGCGCAGAAAGATCACGAAGTGCGTGGCGAAGCCGTCGAAGCCGCGCCACGGCCGGAGCTCGAACAGCCAGGGCGTTACGACGAGCCGCACATGCCCGATGCGGACGGGCCGTGGCCACCAGTCGAGGGTGTCGAGCCGCGCTTTGGCGCGTACGAGGCGAGGGTCGCGCAGCCCGCTCAGGCGATGGGGTCCAGCACGAGGACGGCCGAGAGGTCCTGGGCCTGCGTGTACTGGAACTGGTACAGCCGCGAGCGCGTGATGCGGTTGAGCGTCTGGAGCTCGCCGGCCTTGATCGTCCCGACCGAAGGCGTGATCGGCGAGAGCGTCGAGGAGAGCGGCTTGGCGAGCTCGGGGCCGGTATCGCCACGCTCGAGGAAGACCGCCGTCGCCGGCGACTGGCTGCTGCCGGCCGGTGGCGGTAGGAAGACGGTCACCGAGTCCACGCCGTCGACGTACTTGAAGGTGTAGAGCGCGAGCTCGAGCGCCTCGCGGCGAAGAAGGGTGTGGCGGGCCTCGGTCGGCGGCCCACTCGACAGCGCACAGCCGTCGCCGAGGCCGCAGAGCACGTACTGCATGCTCTTCGACGCGTCGACCAGCTCGATGTCGTCCTCCTCGGCCTGTCCGGTCGAGGTGTCGGGCCGGACGGCGATCGCTGCGACGGGAATGGGGGTCGTCGAGTCGCCGCCTGCGGCGACCGTCGGCGGCCCGCCGAGCGCGACGGCCATCTGCTCGCCCTGGAAGCGGTATTCCTTCGCGACGTGGTCGGCGATCTGCTTGACCCGTGCGTTCGAGCTGCCGTCCGGCTCCCACGCCGACCAGGAGGGGTTCGGTACGGCATCGGGACGGGTCGCCAGCACGATCAGCGCGCCGATCGCGATGCCGCCGATCAAGGCCAGGGCGCCGTAGACGATCGCAAAACGCCGCCGGTAGCCGGTCCGGCGCGCCTGCTCGCCACGCGGCAGGCCCGACGCTCCGACGGGCTTCGCGGGCTCTGCGTCGATCAGCGGGCGGGGCTGCGCCTGCTCGCTCACTTCGCTTCGATCTCCTTCGGCCGTCGATCGGACGTGATCGCGAAGAAGGGAGACGGCCAGACGGACTCATCGCCGTAGTCGATCTCGGGGATGCGGATGCCGACCGAGTCGAGCAAGTCGAGCAGCTGATCGCCGAAAAGCTCCTTCTTCTCGATCACGGCGTCGGCGATCTTCTCGATCGGCTCTTGGTTGGCGGCTGCGAGGTTGTGAGCGACGACGTATGCCTGTCCGAGGATCTGGGCGCCGACCTTGCGCTTGGCCGGATCCATGAGACCGCCTGAGATCGGGTCGGGGCTCATCCCTCCACCGCCGCCCATCCGGTTCATGATCTGCAGGCCGATCGACTCCATGCGGTCGAGCGCTTTGAGGCGCGCTTCGTCCTCCGTCTCATCCTCCGTAGGCGTCGCAACGAATGGCATGGGGCCCATGGCGGCTCCGCCGACCATTCGGCTGACTCGCGACGTCGCAGACATCACATCGCCCCCGACCCCCATCGAGTTCTCGTTGTAGAAGACGCGTTCGGCTGCCATTGCGCCAAGTGTCCAGACGAGATTTGCGAACTCCTCGCTTTGGAAGCGGATGAAGATCTCCTCTTTGGCGTGACCCTGGTGATGGCCGCCTGATTCGCCGCGTCGCCGGATGGAGAGCCGGGTGGACTCGAAGTCCTTCATGTAGCTGTGCGCGGCGATGGCATGCCCGGCTTCGTGGATCGCCGTCGAGCGAGCCTCGCGTTGGGCGTACTCGATCCCAATTGCGGTGCCGGACTCGAGCGTCGTGATCGACTCGACGAGGTCGTCCCAGCTGAAGCGCTCGCGGCCGGAGTGGTGCGCGATCGTCAGCGCCATCGAGGTGGCCTGCTCGATCATCGCGGGCGAGTAGCCGTTCGTGACGCGCGCGATCTCATCGCGGCGGCGCGGCATGTCGAGGTCGGCGTCGTGCGACACCTTGTTGATGTAGAGATCGATGATGTCGAGCCGGTCGTGCTTCGTCGGGGTGCGGAACCAGACGTGGCGCCCCATCCGGCCAGGCCGGATCAGCGCAGGGTCGAGCCGGTCGATCGGGACGTTCGTGGCGCCGATGAAGTAGACCTGCTCGCTTCGCGGCCGGGGTGCGGGCAGCCGGAGCGACTTACCCTTCAGGCGCCGCGGGACGATGAAGCTCGCGTCGAGGAGCGTGTTCGTCTTGTTCGTGATGACGCGGCGCATGAACGGCGGGTTGTCGATGCCGTCCATCACGACGAGCAGCTGGTTGAGAGCCATGCCGCCGCCCATGCCGCCCATCCCGCCGGGGAACATGAAGTTGTAGAACCGCATCATGTTGAGTGCGAAGCCGCTCGGTCCTACGGTGGGCGTCGCGCGGCTCTCGAACAGCCTGTCGCGCCATTCCTTTGTCTCGTACACGAGGTCGCCGGACGGATTGAGCGCACCCCATGGCCCGTAGAAGAGCTCGTCGTGGACGTTCATCGAGACGATCGGTGGCGCTTCGATCCCCGAGAACCCGCCGGCGCCGAGTGACTGACGCCGCATGCCGACCGCATCGATCTCGTCGATGAACACGATGCACGTCCCGCCCCACTTGCGTGCGGCGCGCTTCGCCTTCCACGCGAGATAGCGCACGACGATCGCGTCGATCCCTATGAACGTCGCGGCGAAGCCCGATCCCGGGATCGACACGAACGGGGAGTTGAAGCCCGTGGCAAGGGCCTTCGCGAGCATCGTCTTGCCGGTGCCCGGGGGCCCGAAGAACAGGACGCCGCGCTCGCGCTTGCCGCCGTGTCGCTCGAACTGCTCGCCCGACTGCCAGATCGAGACGACGCGGCGGACCTCCTCCTTCGCCTCCGCCTGACCGCGGACGTCGTCGAGCTTCACGCCCCACTGCGCGTCGCCCGGCTCGAACGTCTTGATCTGCGTGAGGTTCATCGCGAGGAGCGGGCCGAACAGGATCCCGAAGTTCGCGATGAAGAGGAAGAACACGAAGACGACCTGGATCCACAGCGCCGGCGACGAGAGGATCGTCCCGAAGCCGCCGATGATGAAGCCGATCGTGCTGAACCACGAGCCGCCGCGGAACAGCCAGATGATCGTGATCACGACCACGAACATCACGGCGATCTTGAACCAGAAGCGCCAGAACCACGCGCGCCGGCGACTGACGATGTCCTCCTCGCGGAGCTCGCGGCTCTCGATACCGAAGAGGCTCGGCGCAGGGATCAGCCGGCGGAACAGAAGATCGGCGAAGCCGCGGAACACGACGACGATCGCGACCGTCGCGAGCAGCGCCGTCCACCACGAGAGACCGCTGTGCTGCGTGAACCAGATGTAGAGCGCCGGGGACGTGAGAACCGCCACGACCGTGGCGGCGCGCGTCAGCTTCTTCCAGCTCCGGGCCAGCTCCTGGGACGCCTCTGCCTGCGGCAGGCCTGAGAGCGGTTCCGCGGCCGTTGCCATGTCAAAGAGTGTACGCAGGCCAATCCACGGGTAGATGTTGGCCGGATGTTAAGGGCCTGAACACCGCTTCCCGAGCCGCTTGACAGGCGCTCTGGGAGCCGCTGCGACGCTGCTAGCGTCGGGGTCATGACACAGGCGACGTTTCACACCAGCGAAGGGCCGATCGAGATCGAGCTCTTCCCCGAGGAGGCGCCGAAGACCGTCGAGAACTTCACGCGGCTCGCGTCCGACGGGTTCTACGACGGGCTTGCCTTCCACCGGGTGATCCCGGACTTCATGATCCAGGGCGGCTGCCCGCTCGGCGACGGCACCGGGGGGCCCGGCTATACGTTCGAGGACGAGCAGAGCGGGCATCCCGTCGCACGCGGCGCGCTGGCGATGGCCAACGCCGGCCCGAACACGAACGGCTCGCAGTTCTTCATCGTCACGGCCGACGCGTGCCCGTGGCTCGACGGCAAGCACACCGTCTTCGGCCAGGTCTCGTCGGGCCAGGACGTCGTCGACCGGATCTCGCTCGTCGAGCGGGACGGGCGCGACAAGCCGAAGTCGCCGGTGACGATCGGCCGCGTGGAGCTGACGTAGGCGTCGGCGGGAGGTGTCCGCCTTGAAGTCGGACACCAGACGTTAGGCTCGGCCGATGGAGCTCGCGGGCAAGACGGCCGTCGTCACGGGAGCCTCGTCCGGGATCGGCGCGGCCACCGTCCGCAAGCTCCGTGAGGCCGGCGCCCGCGTCGCCGGCGGCGCGCGGAGGATCGAGCGCGTCGAGGCCGACGTCTCGCTTTCGCTCGACGTCACCGACGAGACGTCCAGCGTCGCGTTCGTCGAGCAGGCGGTGGCGGAGCTCGGCGGGATCGACATCCTCTTCAACAACGCGGGTCTGGCGCTCGGGCGGGTGCCGTTCGAGGAGTCGACGGAGGACGTCGAGGCGACGGTCCTCCACACGAACGTCGACGGCGTGCTGCGGATCACGCGCCTCTGCCTGCCGCACATCCGGGACGGCGGCCACATCCTGTTCATGGGCTCGGTCGCGGGACGGCAGGCGTACCCGCAGGGCGCGTCGTACATCGCGTCGAAGTTCGCCGTGCGCGGGTTCTCCTATGCGTTACGGGAAGATCTGCTCGGCCGGCCGATCCGCGTGACGACCGTCGACGCGGGGCTCGTCGAAACGGAGTTCTCGCTCGTCCGCTTCGGCTGGGACTCGGAGAAGGCGGATGCCGTCTACCAGGGCCTCGACCCCGTGACGCCCGACGAGATCGCCGACTGCGTCCTGTTCGCGCTCACGCGTCCGCTGCACGTGAACCTCGACGAGATCGTGATCAAGGCGCTCGCGCAGTCGAGCGGCGCTCGGGTCGTGCGAAGGGACGATCGCTAGCCCGGTGTCGCTGACGATCCTCGAAGGCTCGACCTTCTGCCTCTGCGACGACCTCGGCGACATCGAGGGCGGCGTCAACGGCCTCTACGCGCAGGACACGCGGTTCCTCTCGATGTTCACGCTCACGGTGGAAGGCCGTCGCCCGCTCCTGCTCTCGTCGGGCAAGGTCGAGTACTTCTCGGCCGCCTTCTACTCGCGCAACGCGCCGGTCGACGGTCTCGCCCAGGACGTGCTCTCGATCGCGCGCCACCGGTTCGTCGGACAGGGACTACAGGACCACATCTTCGTTCGCAACGTGACGCGCGCGCCGCTCGCGTTCGTCCTCGAGCTGGATTTCGGCACGGATTTCGCGGACATCATCAGTGTGAAGCAGCACGATTTCGCGCTCGGCGACCCGCTCCACGCACCCGACCTGCCGCCCCTCGCCGCCGCACGCTTCGACGAGGGGGAGGGCCGCGTGCTGCTCGAGGAGTCGCACGACCGCGGGGGGCGGACGCAGGTGGTGCTCTCGCGGGACGGCCTCGGCGAGGGTGGCGTCGTCCGCTTCCCCATCGAGCTCGCGCCACACGGCGCGTGGGACGTGCGCGTCGACGTCGCCGTGTCGCTCTCGGGCGAGGTGGAGCGGCCGGAGCTCGTCTCGCGCCGATTCGGCACGGAGCGGGCGCGCGTGCGCGAGTCGCTCGACGCCTGGTCGCTCCGCCTGCCTCGGCTCTCGACGACCTGGGACGAGCTGCGGCATTCGTTCGACCAGTCCGTCGCGGACCTCGCCGCGCTCCGACTCCGTCATGGCGACGGGTCTGGATTACTGCCCGCAGCGGGTATGCCCTGGTTCATGACTGTCTTCGGACGCGACACGATCATCACGAGCCTGCAGACCATGCTCCTCGGCCCCGAGCTGGCCGTGAGCGCGCTCGACGCGCTCGCCGAGCTCCAGGCACACACCGACGACCCTGCGATCGACGCCGAGCCCGGCAAGATCGTCCACGAGCTGCGCGAGGGACGGGCCGCCGAGAAGTGGTTCGCGCGCTACTACGGGACGGTCGACGCGACGCCGCTGTACCTCGTCCTCCTCTCGGAGGTGTGGCGCTGGACGGGCGATGCTGCGCTCGCTCGACGCTTCCGGGCGCCCGCGCTCGCGGCGCTCTCGTGGATCGACCTCTACGGCGACCGTGACGGCGACGGCTTCGTCGAGTACGAGCGTCGCTCGGACGGGCTCGAGAACCAGTCGTGGAAAGACTCCGGCGACTCGCAGCGTTTCCGCGACGGACGGTTCGCGACTCCGCCGATCGCGCCGGCGGAGGTCCAGGGGTACGTCTACGACGCGAAGCGCCGGCTCGCCGAGGTGGCGCGCGAGGCCTGGGGCGACGACGCGCTCGCGGCGCGCCTCGAGCGGGAGGCCGTCGAGCTCGGGACGCGCTTCGACGAGGCATTCTGGGTGCCCGACCGGGGCGGCTACTACGCGCTTGCACTCGACCGCGACAAGCAGCGCGTCGACGCCCTCTGCTCGAACATCGGCCACCTGCTGTGGAGCGGCATCGTCCCGGAGGAGCGGGTCGACCCGATCGTGGACGCGCTGATGCGCCACGAGCTGTGGTCGGGGTGGGGCTTTCGCACGATGTCAACGTCGGACGCGGCCTACAGCCCGCTCAGCTACCACAACGGAACGGTCTGGCCCCACGACACCGCTCTCGCCGCCTGGGGGCTCGCTCGGTACGGACGCTGGAATGCGGTGCGGAAGATCGCGGCCGCACTGCTCGAGGCTGGAGGTCACTTCGCATGGTCGCTTCCGGAGGTCTTCGCCGGCTTCGACCGCGCGGAGACGCCCTTCCCGATCGCCTACCCGACCGCCGCCCGGCCGCAGGCATGGGCCGCGGCGACGCCGCTCCTGCTCCTCCGGCTCCTGCTCGGCCTCGAGCCCGACACCGTCAACGGACGGCTCGGCACGCTCCCGGGCGCGGCGCCGCTCGACGAAGTCTCGCTCTCTCTGTGTGGCGTGCGCGCGCACGGGCGGTCGTGGGACGTGACTTCCTCGCCGGATGCGATGACCATCGAAGCGGCCGCATGAGGGTCGCCGTCCTGAGCCCCGTCTGGTTCCCCGTCCCTCCATCGGCGTACGGGGGGATCGAATGGGTGGTGTCGCTCCTGGCGGACGGGCTCGTCGACGCCGGGCACGACGTGACGCTTTTCGCGTCGGGCGACTCGCGCACGAAGGCGCGCCTCGCTTCGGTCTACCCCGTCGCGCCGAGCGAGTGGATCGGGCACACGTTCTGGGAGCTTCGGCACACGGTCTCGTGCCTCGCGCGGCACGACGAGTTCGACGTGATCTCCGACCACACGGGGCTGCTCGGTCTCGCGCTCGGCTCGCCGGGACCGACGCCGTTCGCGCACACGGTCCACGGGCCGCTCTCCGGGGAGCCGGGGCAGCTGTACGCGCAGATCACCGCGATGGTCCCGCACGCGGCGTTGATCGCCGTCTCCGATATGCAGCGGCGCCCCATGCCCGAGCTGCCCTGGGTCGCGACCTGCCCGAACGCGCTCGATCTCTCGCTGTACCCGTTCGTACCGGAGCGGGGCGACTACCTGCTCTTCCTCGGGCGGATGACAGCGGACAAGGGCGCGCACCGCGCCGTCGCGGTGGCTATGGAATGCGGGTTGCCGCTCAAGCTGGCCGGCAAGTGCCGGGAGCCGCTCGAGCAGCGGTACTTCGACGAGCTCGTTCGTCCTCACCTCTCCGAGCGGATCGAGTACGTCGGCGAGGTGACTCACGGCGAGAAGGTCGAGCTCCTCCAGCGTGCGCGCGCGACGCTCTTTCCGATCGAGTGGGACGAGCCCTTCGGGCTCGTGATGATCGAGTCGATGGCGTGTGGGGCGCCGGTGATCGCGACGCGCTACGGCGCCGTCCCGGAGGTCATCGAAGACGGCGTGACCGGAGTGATCGTCGACCGCTGGCGCGACATCCCGAACGCGCTCGACCGTGCGGACGCGATCGACTCGCGGGTGCAGCGGCGCGCGGTGGAAGAGCGGTTCTCGCCGGAGCGGATGGTCGCCGATTACGTGGCCGCGTACGAGGCGACGATCGAGCGGTGGCGCATTCCCGCCGTCGCCGTCGCCTGACGATGTTCGATGCACCACCCGTACTCTTTTCTGCTGTGAGCGAGGGACGAAACGTGCTCGGAGGGCCGCTCGAACCGTGCGGCAGGGAACCAGCGCCGGTACCAGGCTCGAGCCTGGTACCGACGCGATTTGTTCTGACCGGGTTCTGGCGGGACGGCAGCTGTCGCACCGGCGGCCAGGACCTCGGCGTCCATGCGGTCTGCGCGGTGATGACCGAGGAATTTCTCGAGTACAGCCGCTCCGTCGGGAACGACCTCTCGACGCCCCATCCGGAGTGGGGCTTCCCCGGGCTCCGGCCCGGAGATCACTGGTGCCTCTGCGCCGATCGGTGGCAGCAGGCGCTCGAGGCGGGAATGGCGCCGCCCGTCGTGCTCGAGGCGACGCACGCGCTCGCGCTCGAGTTCTCGTCGCTCGACGACTTGCGAGCGTACGCCTTCGAGGCCTGAGCGGCCGCTCAGGCCGAGGCGGCCTCCGCGCGCTTGCGCCAGTGGCGCTCGAGCCCGAGGTAGCAGTGCCAGTACGGCGCGGCGCGGTCGTACGCGTCGGCCTCGCCGGGTTCGGCCGCGGCGACGTCCGCGCGCGCGGCGGCGACGAACGTCGCCTCGTCCATCCCGTGGGCAACCCGCTCGCCCCACTCGTGCATCGTCGCGCGCAGGACGCCGACGTGGCGCTCGACGTCGTCGAACACCCCGAAGTGGATGAGCGCAAGCCGGCGCGGCTCGCGTCGCTCGAGCTCGTCGAGCGTCCGCCCCCACGCGTCCAGGTCGACCTCCGGCGGCGGGGTCGGCGCGTAGACGAACCGGCCCGGCTCGATCCGCACGCCGGCCGCGTCGCCCGCGTAAAGCGTCCCGTCCTCGTGCAGGTACGAGACGTGGTGCCCTGCGTGACCCGTGGTCGGGAAGCACGCGAGGCCCGCAACGGTGTCGCCCACGGGCCGCACGTTCTCCGCGGGTACCGGCGCGAGCTCGCCCCAGAGCTCGTCGAAGGCGTCGCCGTAGAGACGGCGCGCGCTCGTCTCGAGCCGCGCGGGGTCGACGAGGTGGGGGAGGCCGACCTCCGAGACGTGCACGGTCAGCCCGGGGTGCTCGCGCACGAGCACGCCCGCCGCGCCGGCGTGGTCGAGGTGGATGTGCGAAAGGAGGAGGTGGCGCACGTCGCCGAGCTTCACTCCGCGACCCGCGAGCGCCTCGTGGAGCGCAGGGACGCACGTCGTCGGGCCGCAGTCGAACAGCGCGAGGCCGTCGTCCGTCTCGAGGAGATACACGCCGATCCGGCGGCGGTCGCCGAGGTGAAGCAGGTCCAAAGGCTCTTGGAGCACGGCGCGGACGGTATCGGGTTATCCGTACCGCGCCGCCCGCGCGAGCGGCCTAGGCTCGAGAGAGCGCGTGGAGCGATGACTTCGTCGCGGCCCTCCGGTCATCACCTGCGACAAATCCGACCAAGGGAGGCACCCCCATGCCCACACCGACGTTGATCATCGGGGCTCCGTGCTGGATCGACCTGTACAGCTCGGACACCGACAAGGCAACCGCGTTCTACGGCGGGCTGCTCGGCTGGAAGGCGGAGGAGGCCGACGAGCGGTTCGGCGGCTACTTCACGTTCACGAAGGACGGGAAGCACGTCGCCGGCTGCATGGCGAACGACGGGTCGACCGGTTACCCGGACGCATGGGGCGTCCATCTGATGACCGACGACATCCAGGGCATTGCCGACGCCGCAGCGGGCCACGGTGGCACCGTCGAGATGGCGCCGATGGAGGTCGCCGAGAACGGCAGCTTCGCGATGATCAAGGATCCGGGCGGCTCGGTCGTCGGCGCGTGGCAGCCGAACGAGGTGAAGGGCTTCGAGGTGACGCGCGAGCCCGGAACGCCCGCGTGGTTCGAGCTCCACACGGGTGCCTACGGCGACGCCGTGTCGTTCTACCGCGACGTGTTCGGCTGGGACACCCACGTGATGAGCGACACGGAGGAGTTCCGCTACACGACTCTCGGGAAGGACGAGGACGCGCTCGCCGGGATCATGGACGACCCGGAAGAGGCGTCCGGCTGGAACGTCTACTTCGAGGTCGCGGACGTCGACGCCGCGCTCGAGCAGGTGACGGCGCTCGGCGGCAAGGTCGTCGAGCCCGCGCAGGACACGCCGTACGGACGCATCGCACGGGCCAAGGACCCGACCGGGACCGCGTTCCGACTGGTCACGAGCCCGTGAGGCGTGACGCCGTGGCCCGCGTCGGCCTCGTGCCGGCGTGGGCCACGCGCGTGTCGGCGCCGAACGGTGTCAGGTACCGCAGGCTGTCAAGGGCAGCGCGTGCCGAATGTGTGCCGGCTTCTCCACACGTCCACACGCGTTGCGACGGCGACGCCGCCGAGCCGCGCCTCCGTCTTGGGCCACGATTTCGCATGAATTCTGGGCTTCGACCTGTGGAGCGATTGCCTCGAAGTTGGCATCGGTTTGCCCTTGACAAGAAACGGTGTCTGACACCGTTTCGGCCTCGGCCCGATCCGCGCACGGGACGACCGCAGCGTTAGGCGCGCGCGGGCGTGGCGGCGAGCGCGCGCTCGAGGTCGGTGACGAGGTCGTCGGCCGCTTCAAGCCCGACCGAGAGCCGGATGAGGTTCCGCGGCGCGGCGAAGGGGCCGGCGGCAGTCGAGGCGTGCGTCATCCGCGCCGGGTGCTCGATCAGGCTCTCGACGCCGCCGAGGCTCTCCGCGAGCGTCCACACCTCCGTGTGTGAGACGAGCTCGACGGCCTCCTCTTCGGTCTCCACGAGGAACGAGACCATCCCGCCGAAGTCGCGCATCTGGCGTGCTGCGATCTCGTGCCCGGGGTGATCGGGGAGCCCGGGCCAGAGCACCTGCGTCACGCGCGGGTTCGCCGAGAGGAACTCCACGACCGCGCGCGCGTTGGCGCAGTGGCGCTCCATCCGGATCGCGAGGGTCTTGAGCCCCCGCAGCACGAGCCACGCGTCGAAGGGTCCCGCGATCGCGCCAAGGGACTTCTGCAGGAAGCGCAGACGTTCGGCGATCGTCGGGTCGTTCGTGCCGGCGAAGCCGCCGATCACGTCGGAATGGCCGCCGAGGTACTTCGTCGTCGAGTGGAGGACGATGTCGGCGCCGAGGTCGAGCGGGTTCTGGAGGAACGGGGTCGCGAAGGTGCTGTCGACGACGAGGAGTGCGCCGGCCGCCTCGGCTGCGGCGGCGACCGCCGGGATGTCGACGACGTTGAGGAGCGGGTTCGTCGGGGTCTCGATCCAGACGAGCAGCGCGTCCGAGACGTGCGCCTCCGGCTCCGCCGAGAGCTGCTCGGGCGTGACGTACGTGAAGCGATAGCCCTTCGGCTCGTAGACCTGCGAGAACATCCGGTAGGTGCCGCCGTAGACGTCGTTCACGCAGACGACGTGGTCGCCGGGGTCGAGCAGGTGCATGATCGACGACGTCGCCCCGACGCCCGACGCGAAGGCGTGCCCGTGCGCGGCGTTCTCGAGCGACGCGAGGCACTCCTCGAGCGCGGTGCGCGTCGGGTTCGCGACCCTCGCGTAGTCGTAGCCCTTGTTCACGCCGACCGCCTCTTGCGCGAACGTCGAGGTCTGGTAGATCGGCGTGATCACCGCGCCGGTGGCCGGGTCGGGCTCCTGGCCGGCGTGGATCGCGCGTGTCTCGAACTCCATGCAGCGATCGTAGTCGCGCGCCGTCATCGGGCGACCGTCTCGAGCCCGATCAGCCGCCGGAGCCGGTCGAGGGCGCGCTCGAAGGCCTCGTCGAGGGACGCCGAGCGGCGCACGCCGTCCTCGACGTGGAAGGCACGCACCACGAGGGTGCCCGTCGCGCGCTCGGACTTGAGGTCTGCCCGGCCGACGATCCGGTCACGCCAGAGGAGGGGGAGGACGTAGTAGCCGTACCGCCGTTGCGGCGCGGGTTTGTAGACCTCGATGAGGTGGTCGAAGCGGAGGGCACGCCGAGCGAACGGCCGGTCCCAGAGGAGGTTGTCGAAGGGGGAGAGGAGCACCGCCGCGGAGGGAGCCGGACGATCCAGCTCGACACCGGCGGGCGTGAGCACCGGCTGGCCGCCGTCCTCGACGTCGTGTCGCGCGACGAGGCCGTCGGCGGCGAGCGAATCCACCGCATCGCGCACGCGCGCCGCTCCACCGCGGAGACGCCAGTGCTCGACGGCTCCTCGCTCGGTGAGGACGCCCCGCGCGCGGACGGCGCGCACGACGAGCTCCCGGAGACGCTCCGGCTCGGGTGGCGTGGTCGCCTCCAGGATGGCTCCCGGCAGCACCCGCTCGGGAAGGTCGTAGAGTCGCTGGAAGCCCTGACGGCCGGCGACGACGAGCTCACCGTGGTTCCAGAGGAGCTCGAGCATCCGCTTCGCGGGCTTCCACCCCCACATCTCTCCCTGCCGCGCGGCGCCGTCGAAGTGCCGTGAGCCGAGCGGGCCGCGTGCCCTGATCTCCTCGAGCACGTGCTCCCGGAGGTGAGGGTGCGTGCGGTCCACCTCTCCGTACCAGCGGCGCCCGCCGATCTGCATCGCCGGCCGGAAGAGCGCCCAGTCCTCGGCGGGGAGAAGGCAGGCCTCGTGCGCCCAGTACTCGAACAGCCTGCCCTCACGGAGCAGGGCGGACACGGCTTCCCGCGGATACGCGCCGATCCGGCAGCCGAGCGCGATGCGGTGGCTCCGCTCGACGGTCGAGATCGAGTCGAGCTGCACGCATGACAACCGCCGCACCGTGGCCTCGACTTCGGCCCTCGTGCCGCGACGCGGCCGCGATGCGTAGCCTTGCGCCTCGATTGCGAGCCGCCGGACCGTCGTGAGGGAGATTCGGGGGCCCCTGATCGAGGGGTTCTACCCCACGTCGGCCGATGCGGGTGTCAGTCTTCCCGCGTGCGCCGGTTCGTGATCATCGTCGCCGTCGCGCTCGGGCTGGCGTACCTGATCGGAGTCCCGGCGTTCCTCGAGCGGGACGACGACCCCCTGCCGCCGAAGGCCGACGCGATCGTCGTGCTGGCGGGCTCGGAAAACCGGCTGCCGGCGGCCGAGGCGCTCTTCGACGGCGGGCTGGCACCGACGCTCGTCGTGTCGGCCGACCGCAGCGGTCACGACTCGCAGCGGGCGGCGCTGTGCAAGAAACCGCCGAAGGGCGTCGTCTGCGTCCACGCAGCGCCGTTCTCGACCGAAGGCGAGGCGGCGGCCGTGCGTGAGCTCGTCAACCGGCACGACTGGAGCTCGCTCATCCTCGTCACCTCCCGGTACAACCTCTTCCGGGCGGGCAGGATCTTCGACCGCTGCGTGGACGCGAAGGTCGCGGAGCGCGGCGTCGACGAGCCATGGTGGCGGAATGCGATCTCGGTGCCGCTCGAGTGGATCAAGCTCGGGATCTCCGAGACCGTCCGCCGCAACTGCTGACGAGCAAACTCCAGAGGCTTGATGTGGGTTATGGGCACGTCTGGATGGGGGCCTGGGCCGGCGGATCGCGCTCGGTTCGACCGGTGTCAAGGCCACCAGCCTTGCCGCCGGCCGAACCGGCCGCGCTCCTTGCCCCAGACCCCCCCAACCGCACCCCTAACCCACCTCGAGCCTCTATACGGTCTCGTCGTGGACGAGGCCACGCTGCGCGAAAAGCAGGACCAGGAGCTCATCGAGCTGCTCAACGAGGCGCGCGTCGCGCTCTCGGGCGCGAGCGTCCTATTCGGCTTCCTCCTTGTCGTCCCCTTCAGCGCGCGCTGGGAGCGGACGACGCAGGCCCAGCGCGACTCCTATGTGATCGCGTTTCTCGCGACCGTGCTGGCGGTGCTGATGCTGATGCTGCCGACCGCCTACCACCGGCTCCGGTGGCGCGAGCGGAGCAAGGAGCGGATGCTCCGCTTCTCGCACCTCGGCGCGATCGGCGGCGTGTTCTGCCTCGCAGTCGCGATGACGGCCACGGTGTACCTCGTGATCGACACGGTCGTCTCGACGCCATGGGCAGTCGCAGCGACGGTGCTCGCCGCCGCGGCGTTCGGCCTGTTGTGGTTCGCACTACCGCTGTCGACGCCCTACGACCGGTGGGACAGTGACATGAGGACGCGCTAGACCTCGGGGATGCCCCCGGCGAGGATCGCCGCGAGCCGGTCGGCATCGATGTTCCCGCCCGAGACGATGCAGACGACGCGCCCCTCGCCCGCCCGACCCGCGAGCGCCGCCGCGAGGGACAGCGCGCCCGCTCCTTCGGCGACGACGTGAGCACGCGTTGCGAGCACGCGGACGGCGGCTGCGACGTCGTCCAGCGGCACGGCAACGCCCTCAGCGACGAGCGAGCGGGCGCGGTCCCACATCGCGGGGAGCAGCGCTTTCGACCCCGCCCCGTCGACGAACGAAGGGGTGTACTCGACCTCAGTCGCCCGACCCTCGTCGAACGAGGCGCTGAGCGGTGCGCCTGTCGCCGGCTCGCACGCGACGACACGCGTCGAGGGCGAGACCGCCGCGAGCGCGCTTGCGATGCCGCACGTCAGGCCGCCGCCGCCCCATGGGACGAGCACCGTGTCGATCGCCTCGAGGCGCTCGGCGAGCTCGAGTCCGATCACCCCGTTCCCGGCCATCACTCGCTCGTCGAGCACCGGGTGGACGAACATGCCGTGGAGGCCGGTGTAGGTGCCGTTTTCCATCGTCTCCCACCACGTCTCGAACGGGACGAGGATCACCTCGCCACCGAGCCGCGCGATCGCGTCGAGCTTCGCGCGCGGCGCATGGTCCGGCGCGACGACCGTCGCGGGGACGCCCAGCTCGCGCGCAACCCAGCAGACGCCCTGCGCCATGTTGCCGGCGCTGGTCGTCCAGACCCCCGAGCGCCATTCCTCGGGCTCAGCTTGGCGGATCGCGCTGGTCGCACCACGGAGCTTGAACGAGCCGATCGGCTGGAGGCACTCCAGCTTGAGCCAGATCTCGCAGGACGCATCGACCTCGAGCCTGACGAGCGGGGTCTCGCGTACCGCGTCCGCGGTGAGCGCGCGCGCCCGCTCGATCGCCTCGAGCGGAATCGCGGCGGAGGCAGCCTGCGCGTCGCTCAGAAGGCCACCTCGGCGCCGACTCCGTGGTCCCGCGCGCGCTCGACACATAGCGCGGCCGCGGCGAGGTCTTCGACGGCGACCCCGAGCGACTTGAACACCGTCAGCTCGTCGTCGTCCCGCCTGCCCGGGTGCCGGCCGACGAGCAGCTCCCCGAGCTCCGCGACGATGTGGTCCGGGCCGATCCCTTTCTCCGCGACCGCCGAGAGATAGTCGCCCGACTCGTTCAGGGTCGACTCGCGGCGATCGACGAACAGCGATGCCTCGGCCACGACGTCCGCGTCGAGCTCGCGCGCGGACGGGATGGAGGAGCCGACAGCGTTGACGTGTGCGCCTGGAGCGAGCGACGCGCGGCGCACGATCGGGTCGCGGGACGACGTGCACGTGCAGATCACGCCCGCGCCGTCGAGCGCCTCTTCCACCGTCTGGCAGACCACCGCGTGCGACTCGAGCGCGAGCGCCTCGGCGTGCGCGGACGTGCGGCTCCAGATCCTGAGCTCCGCGTCCTCGATCACCGACCGCATCGCGACGGCGTGAGAGCGGCCCTGGACGCCTGAGCCGAGGATCGCCACGGTGCGCGCTCCGGGTCGGGCAAGGAGCTTCGTGGCGACGGCCGAGACCGCCGCCGTGCGGATCTCCGTGATCGCGGAGGCGTTCACCACGGCCTGTAGGACGCCGGTCTCGCCGTCGTGGAGCAGCACCGCGCCCTGGTGCGGATCCAGGCCGCGGGCGCTGTTGCCGGGCGCGATCACGATCTCCTTGAGCGAGAACAGCGGCACGTCGCCGCCGCGATGCGCGGGCATCAAGCCCATCAGCTGCTCGCTGCCGGAGCGGACGACGAACCGCAGAGGCATCGTCAGCTCGTCGCGCTCGAGCGCCGCGAGCACGTCCTCCATCGCCGCTATGCACGACTCCATGTCGAGCACGTCGCGCACGTCCTCCTCCGAGAGAACCAGCACGCTCACGAGAACAGCGCTCCGATCCGCGCGTGCTCTGCCTCGTCGAGCTTCACCTCGAGCGCGTCGACCACGGGCTCGAGCTGCCCGACGTCGTTCGGGCCCACTACGACAGCGGTCACGTCGGAGACGTGCAACAGCCAGGCGAGCGCGAGCGCCGCCATCGAGACCCCACGCCCGGCCGCCTCGTGCTCGAATGCCTCGAGGGCGTCAAAGGTCTGGTCCGTCCAGTAGCCCTCGCCCGCCTCCGGCCTGAGGGTCATACGCGAGCCAGACGGCGGCTCCTCGCCGCGGCGATACTTGCCGGTGAGCCAGCCGCCCGCGAGTGGCCCGAACGGCGCATAGCCGAGCCCGTGCTCGTGACACAGCGCGAACATCGTCTGCCGGTCGTCCTGCTCGAGGAGCGAGAACGCGTTCTGCACCCACTCGTAGCGGGTCAGGCCTTCGAGGGCGGAGAGCTCGAGCGCCTCGGCGAGCTGCTCCGCCGTGAAGTTCGACGCACCGACGGCACCGACCGTGCCTTCCCGGACGAGCTCGTCGAACGCGCCGAGCGTTTCCTCCTGCGGGACGTCCGGGTCGAAGTCGTGCGCCATGTAGAGCGGCAGCCCGTCGAGGCCCAGCCGCTCGAGGCTGGTCGCGACCTGCCGGCGGATGCGCCCGCGCGAGAGGCCCCGGTCGGCGCCGTCCGCCATCGGGTTGAAGGTCTTCGTGACGACCACCACGCGGTCGCGCACGTCACTCCCCTTCGTGCGGAGCCAGTCGCCGATGTACGACTCGCTCCGCCCCCCTCCGTACGCGTCGGCCGTGTCGAGCGTGGTGATGCCGAGGTCCCACGCCGCGTCGAGCAGCCTGAACGCCTCGTCGCGGCTCGTGCCCTGCCCGAACAGCGAGGGCTCGGAGCCGATCCCGCCGAAGTTCCCGCAGCCGAGCACGACCCGCGTGACCGCGACCCCGCTCCCGCCCAGCGCACGCTGCTCCATCGCGCGATCGTATGCGGCTGCGTCCACGTCGCGCGGCCATAGGTATCTGGGCTTGCCCGGCGAACACACGGCCGTGGGCGAGCACCACCTTCGGCAAGTCCGGCACGAGGTCCGCCGCGAGGCGGCGCCGTTCGCGCTCACGATCCTCGCCGCGAACGTCCTGCTCGCGCTCGTGAGCCGGCACGCGGGCTGGGAGCTCTTCGGCTCGCCCGACTGGTGGGTCTGGTTACTTCTCGCCGTGCCCTCCGGCCTGCTGTTCGTCACGCTCGCCGTTGGCCCGTCCCGCCTCGGGCTCGAGCGGCTCCAGCGCGAAGTCGCCATCGCTTTGCTCGCGCTGCTCGGCGTCGGAACGGGCGCGGCGACGGTGTGCCTCGTCGTCTCGCTGACGCGCGAGAGGCCGTCCGGGCCACAATTGCTGCTGTCCGCCGTGATCGTCCTGATCACGAACGTGATCACCTACGCGCTCGTCTTCTGGGAGGTCGACGACGGCGGACCGATCGCACGCGCGCTCGCCGAGACGCGCGAGCAACCGGACTTCCAGTTCCCGCAGGACGAAAACCACGAGCTCGCGCGCCCCGGCTGGACGCCCGCGCTCGTCGACTACCTCTATCTCTCGCTCACGAACTCGGTCGCATTCAGTCCGACCGACGCGATGCCGCTCACCCACCATGCGAAGCTCTTCATGGGGCTCGAGGCGACGATCTCGCTGCTCACCGTGGTGCTCGTCGGCGCGCGGGCGATCAACATCCTCGGATAGTGACTCAGAGCCTGGTCGACCCGTCCGCGCCGACCGTCCAGTGCGGGTTGTGGGCGATCTCCCACGGGTGCCCTTCCGGATCGACGAACACGCCGGAGTAGCCGCCCCAGAACGTCTTCCCGGGCTCCCGCCCGATCGTCGCCCCGGCCGTGCGGGCCTCGTCGATGACCGCGTCGACCTCCTCGGGCGATGCGACGTTGTAGGCGAGCGTCACGCCGCCCCAGCCGCCGGCGTCCTCGACCGCGCTGTCCTTCGCGAGCTCGCCCCGATCCCAGAGCGCGACGATGATCCCTCCGGCCTGGAAGAAGACGACGTCGTCCTCCGGCGCCGCCCGCGTCCGCCAGCCCATCGCCTCGTAGAAGCTGCGCGCCCTCCCGAGGTCGCGGACGCCGAGCGTGACGAGGCTGAGGCGCTGATCCATCGAGCCATCATGCCCGGTCGAGGCGCGTCGCGGCGAACGCCTCGTACGCCCGCTCGAGCGCATCGGCGAGATCGACGCCTCCGGCGCGGATGCCGCTTCGGCCAAGCCGTCTCAGCACTGCGGCCGTCGGAAGCGCACGCACGGGGCGCGCCTCGGGCAGGGCTCCGGCTTGCCACGGGTCGCTGGGCGCAGGCTCGACCGGTTCGCAGCCACGCCAGAGGAGGAACAGCGACGGGTCGCGGTCGACCTCGTCCGCGACGGCGAAAGCGAGCGCCGCCACATGCTTGCACGCGCCGGACGCCTCGTCGTCGGGGCAGGTGCAGCTTCGGCGAAGCTCCTTCGGGGAGGGTGCGAGCCGTGCGCCGAAGCGCGTCTCGAGCAGGTGTGCGAGTTGGACCGACTGCGCTTCGCCTGCGGCTGCCGTCTCGAGCGGCACGCGGCCGCGTGCCGCACGGGCGGCCGCCGCCCAGGCCGTAGGGGAAACCGGATCCGCGGCGATCGACACCGCGTACTCGTTGCCGGTCGACCCGGTGACGCGGGCCGTGATCCGGCCCTCCGAGACGTTCACGTCGCTCACGGCTCCTTCGCGGGCGAGACGCCGGCCGCGCTCGGCGCGGGGCGTGCTCTCGTCGGGGACGGCACCGCTCGCCAGCCAGCGTGCCCACGGCCCCGCGCCGATCCGCTCTTGCGGGCTCGCAACGGAGAGCGGGCCGCCGTCCTCGAGCAGTCGGGCCGTCATGCGGCCTCCTCGATCGCCTCGGGCGTGAGCGCCACGGCGGCGCGCAGGGTGTCCAGGTCGAGCTCCGAGAGCCAGTCGTCGGCGCGACCGGCGATCACCTGCTCGGCGAGCTCGCGTTTCGCGTCGAGGAGCTCGTCGATGCGCTCCTCCACGGTCGCAGTGCAGACGAGGCTCGTGACGTAGACGTGCTTCCGTTGCCCGAAGCGGTGGACGCGGTCGGTCGCCTGCTGCTCGACCGCCGGATTCCACCAGCGGTCGAAATGGAAGACGTGGTTCGCGGCGGGAAGGTTCAGGCCGCGGCCGCCCGCGCGGAGCGAGACGACGAGGAAGCGTGGGCCGGATCCCGATTCAAACCGTGCGACGAGGTCGTCGCGGGCACGCGCCGAGAGACCGCCGTGGAAGAAGCCGACCTCGGCACCGAGACGCTCGGCGAGATGGGGCGCGAGGCGTCCGAAGCCGGGGTACTGCGTGAAGACGAGCCCGCGCTCGTCGGCCGGGACCGCCTGGAGGAGCTCGACGAGCGTCTCGAGCTTGCCCGAACGCCCTTCCAACTGCCGGCCGGTCGGAACGATCAGCTCGGGGTGATTGCAGACCTGCTTGAGCTGGCCCAGCATCGCGAGCACCGCGCCGCGACGGTCGAAGCGTCGCTCGTGCTCCTCGATCCGAGGCATCCAGCGGTCGACTGTCGCCCGGTAGAGGCTCGCCTGCTCGACGGTAAGGAGGCACGCGCGCTTCGCGATCGTGATCGGCGGCAGCTCGAGCTCGACCTCGGGCGCGTCCTTCGCGCGGCGGAGCAGGAACGGCCCGACGAGGGCGCGCAGCCGCTCGAGCGCGCGTGCGTCGCGCCCCGCCTCGATCGGGCGGGCGAAGGTCCGCTCGAACGCCTGCCGGGAGCCGAGCAGGCCGGGATTGACGAGGTCCATGATCGCCCAGAGCTCGCCCAGGGAGTTCTCGATCGGGGTGCCGGTCATGGCGAGCGCCCGCCGCCGCGGAAGCGCGCGAAGCGCACGGTGACGCTTGGTCGAGGGGTTCTTCGCGTCCTGCGCCTCGTCGAGGATCAGACGATCCCAGGCGACGAGCGCCAGCGTCTCGAGATCGCGCGCGACGACGTCGTAGGACGTGATCACGACGTCCGAGCTCCTGGCCCGATCGGCGAAGGCCGCGCCGGACAGGCGGTCGGGGCCATGGTGGACGTGGACGGCGAGGACGGGCGCGAACCGCTCGAGCTCGCGTGCCCACTGCCGCGTCACGCTCATCGGCGCGACGACGAGCGTCGGGCCCGTGGCGAGCCCGTCCTCGCGCTCGGAGACGAGCGTCGCGATCGCCTGCACGGTCTTCCCGAGACCCATGTCGTCGGCGAGGATCCCGCCGGCGCCGAGGTCGCCCAGCAGCCGGAGCCAGCCGTGGCCGCGCTCCTGGAACGGAAACAGGTCGTGGCGCATGCCCGCCGGCGTGGGGAGGGGACGGTACCGGCGCTCGCCCCCGTCGACGAGCTCGGCGAGCGCGTCGTCGAGCGTCACGAGGCCGAGCTCCAGCCCGGCCTCGTCCGTCTCGAGACCCGACAGCGCACGGGCCAGGTCGACGACCGACGCGTCGCGCCCACGGCCGTCGAGGAAGCGCAGCGCACGCTCGACGTCGGTCGCGCGAAGCGCATGCCAGCGGCCGCGGAGCCGGACGAGCGGCTCCTTCGCCGCGGCGAGCGCGCTCAGCTCCTCCTCGGTGAGCTCGACGTCCCCGATCGCGACGCGCCAGTCGAACTGCGCCAAGGCTTCCTGCGAGAGCAACCCGCTCGAGCGGCCGGGTGAGGTCGCAACGAGGTTCAGTCGGACGCGGCTCGGCGCCGAGACCCACTCGCGCGGGAGCAGGACGGGCACGTCGAGCTCCTCGAGTCGGGGCATCGCCTCACGGAGGAGGGCGCGTACCTGGTCGTCGTCGAGGGGCGCCTCGGGCAGCTCTGCGTCGAGTGGCGGCAGACCGGCCAGCGCGAGGATCGGGCCGATCGTCGCAGCCCTTCGCCCGACGGCGCCGTGGGGGTCGCCTTCGCGGAGAAATGCGAAGACGTCCTCATGCCCAGCTCGGAGGAGACTCGCCGGCAGCGCCAGCGTCGGGTCGTCGGCCGCCTCGAGCCAGAGGGCGGCGACGACGTCGCCGTCACGCTCCGAGAGGCGGAGGCCGACGTTCCACGGCGCACGAGAGCGATGTGCCAGCCCGCCGTCGACCCACGCGCTGAGCCGGCGCTCGAGCGCCGCATATCCGGCATGCGAGGAAAGCTGCGACTCGTCCGAGAGCAACCCCGTGAGCAGGCGGTCGGCCGCGCCTGTGTCGCGCGGCCCATTTCCGGGTGGTCGCACCGCTGCCGCGCGGATCGCGCGCCGCGCCAGCTCGTCGACCGCGCATGCGTAGAGATCGTGGACGAACGCGTCGAGGTCGCCGTCGAAAGGCTCGGCGCAGACGGCGGGAGCCGCGGCGGCGATCCGCGCGAGCTCGTCGCTCACCACCTCGTCGAGCGTCGCGCCCCAGAGCGCATGCCAGCGTCCGTCACTCGGCTCGAGATGCGGGTGAACGAGACCCTCGGCGATCGAGCGGCGGGCGCGATCGACCACCGCGAAGACCGCCCGCGCCGTGCCGCCCAGCTCGAGCTCGCCGGTGTCGAGCTCGAGGAGGTCGGTCAGGGAGAGCCGGCGACCCGCCACGCCGTGGCCAGCACGCGCGACGTCGGCGACGCCGGGCAGCCCCGCGTCGAGTGGGACGGGCGTTAGCTCGCCGGTCGCGCTGCGCGCGACGGCGAACGCCGACGCGTCGTCCTGCCAGAGCAGTTCGAGCGTCGCGGCAGGCGCGGATTCACGGGTGGGAGTCGTCTCGGGCAGAACCAGGCAGCATAGGCATCGCGGCCGCTGCCACGGTCGGCGGCCTTCGATCCCGCGCGCCGAACGCGGTCGACGCTAAGAGCTCGAACCGAAATGAAGCCTTGAGTCGGCGGAACGACCTGTGCGGCGCGCTGCGGCGTCCTCGGTTGCCTGAATAGCGCAGCTATTCAGGCGCCCTGCGTCCTTGCATCGCACTCGCCCAGGCCGCCCCGCCGACGAAGCGTCATTCCGGTTCGAGCTCTACGAGGACGAGCCCGAGACGAACGCGGCCACGTCCCGGATCTCCTGCTCGGAGAGCTGGTCCTTGAACGAGGGCATCGGGCCGCCGCCGTTCGTCACCTGGGTAACGACCTTGTCGAACGAAGGCGCGGCGTCGTCGAGATTCGGACCGATGGTCCCGCTCGAGCCGGCCTCCGAGAACGTGTGGCAGCTGCCACAGCCTGCGCTTGCGAAGACGGCCTTGCCGTTGGTTGCGTCACCGGTCTCGCCGCCGCCCGTCGTCTCGCCGCCGCCCGTCGTCTCGCCGCCGCCGGTCGTCGTGGTGGTCGTCGTCGTCTCGGTCGTGGTCGCGGGTGGCGCAGAGGAGTCGTCGTCACTCCCGCCGCAGCCCGCGCCGACGAGCGCGAGCACAGCGACCAGCGAAGCGAGGGCGACAAGGTATCTCGCCATCCACGAGAACGTACCCGTTCGGCACGAGCGCAAACGCAAGCCTCTAGCCCGAGATGAACTCGGTGAGGAACTTGATCTGGACGCCCTGCTCCTGCGACTGGAACTTGACGACGTCGCCGATCGAGACGATGCCGACGAGCTCTCGCTCGTCGTCCAGCACCGGCAGGTGGCGGAAGCGGCGCTCGGTCATGATCGCCATGCACTCCTCGATCGTCGCATCAGGGCCGATGTAGACGAACGGGGCGCTCATGATCTCCCGGACGGGTGTCGACTGCTCGTCCCGGCCCTCCAGCGTCACGCGGCGGAGGTAGTCGCGCTCGGTGACGATGCCGGCGAGCTGTCCGCCCTCCGTCACGATCAGCGCGCCGACGTTCCCGCCGACCATCGTCTTCACGGCGTCCAGGACGGTGGCGGACGCGTCGATCTGGAGGACTTCGCGACCCTTCGCATCGAGGATGTCGGAGATCTGTCCCATGAACGGTCGCCGTCGATCCTCTACGAGATCTCCGACCACCGCAACCCCCGCCCGGTGCGAGGATGCGCCCGTGGAGGTGACAGCTACCGATGTCCCCCCCGAGCGGCGGCTCTCGATTCTTCTGCTCGTCGTCGCGGCGCATCAGCGAATGGGCCAGCTCGTCGACCGCGAGCTCTCCGCAGACGGTGTCGGAGCTGCCGACTATGCGTTGCTCAGCCTTGTCGGTGCACGGGGGCCTGCACGATTGACGGAGATCGCGGGTGAGCTCGGGATGCCGCTCACCACGGCATCGGACGCGATCAGGCGCCTGGAGGGTCGAGGGCACGTCCGACGGGCGCCGAACCCCGACGACGGCCGGTCGGTGCTCGTCGAGCTGACCAAGGCCGGTGACGCCGAGTGGCGACGCGGATGGCCGGCGCTCGTCCGTATCAACGAGCAGCTCGGCGAGACGCTGGACGACCCGGCCCTCGTCCGCAGCGGGCTCGAGCGGCTCGGAGCAGCGTTCTCGGAGATCCTCGCCGGGCGAGGGGAGGAAACTCCGAAGACGTAGCAATTATTCCGAAAACGTAGTATCTTCGCAGGCATGCGACGCCCGGCCGTTCTCCTGGCGATCGTCCTGGCCCTTGGGACGGCGACGGCGGCCGCAGGCGGAACGGCGCCTGTGGTGAAGATCCCCGTGCCTGCGGCGGCGCAGCCATGCGCGGCAGCGGCGGCAGGCCGCTTCGTGTGGATCAGCATGTTCGGCGCGCCCTATCTCCTGCGCATCGACCCCCGGCGAAACGTCGTGACGGGAAGATCGCGTGTCGGCAATGGCGCCTGCGGCCTCGGTGCCGGAGCCGGTTCTCTGTGGGTCGAGGACACGAGCTCCGGGACCGTGAGCCGCGTCTCGGTGCGAAGCGGAAGGCGAACCGCCGCGATCGGCGTCGGAGCCGCGCCCTACGACGCGACCTTCGCCTACGGCGCGCCATGGGCGACCGTCCACGGCGGCGGGCAGCTCGTGCGGATCGACCCTGCGACCAATCGGGTCGTCGCCCGTCTGCCGCTCGACCAGGCGACGGGCGTCGTCGGCGCGTTCGAGTCCGTCTGGGCGACGGGGTCCGACGGCGTGATCCGGGTCGATCCGGCCACGAACGCCGTCGTCGCGCGCATCTCGCTGCCGATGGCGGGGTGGACCGCGGCCGGAAAGGACGCGGTGTGGGTGACGACTCCGACGGGCGTCAGCCGCATCGACCCCGCCACGAACACGGTCACGGCGTCGGTTGCGATTCCGGGGCCCGTCGGCGACCCGGCCGTCGTGGCCGGGAAGGTCTGGGTGCCGCGGATCCGCGCGGGCCGGGTCGCGATCGTCGATCCCGCCGCGAATGTGGTCGTCGAGACGGTCAAGGTGGGGACGGGGCCGTTCGTCGTGACCGAGATCGGCGGCGAGGCCTGGGTGCCGAGCTGGCGCGGGCGCGACGTCTGGCGCGTGCGGCCCTAGCCGCGCGCGGGCTCCCGTGTGGAAAGACATGGCAGGCGGCGGGCCGGCGAGCCGGCCCGCCCGGTCGCTTCCGGTCCTAGCCCGCCTGCATGACGCGCATCTGGTTCCCGGACGGGTCGCGGAATCCCGCGTCCACGCCGTACGGACGCTGCTCCGGCGGCTGGCTGAACTCGACGCCGCGCTTCACGAGCTCGTCGTACGTTCCCTGGATGTCGTCCGTGACGAAGAACAGCCCGCCGGCGGCGCCCTTTGCGACGAGCGTCTTGAGCGCCGCGGCCGTCTCCTCGTCGAACACGGGCGGGCCGGGCACGGCCATCAGCACGATCGCCACGTCGGGCTGGCCGACGGGGCCGACGGAGAGCCACCGGAAGTCGCCCAGCTCGGGCATCGTCACGTCCTGGCGCAGCTCCATCCCGAGCTTGTCGGTGTAGAACGCGAGTGCCTCGTCCTGGTCGTGGACCCACTGGTTCACGTGTGTCAGCTGCTTCAACATCGTGTGCTCCTTCCTGGTCGAGCGGTCGCCGACCACGCTAGAGCGACACGCTGCCCGCGTCTTCTCGAAACGTGCTCGATGCAGGCCGCGCGTACGCCTGGAGCACGCAGGTGGGAAGCCGCACGCGGTTCGCGGCGGGCGGAAAGGCGGCTCTGTACTCGGTCGGGGTCATCCCGTACGCCCGCCCGAAGCTCGTCGTGAACGAGCCGACGCTCTTGAGACCCACCATGAAGCAGATGTCGGAGACCGAGCGATCGGTCGAGAGCAGGAGCGACGCGGCGCGCTCGAGGCGCCTGGTCAGAAGGTACTGATGCGGTGTCTCGCCGAACGCGCGGCGGAACTCCCGGCTGAAGTGCGCCGGGGAGAGCCGCGCCGCCCGCGCGATCTCGGCGACGTCGAGCGGCTCCGCGTACCGGGCGTCGATCGTGTCCTTCGCGCGGAGCAGGTGCCGGGCGGGAAGCATGGACGCCACGCCCCGAGTATCGCGACCCGCGCGCGAAAGGAGTCGTCTTCCTCAGCGACGCCGATGGGCGAGCACCTCTGCCAACGGCCGGGTGTTGAGGACGTTCGCGGCGGTCGCCCAGCCGCGACGGGCGGTCGCCACGGACAGCTCCATGTTGCCGAGGCCACGCACCGAATGCGCGTCGGTCGACGCGACGAGCGCGACGCCGGCCTCGACCGCGAGCCGCGCGTTCTCGCCCGAGAGATCGAGCCGGTCGGGGAGCCCGTTGACCTCGAGCGCGACCCCGTGGTCGAGTGCGACCGCGATCACCTCCTCGAGGTCGAGCGCGTTCGGCGGACGGTGGTTGATGATGCGGCCCTTCGGGTGGCTCAGGCACTTGACGGCAGGGTGCCCCATCGCCTCGACGACCTTCTCGGTCAGCCGCCGCCGCTCCTCGCGCTGGCCGGCGTGCAGGCTGAGCTGGACCCAGTCGAGCTCGGCCAGGACGTCGTCGGGGAGGTCGAGGCTGCCGTCGCGGCGGATGTCCAGCTCGATTCCACGGAGGACGCGGAACGGCGCGAGCTCCTCGTTCGCCGCGGCGATCTCCTCGCCCTGGCGGCGCACGGCGTCGGCGTCGAGCCCGGGGACGACCCGCACGTTCTCGGTGTGGTCGCAGATCGCGAGGTACTCGTAGCCTCGGTCGAGCGCCGCGAGCGCCATCTCGCGTACGGATGCTCTGCCGTCCGACCATGTGGTGTGGCTGTGGAGGTCGCCGCGCACGTCGGCAAGGTCGACGAGTGCGGGCGGGTCGCCGCGAAATGGTGCTTCGCGAAGCTCGGGCGGGCACCAGGGCACGCCGAGCGCCTCGTAGACGGCCTGCTCTTCTGCTGCCTCCGGGAGCGGCCCGAGCGCCTCGACGTACGCGTCAGCGCCCGTCCGCCGCAGGAGCTCCGTACCGAACCGCTCGGGTGGCGGCAGGGACAGCACGACGGGAACGCCCTCGACGGTCACGCCGGTCGCGCTGCGTTCGGAGCGCTCGACCAGGGAGACGATCTGCGGCAGGTCCTCGAAGGCTTCGACCACCGGCGCCGGCTCCGCCGCCCGCACGACGACGGCGAGGTCGAACGACGTATCGGCCCAGCGCCTCGGGTCGCCGGCGACCTCTCCGCCGAGCGCCGCAGCGATCTCCTCGACGAGCGGCCGGGCGCGGTTGAGCGTAAGACCCCTCGCGGGGCGGTCCACCTGTGCGTGCAGCCGTTCGAGGATCTTCGCCTCGGTGGCCGGGCCGACGCCGGGTGCGGTCGCAAGCCGTCCCTCGTCCGCGGCTCGGCGAAACTCCTCGACGGTCTCGATCCCGAGGGCCTTCGCGATCTCGACGGTGCGCTTCGGGGCGAGCCCGAGCATCCGGCCGAAGCCGACGAGCTCCGGCCGCACCTCGCGGCGCAACTCGTCGAGCTCGGCGATCGTGCCCGTCTCCGCGAGCTCGCGCAGCCTGCCGGCGATCCCGGGGCCGATGCCGCGAAGCTCCTGCGCCCGGCCCTGCCGCGCGAGCTCGAGGACCGGCGCGGGGGTGCCGCGGATCGTCTCGGCTGCCCGTCGATACGCGCGGGAGGTGTAGCCCGACGCGCCGGCGAGGTCGAGCAGCCCCGCGAATGCCTCGAGGCGCTCGGCGACGGCGGCGTTGTCGAGGTCGCGCATGGGGCGAGTCTGCCCCCTTTGCGGCGTCGGCTCAGTCCTCTTCGAGCCGGATGTCGAAGCCCGCGGGCGCGTGGACGTTGACGAAGCGCGCAACCGCGTCGGTCCGGTTCTCGAACGTGTGCTCGACGCTGGGCGGGACGAGCACGAACGTGCCGGGCCCGGCGACGAGCTCCTCGCCGTCGGCCGTGAAGACCAGCTCGCCCTCGAGCATGTAGAACGCGTCGTCCTCGGCCGTGTGCCGGTGGGACGGCGGGCCCAGTCGCCGCGGCTGGATCGTGACGATCGCGAGGTTGAAGCGTGGCGTGTCCGCGCTCCGCGCGAGGAACTCGACGTTTCCGACGTGATGCCCTTCCCCCGGGCGGACGACGACGACTCGTTCAGCGCCCATCGGCGACTCCTCTCGATCGACTGACCTCGAGGTCGCGGAGCAGCCCGTCCTCGAGGTCGTACACCAGACCGTGCACGGTGAGATCCTCTCCCCGAGCCCATGCGTCCTGCACGATCGTCGTCCCGCAGACGTTCGCCACCTGCTCGACCACGTTGAGCTCGCACAGTCGGGCGAGCCGCTCCTCGTTGCCAAGCGCGGCGAGCTCCGCAGCATGGCTTTCGGCGACGTCCGCCACATGCCGCAGCCAGTTGTCGATCAAGCCGTGCCGCGTCCCCTCGACCGCGGCCGCCACGCCGCCACAGCCGTAGTGGCCGCACACGATCACGTCCCGGACACGAAGGACCTCGACCGCGTACTGGAGGACCGAGAGGCAGTTGAGGTCGGTGTGGACGACGACGTTCGCGACATTGCGGTGGACGAACACGTCGCCCGGCCTGAGGTCGAGGATCTGGTTGGCAGGGACGCGGCTGTCCGAGCACCCGATCCACAGGTACGCGGGCGACTGTTGTTCGGCGAGGGTCGCGAAGAAATCGGGGTCCCGCGCGGCCGTCGCCTTGGCCCAGGCCTGGTTCCGCTCGAACAGCTCCCCGAGGTCTGTCATGGACTCTGCCGAGCCGGTCCGGCGCTCGGCCAAACCCAGAGCGAATGATGCTCGGCGATGCGGGCGAAGTCCGCGTCGGTCGTGAGCATCGTCAGCTCGTAGCGAATACAGAGTTGCGCGATCAGCGCATCGATTGTTCCGACCTGCACGCCGCGCTGCCGGCACGACGTGCGCAGATCGGCAGCTGCGACGTGGTCGTCGCGGTCTGGAACGATCAGCGGCAGCGCTGCGAACCTGCTCACGATCTGCTCGCGCGCGCTCGCACCGCGGAATCCCTGGAGCAACTCCTGAAGCACGAGCCCCGTCGTCACCACCTGCGCGGCTCCCTCGAGGACGCGCGTGAGCGTTTCGACTTCGGGCACGTCGGGGGGTCGATCGCGTCGCAGCGCGAGCGACCAGACGCTCGTGTCGACGAACAGGCTCAACCGCGAGCGCGTTCGGCCTTGTAGTCGAACCCGGCATCCCATTCGAGAGCGGCGAAGAGCTCGACGAGTCGGGCCTGGTCTCGCCGCGCGATGAATTCCTCGAGTGCTTTGGTCACCGCGGCCTTCTTCGTCTTCTCGCCGCTCACCGCAAGCGCACGTTCGAGCAGGTCAGGATCGAGAGCCAGGTTGGTAGCCATGTGTGGAAGACTACACGTCACATCGCACAAGAGCTTCCCGGTCAGGCTGCGTCGTGGAAGCGCTCGAAGCGCACCGCCAACCGTTCCGGATCAGGTCGCCAGACCCGTCGTCCCGGCGTCTCGATCGTGCCGCCGTGGAAGCCCTTCAAAAGATCGAGCATCGGCCCGTCCTCGTCGTCGAGCAGCCGTCGCGAGACGTGGACGCGGAGATCCGGTGCAACTCCGACGAGGTCCTCGTCGAAGGCACGGTGGTGGATCGAGCACAGGCTGAGGCCATTCGAGATCACCGGCTGTCCCTCCGCTTCCCGGTCGGAAACGATGTGCGCCGCATCGAGGAGTTGGCCCTCGCGCAACCTGCAAATCGCACAGCGGTTGCGATAGGCGGGCAGGACCGCTCCCCGGAAGCGCCGTTGGTGAATACGGACGCGAGTCGTGCGGAACGCGTATTGGCGCTCGATTGGGTCGTCGAATGGCTCCGACCTATCGGTTGCGCCACCACGGACGACGTGCCCGGGAGACAGGGTCACCTCTCGCTCGACGGGATCGTCCGAATCGACGTACCACGGAAACAGTGGCTGGTAGATGCCGGGCTGGATCGGGACGAAGTAGACGATCGGCACCTGCAGCTCGTGCGCGGCGCGGAGCGCACGGTTGTCAGGTTGGTCGATGCTTCCCGAGCGGTAGCTGTAGACGTACCCGTCGGACGTGACCCGATCCCGATACGGCGAGTCGTATGACGTGTTGATCGATAGAGCGGCCGGCCCATCTTGCGCGCGCGCCCGGTAGATCCCCTTGTACGGCGTCAGGAACGGGATCGACCCGCCGCGAAACGGGAAGCCCGCGTCAAGACCGGCGCGGTAGGGAATCTCCGGGCCGTGGAGCGTCGAGAGCCGCTGGAGCTCCGCGAACGCTGCGTTGCGGAGCTCCTCGTCTTGCATGGCCGATTGTCAACACGCATCCTGCGGGATGTCAATCTCGAACCTCGGTCGACGGTCAACTCCCCGCAGCGCCTGCCGGCAGCACGTCGAAGCTGAACATCATCCCGCTCTCGTGGTGCTCGGCGATGTGGCAGTGCGCCATCCAGCGGCCGGGGTTCGTCACGTCGAGCAGGACGTCCACAGTCTCGCCGGTACGCAGGAGCACGGTGTCCTTCCAGACGTAGTTCTCCTCCGGGACGCCGTCGCGTGCGAGGACGACGAAGCGGCCCGCGCCGTGGACGTGGAACGGATGGTGCATCGGATGGTCGGAGTCCATCTCGTTGACGAGGCGCAGCTTGACCCGGTCGCCGACCCGGAACTGCCAGGCGATCGCATGGTTTGCGTCGCCGGTCTCCTTGTCGACGAGGCTCCAGCGCGTGTTCGCCGGCGTCGTGATCCGGTTGACGTCGACCATGTCGTCCTCCCACTCGATCCCGCCGGTGTCGGCGTGCGCGTGCTCACCGTCGGTGTGGTGTGCACTGTGGTCCTCATGGCCGGCGTGGTCGTGGTGCTCGTGCATCTCGTGCCCCGACGCGGAGGCAACGACCGAGGCGGGCAGGAGCTTCATGCCGCACTCGGGGCATTTGCCGGCCTCGTCGCTCGTCACCTCGGGGTGCATCGGGCAGACGTAGCTCTCGGGAGCGGCGGTCGCGAGCAGCTTCATGCCGCACTGCGGGCACTTTCCGGGCTCGTCGCTGACGACCTCGGGATGCATCGGGCAGGCATACACGACAGGGCCTTCGGGCGTCCCGAGGTCCATCTCTGCGACGAACGACAGCGTCTTGTCGGGCGGCGCGTCGAGGTATGGGGTGATCCTCTCGCGCTCGTCCGCCCACTCGGCGTTGTGGCGGAGGACGGCGAACTCTTCGCTCAGTGACGGCGAGGCGGGGGTTTCGGCGACGTCGATCGTCGCCAGCGAATACGTGTGCTCGGGCGTTCGGTGCTCGAGCGTCAGGCGCCCCGGCTCGTCGAAGAGGACATCGACCACGACCCGTTCCGACGGCGCGAGCACGACGGAATCCACGAGCTCCTCGTGCTCGTGCCGGCCGCTGTCGCCGCCGACGAGCTTCATTCGCGCTCCGGGGAGCGAGACGTCGAAGACACGCGTGTTCGCCGTGTTCGTGAGGTAGAGGCGGACGACCTCACCACGCTTGGCGGTGAGCGCGAGGTCGGTCTCCCCGGCGACGAGCATCACGTTTCCGAAGCGGCCCATCGCCGCGTACGTGGTCTCCGACGGGCTGAACGGGGCGATCGCGCCGTCCTCGATCAGCACGTCGTCGAGCGTGAGCGCGAGCTCGCGATGCGCCGTCGGCCAGTAGTCCTCGTCGGCAGGGATGACGACGATGTTCCCGTAGAGGCCCATCTCCTGCCCGTAGTCCTCGCGGATGTGCGGGTGGTACCAGTACACCCCCGGATCGGGGAACTCGATGCGATACGAGAACGACCCGCCCACCGGCATCGGCGCCTGCGTCTCGTGCGTCCCGTCGTAACGGTTGTCGAGCCGGAGCCCGTGCCAGTGGACGGTCGCCTCCAGGTCGCCGTCGTTGGCGACGTTCACCACGAGCTCGGAGCCTTCCCGAACGCGAAGTGTCGGGCCGGGAATCGAGCCGTTGTAGGCGAGCATCCGCACCGTCGCGT